>NZ_JBQENW010000037.1:0-37420 GCF_052044835.1 Bacillus sp. 22475 | reverse complement strand
AGTATCTATCACTCATTCTTTTACAATAGTTATAAGCGAATCTTGCAGCACCAGCATGGTTTCTAAGCACTTTTTCTTGTTCAGGCGTTGGAATCAGTCTAACTTTCTTCGCCAATATCATCAGAATGTAACTCCTTTAATGAAAGATTTGTTCTTCTGAATCGTAGCGTGTTCCACCAGCATTCTCCTGAGACTACTCGGATGCAAACCTGTTAATTCTGATACTTGACTAACTCGTAAAAATTTCATTATTATTCTTACCTCATTGAATCTAACATAGCACATACGTTCGATGCATTCGATGAGGTTTAATAGATTTAATTATATTTATCTCGTTCAACTAAGGGCGCAATTCCTTAGCCAGTTCTCTTATGAACTTCTCATGTTTTCACATGAGCGCAGACTATATGTTTATCTCTTTAGAGATAGAGGATTTTTCCATCACCATAGGCTTGTGATGTACTCTCGTCAGTTATACGAGATAGTCGTTGAACGTTCATCTTATCACTTTTGACTTAGATGATTCGAGGCGGAAGACCCATTGTTCTAGTGTTTAGGGTTTAACCTTGCACCATCTGATTGATTTTTTCTGCTTTCGCGACATTCACGCTCGCTATTTCTAGCCACGTTGTAGTTCAATCAGCTTTAGGGATTGCCCGCAGTTAACCCTCACTACTAGCCAATCACTTGACTAGCAGGGCTTACTGATATATTTAATTAACTTTCGTTATAATTGGTTAAATAAATCGTAACAGTTAGTTACCCCTTACTTTATAAAAAAAGAGGGCGAATACCCTCTTTTTTATACGTCATAATTCACTACATAATGCTGCATTTCTGTATTGTAGTAGCCTTCGCTATATTCAATTACTTCGCCAACTTCATCATAAGAATAGCGCATACGTTTTAATAACGCTGTTCCCTCTTTTTCACCTAGCGCTTCTGCAACGAAATTAGGTGCAAGCCCAACCGCGAATTCATCTCTGAAGTTTTCTAAATGTATACCTCGGTCTTCAACTAAATCATAAAGCGATTGTAAATCAAAGTCCGATAAATCTGTACTTGCCATTCGAGCTGAGAAATAGTGCGTATAATGAATGTACGGCGTATCATTTAACATATATAGGCGCTCGATACGGAAACTCTCTTTCCCGAATAATCGAAATGGCACTGTTCCTTCTTCATTATGAACGACTTCTGCTTTTAGCAATTTCTTCTGTACCTTATATCCTTCTTCCACTAACACTTCTGTAAATTTCTTACCCTTTGACAGTTTTGTCGCAGAAGTATTACGAATCACTTTCGTTCCTTTGCCGCTCTTCTTTTCCAAATATCCTTCTTGAGCGAGTTCTTTAATCGCATTACGCACTGTAATCTTACTAACTTTGAACTCTTCTTCTAATTGCGGTTCGGAAGGAATATTCGTATGAATCGCATATACACCATGCAATATTCGATCACGAATAATATTTTTTATTTGCAAATATAATGGTCCTTTTTTTCTCGTTACGTTCACCGTTACACCCACTACCTTTCTACATCACCTACTGATGCCGTCATTGCCCGAAGTATATCCTTCTCTGATGACATTGGCGTATCACCGACGATTGTATGTGCAAGCATTCCAGCTGCTGACGCAAATGAAACAGCTTTCTCTGGTGCAAACTCTTTTATCTCGCCATGAATAATTCCGCTCGTATAAGCATCTCCAGCACCTATTCTATCATATACAGAAAACGTAAGTGTTTTTGCAAAAGTGAACGAACCATCTTTACATATAAACCCGCGAAGCGAATGTGTATTATCACTGTTAATAGAGCGATGAGTACCAGCGATTGTAGCGATATGATACGTTTCAGCTACCTTTGGAATAAGATCAACAAGTTGCGCCTCTCGCTCCGTTTCTTCGGTTTTCATTCCTAAAACAAACATCGCATCTTTTTCATTCATCATAACGATATTAGCAAGTCCTAGCATTTCTTCATAATGCGGTTTTGCCTGTTCATATCCGTCTTCTCCCCAAAGTGAGGGACGATAATTACAATCAAAAACGACGGTTCCTCCGTTTTCTTTAACTGCTCTCGCTAAAGATTTCATATGATGACGCACCGTATCATTCATCGCAAGTGTAATACCGCAAAAATGAACGATATCAATTTCCTTTGCGATTTCTTCAAATTGATACATTTCTTCACATGCCGTATTGAAGCTACTTTCTAATCGATTCGAATATGTAACGCGGCTTGCACGTGCACCGAATCCATTTTCTAAAAAATACATACCTACATATTTACCGCCTCTTGAAACAAGAGAAGTTTGAATCCCTAACTTTTGAATGTAAGATACAGCTGCATCTCCAACCGAATTTTCCGGTAAAGTTGAAATAAGAAGCCCTTCATGCCCTAAGTGAGAAAGTGCCGCTACAACGTTCACACCTGTACCTGAAAATGAGTAATTTAACGTGTTAGCTTGCGACAACAATTCATATCCAGGTACTTGCAGGCGCATCATTACTTCGCCGAACGCTGCAATTTTCTTACGCATATTGATCAACTAGCTTCTTCACGACTGCTAATAATTCACGCACATCTTCTACTTTCGTGTTACCAGTTTCTTTATCAATAATAGAAGAGTACACGTGCGGGATAACTTGCTCTACATTTGCCTCTAGCGCAATACGTACAATTGTTTCGAAGTTTTCTTTATCAATTCCGCCTGTTGGCTCTAATGCAAATCCTTCTTCCGCACATGCTTTCGCAACTGCGCGATATTCTTCTTCATGAGCTAAACCTTTCATCGGGAAGTACTTCAATGAATTTCCGCCCATATCATGTACAAGTGCGATCGCTGTTTTAATTGGAACGATTGCTTTTTCTTCTCCAGCCGCACTAATTGGGCCAGTAGAAATATTTACGTAACCTACTTTTCCTGTTGGTGATACTAAACTATTAATCCAGCTATCTTTTTCGCCGAGATTTGCACGCGTTGCTCCAACTGAAGGGAACACTTGGTTAATATGGCTACCAGGATAATGCTTCGCAATTTCAGCTACAACTGCTGCTTGGCGATTATCTCCTGCGCCTAGTCCGATTGATACAGCGTCATCAATTTCTTTTCCGTATGCTTTCATAGCTGTAACAGCTTCTTCTACTGTTGGGTAGTCTTTTGATAACACTCCCACTACTACATAACCTTCTGCTGCTTCAAAAATATCTTTTGCATTTTCTATATTGTTTGCTAATACATTCAATGCTACGCGGCCTTTATAAAAACGTTTTTGAATGTTTGTCATTTTAGTTTCCCCCTACGATTTCTCTCAATTTTTCTTCAATCACATGTATGTCATCACCTTGAAGTGGACGTGGATCAATATCAAAGAATCCTTGTCTTACTCCGTAATCACGTGTATAAATAGCGATTTCCCCTTCGCGTAATGCAGTCACAACATCTCTTGCTGATTTGTTTAACTCTTTCTCGTTAATATGAATACGAGCTCTAAAGATTGCTCTTCCAGCTTCATCTTGAACGATCGTTACATTTACACCATTTAATTCTTTTAGCGGCATAAGTACTTGTAGCAATTCTTTTTCTTGCTCGCTCTTATCTTCTTTTACTCCATACTCATCAAGCGCTTGAAGTAAGCCAAAAGTCGTCTCTTTCCCAACTTTCATACTTCTTCCGATGCAATGTAATTGCACTTTCAGCCACTCAATATATTTTCGTTTCCCACCAACAATACCAGAAGTAGGTCCTTCAATTGCCTTTGAACCGCTATAAATAGCAAGATCTGAATACTTCACATATTTTTGAATGTCTTCTTCAGCTGCTGCATCAACGATAAGTGGTACGTTATTTCGCTGCGCTACTTCCCATGCTTCTTCAACAGAAATCATATTTTTTTGCACTGCATGATGTGATTTCACATAAAGAATTGCTGCTGTATTTTCGCCAATCGCATCTTCAATATGTTCTGCTTTCCCTTCATTTGCGTAGCCAACTTCAACGAGTTTTCCTCCGCCTAAGTAAATCATCGTTTCAACAGGAGCACCGTATTGAACGTTATGGCCTTTTAACATAATCACTTCGTTTTTCGCGATTACTTCTTGGTGAAGTCTTTCACTTTTACGGCGATTTCCTTCTGTAACGATACCAGCGATAGAAAGCGCAATTCCGCTCGATGCTGAATTCACAACGACCGCTGCCTCTGAATCTAGAATTCTCGCAATATGGTCTCCTGCTTTATCTACTAAATCAGCAATTTCCACATAATTTTGTCCACCATGTTTCATCGCATCCATTACCGTATCTGTAGGAGCAGATACACCTAAAATACTCATTCTACCGCTCGCATTAATTACTCTTTTTAATCCGTACTTAGCATTCAATGAATGACCCATTAATTACAACCCCTTTCGTATCAATTCTTTTTTCAGCAATGCGCTGATCCCCTTCTGAATCAATTAACGTAACCTTCTCATCTTTAACCGTAAATAAAGTTAAGTTTGCAATATCCCCTTCTTGAATACGGCCAAGCTCTGGTTTCTTAAGCCACTCTGCCGCATTTTTCGTAACCGCATCAATCACTTCTTCTAGCGGATAACCTAAGTAAAGGAATTTTGAAAGAACGTGAGCCATACTATACACTGGACCATGTATACGATTCTTTCGGTAAATATCTGTACTAATTGTATGAAAGGCAATATCGTGACGCTTCGCCGCTTCTGCTACTTTAAAAGAAAAGCTAGCATTACCGTGACCAACATCTAAATGCACGCCGCGATTCACCGCATCTAACAACACAGGTAGCGGTTTCCCTTCTTCATCAAATAAATTATTTTCTTTCCCGTTTAAATAATGTGTAATCACATCATCTTTTTCTAAAAGAGGTACAACTTCCTCTATACGGGGAGGCGCTGAACCGATATGTACCATAATCGGTAATGATGTTTCTCGAGATAAAGCGCGCGCTACATGCAGCGGTTCAATTCCACTATCACAAACGACACTTTTACTCATTCTCGCCTTTAACCCAACGATTACATCTTTATACTTTTCTACTGCTTCTATCGCTTTCTCTTTATCTATCCATTCCATATTGGATAATTCATCAATTCGTTTCAAACCGATGCGAGAAATATTTAAAAAGGCAAATAAATTTGTCTTTGCCTGCTCTCTACTTTTTACTAAATCTGCAATGCGATCAGCACCGCAACTACCCGCATCAACAATTGTCGTTACCCCTTGCTTAACGCCAATTTCATCCACCTCATCGCCATACGGATCAAACTCTGGAAAAGCATGAACGTGTAAATCAATCCAACCACTCGATACGTAAGTACCAGAGTAATCAAGAACCTTTCCACCCTCGCCAGCACCAGCTTTCGTCACCTGTGCGATTTTGTTATTTTCAATTACAATGTCAATCTCTTCCCCGTTCACACGTTTCACATTACGTAGTACGAATCGTTCTGTCATTGTATTTCCACCCTTTTCTATAAGAAGCCATAAGAATACGCTTACATTAAAGTTTCATTTTATATCTCTTTCACACGTTTAGCGTAACACAAAAAAAGGGAGAAGTAAATATAACGTTATAATGTTTAAAAGCAAATAAAAAGATGCTCCTACAAAATGCTAATAGTATAGGAAATTATATCAACGATTTTTTGAATATATCTATCATAACTTACAATATATCAACGATTCGACAAGGAATATCGATTTACCGACAAAAAACGTCAATTCCTTTCTTATATAAGAAAAGGCTGTCCCAAATGGCACAGCCTTTTTCTCTATTCCTGAACCGTCACAATAACCCCATCCATATTGTTCCCGGAAATTTCATACTGCTTGTTTGCTGGAACGTTCACTTTCATATTCTCAGAAACTTTATAATAAGAAACAGTATATTTCTTACCTTCTACTTCAGTTGAAATCTCTTTTTCCTCTTTTAAAAACTCTAAATATTCCTCTAGTGTGAAATTCTTTTTTTGCATAATTGCGCTATGAGGTAGGCCGACATAACGTATATGCCATGGCTCATATTGAATGCCTGTAATGTTACTTTTATTTTTCGGATAACGTAATACAAAGCCATGCTTCCATACGTTCTCTTCAATCCATTTTCCTTCAGGCGCTTTCTCCATTTTTTTTTGAGTAGACCCAACGTCCAGTGATAATCCTAAATTATGTTCACTGTATCCTGCTGGAAGCGCGTAATCAGATCCCATTTTTTCATATAGCTGTTTTTGCTCTTGGAAATCTCTATAACCACTACTAATCAAAAAATGGTTAACACTTTCTTTTCCAGCCGCATCGACAACGTTCAAAAACTTTTTCACAACATCCTTTGATAAACGAAGATTTCTATCAAATATTACATAGCCTCTCACTAATTCACTATTATGATTTACATTTATAATATCAGACCTAATACTATCTTTTTTTACTGGATAATCCCTATTAACTAATAATAAATCGCCCTTATAAATTTGTTCCTTCGTAATCTCTTTCCTCTCATTGTTTGCCGCCTTTACTAGCTCATCTTTTCCGACAATTTTAACATCGATTTCCTTTTGAAATAACGGTGATATATAAACGCCTACACATACTGTGCATGCTATAAAAAAAGAAATAAATACCCACTTTTTCATTTCTAGTTCCTCCTTAACGTAACTTACGTATAGAATAGAAAAAACTATTAAAATAAAAAGTGGGGTAAAGTTTAAATTTTTATTAAATTGTTACATTCTCGTCTTTTGGCAATCGTACTTCAAATATCGTTCTAACTACATTGCTCTCAGCAGAAATCGTACCGTTATGTTGCTCGACAATATTTTTCGCAATAAATAGTCCAAGGCCTGTCCCGCCACGGTTCTCAGTTCTTGCTTTATCACCTGTATAGAACATATCAAAAAGATACGGTAAATCTTCTTCCGGGATGCTATCTCCGTAATTCATAATTTGTACGACAACTTCTCCATTATCAACATACCCATTCATATCAACAAATTGTCCATCATACCCGTAACGAACGGCATTTGTTAACAAGTTTTCAAATACTCTAGCTAACAATTTTCCATCACCGTGCATCGGTAAATGAGGAGCCACGTTCAATCTAGCTTCTAAATGATGTTTTTCTAATAACGGATACAATTCCTCCTCTAACTGTATAAGCAACTCACTTATATCAATCGGCTTTTTATCCAGCTTTAGCATGCCATAATTCATACGTGTAATTTCAAATAACTCATCGATTAAACTTTCCAGTCTTTGTGATTTTGTATATGCAATTGTGGAGAAATGTTTAATTTGTTCTTTTGTTAAATTTTCATCTTTAAGAATTAAATCTAAATATCCTAACACGGATGTTAACGGTGTTCTTAAATCATGAGCTAAATTCACAACGAGCTGATCTTTACTACTTTCAGCAAAATCTCCTCTTTCAACAGCTTCTTTTAACTTTTCACTTGCAACATTTATTTCACGCGCGATATTTCCAAACTCATCATTTGATGAAACTTGAACTTTATTCGTAAAGTTACCGTTCGCAAGATGATGAATCCCATTAGAAATTTCATCAAAGTATTTTAAATACGGTTTTGTCAAAAAGAAGAAAAAGATAATAGATAACGGAATAAAGAAAATTAAAAAGAAGTTAATGTCTCCAAATTCCCTTACCATTGACCTAAATTGTGCTAAAGGCTCTTCGTAGCGAACCATCTTTTTATAATACAGCTGCAATCCTTTATAAATTATATAAGTTACAGTTGCTGCAAGCACCATACTTAACGCAAATAAGGCAATCATTTTAAATCGAAAACTTTTCATCATATTAGCCATTGAAAGTATACCCTACTCCCCACACTGTTTTTATTAATTTATCCTTTCTTTTATCTTCTCCAAGTTTCTTCCGCAAAGTCCGAATATGTACCATTACTGTATTTCCACCTTCATAATAATCGTCTGCCCATACGTGCTGAAAAATATTTTCCACATTGTAAACTTTCTTCGGATGACTCGCTAATAAATATAAAATATCAAACTCTTTCGGCGTTAATTCAATTTGCTCACCATACACATCAACCGTCCTGCGCTCGGGATTAATTACGACTCCGCCTATTTCTAAAGCAGATTTACTCTCCGCTACTTTCGGTTGATTTAACGTAAAAAACCTACGCAGTTGTGCATTTACACGTGCAACTAATTCTATTGGTGTGAAAGGCTTCGTCATATAATCATCCGCACCTAGTACAAGACCTGTCACCTTATCAAAGTCCGAAGTTTTCGCGCTTAAAAAAATAATCGGCATATGATGTTTCGCGCGAATTTGACGCGTCACCTCATAACCATCCATTTTCGGCATCATAATATCTAAAACTACCAAGTCGATTGACTGCGTTTCAATAATATGAACCGCCTCTTCCCCATCCGCTGCTTTCACAACATGGTACCCTTCTTTTTCTAAATGTATCTCAATTAAATCAGCAATTTCCGCCTCATCATCAGCGATTAAAATTGAAATGCGTTTCATTTTACTCCCCCTTTTTCATTCCATTTTTATACGCTCGATTGTAAACTAGTCTATCCAATTTGTACAATACAAAAAGGCTACTCGTTAAAGTAACCTTTGTAAATAAAATTATATCAGCGATTATTGAAATATATCGACTTACCGACAATGAACGACAAAATCCTCTCGCTACTTGCGGGCAGCCTAAGGAAACTCCCCTTCACCGCTCAAAAACAATTCGCTGCTTCGTGATTTCCGCCAGCCTTCCGCGATCTACTTCATACTCAGCATCAACGCTTTGCGGCACCATCACTTTCCCGCCCTCAAGCGTCACTTCCGGCCAAATAATATCCTTCTCCCAATGTCTACTAGAAGCGGATATATCTCCTGGAATCGTAAAGTTAGGCAATGACGCAAGAGCAACATTTTGCGCTCGTGAAATCCCCATCTCCACCATACCACCGCACCAAACGGGTATGTTATGTTCCATGCAATAATTATGAATTTGAACCGACTCTGTTAATCCGCCCACTCGCCCTGGCTTAATGTTAACGATGCGGCAACTACCAAGCGTAATCGCAACGCGTGCGTCTTCTAAACCATGAATACTTTCATCTAAACAAATCGGCGTTTCAATTTTCTTTTGCAACTCCGCGTGATCAAGAAAATCGTAATCCGCTAACGGTTGTTCAATCATCATTAATTGGAATTCATCTAGTCGTTTCAGCCTCTCCGTATCCGCTAATGTATATGCTGAATTTGCATCAGCCATTAGCGGGATATGCGGAAACTCTTTTCGAATTTCTTTTAATAACTCATAATCATGCTCTGGCTTTATTTTCACTTTAAAACGCTCGTATCCTTCTTCCGCGTACTTCTCGATTTGTTTTAACATAACTGGAATCGTATTAAGGCCAATTACAACGCCGACTTCAATTTCATGACTAGTTCCGCCAAGTACTGTCGCTAGCGATTTCTTTTGACGCTTCGCATATAAATCCCAAACAGCCCCCTCTATTCCGGCTTTTGCCATTCGGTTTCTTTTTATATGTTGAAATAGACCCGGTACCTCATTCGGATGAGAAATTTCAGCCTTTAATAAATCAGGTATTAAAAAGTCTTGCAGTACATGCAGCGCTGTCTTCACCGTTTCTTCCGTATACCACGGTTCAGAGAATGCAACGACTTCCCCAAATCCGATGTACCCGTCCGTATCCTCTAATTCAATAACGATACTCTCACGCTTTTCGTAAGTCCCGTAGCTTGCAGCAAACGGGATTACGAGTGGCATTTCCGTTATATACAGTGTCGCTTTTTTTATTTCCACCTACATCTCCTCCACTAATTGTCTTAACTCTCGTCTTAACAATTTTTTCGAAGCGTTACGTGGTAATTCCTCTAAGAAACATGCTTTCTTCGGCACTTTATATTTCGCTAATTTCTCCTCGCAAAAATGAAGAATTTCTTCTTCTGTTACCGCCCCGCTTTTCACAACAAAAGCAGCTGGTACTTGTCCCCATTTATCGTCAGCCATGCCGACAACACCAGCTTCCGCTACTGCCGGATGAGAAAGCAACACTTCTTCAATTTGAGCTGGATATATATTCTCTCCGCCAGAAATAATTAAATCACTGCGGCGATCTAATACGTATAAAAACCCTTCTTCGTCTAAATAACCGAGGTCGCCAGTATGAAGCCATCCGTTTTGAATAGTCTCTCGCGTCGCATCTTCACGGTTAAAGTAACCGCCTGTTACGTTCGGTCCTTTTACTACAATCTCACCTTCCGCAAATGGTGGCACTACTACGCCATCTTTTTCAATACGAAGTTGGCACTGAAATAGTGGTTTTCCAGCTGATCCTACTTTCGTTAACATGTAATCTGCGGATAACGTACAAATTTGCGAAGATGTTTCTGTCATACCGTACGTTTGATATACAGGAATTCCTTTTTCTACACATGCTTCTAATAGTGGTTTTGGCGCTGGTCCTCCGCCAAGTAACATGCATCGTAAAGAAGGTGGATATGTCTCTGCCCCAAGTCGCTCTAATAAATCAGTTAACATTTTAGAAACGACAGAAATAATTGTTACTCCTCTCGTTTGAAGTGCTTTATGAATAAAATCAGCATCATATTTCGGAACAAGTAAAATACGCATGCCGTACATAATGTTTTTCATTAAAAGAGATAGCCCGCCAACATGGAACATCGGCATGCAGGCTAACCAACAATCATCATCACGAAGTCCTAAATTAAGCGACGAACCGACTGCGCTTGCCCAATGATTGCCGTACGTTAAAATAACGCCTTTCGGTTTGCCTGTCGTCCCAGACGTATAAATAATTGTCATCGCTTCTTCTAAAGAAAACTCTTCTTGTATAGAGGCTTCCTCTTTTGGTCCATTCATCACTTCGGCGAATGAATAAACAGGAACATCTTTAGCATCAAAATCTTGATCCGTTACTAAACAAACAACTTCAGCATCATCCATTTGCCAAAGTAGCTCTTCTCTTGAAAGACGCGTATTTAAAAGCACAGCTACTGCACCTATATAAGATAGGGCGTGAATAACTGTAATCATCTCCATACCATTTTTCATCAGAACAGCCACCTTTTGTCCACGCTTCACCCCTACATGCGTAAGGTGTTCACAAACAGATACTACTTTTTCATGCAGCTCCATAAAAGTAACTTTCTCTTCCTCTATTTCAATTGCAGTGCGATCTGGTGTTAAAAATGCACGTTGCATTAACCAATTTGGCATCGTCTCCATCATTCATTCTCCTTTCATGAAAGAAAGAGACTTGATATGATATCAAGTCTCTTAGTTGTTTTGTTTCCGGTTTGACCTTATCCAGCTGCAGTGGCTAGAACAGTCGGTCGTTTCACGCCTTCCTACGAGGCAAAAAGCGCCTCTACGTCAGGAGTTCCAACGCCCTCTTGTTCTAAGCGAGCCGCTTCCGCTTTTAAAACATCCAGCTACAGCAGCTAGAATGTTCGGTGGCTTCACTTCTTCCTACGAGGCAAAAAGCGCCTCTACGTCAGAAGCTCCATCCCCCTCACATTCTGAACGAGCTGCTTCCGCTTTTATCACGGGAAACGAGGGAATTGACCGAAGTCCGGACTGCGTTTTTCTTTGAATGCGTCGCGACCTTCTTTTGCTTCGTCAGTTGTGTAGTACAATAACGTTGCATCTCCAGCTAGTTGTTGAATACCAGCTAGACCGTCTGTGTCTGCGTTGAATGCAGCTTTTAGGAAACGAAGTGCCATTGGGCTGTTTGCTAAAATTTCTTGTGCCCATTGTACTGTTTCTGCTTCAAGCTCTTCTAATGGTACTACAGTGTTTACTAAGCCCATATCAAGTGCTTCTTGTGCACTATATTGACGGCATAGGTACCAAATTTCGCGAGCTTTCTTGTGGCCTACCATACGAGCTAAGTAACCAGCTCCGTATCCACCGTCAAAGCTTCCTACTTTAGGACCTGTTTGTCCGAATACAGCGTTGTCTGCAGCGATTGTTAAGTCACATACGATATGAAGTACGTGTCCACCGCCGATTGCATAACCTGCTACCATTGCGATAACTGGTTTAGGAATTGCGCGAATTAGACGTTGTAAGTCTAATACGTTTAAACGAGGGATTTGGTCGTCACCTACATATCCACCATGACCGCGAACTTTTTGGTCGCCGCCAGAACAGAATGCACGTCCACCTTCACCTGTTAAAATGATAACGCCAACATTTGCATCATCACGAGCTTGTGCAAAAGCATCGATTAACTCCATTACCGTTTTTGGACGGAATGCGTTATGTACTTCAGGACGGTTAATCGAAATCTTTGCGATACCATTGTATGTTGAATAAATAATATCTTCGTAATTGCCTTCTTTTACCCATTCAATAGCCATTACAACTACCTCCTTGTATATTTCTGATTTCACCTATAAGTGTGGCTTCCTTCTTGCTGAAAAAAGTATCACTGCATAGTTTTTAGAAATCCCTTTACTATTGTATCAAACTTTTCCGGTTGTTCCACATGAATTGCATGGCCAGCACCATGAATTTTGACAAATTTCGCATCAGACACGCATTTTTCGATGTTTTTTAATATGCGGAAGAACTTTTCATCATATTCTCCGTTCATTAAAAGAACAGGTATTTTTAAGTTTTTCAGCTCATCCCACCATGAAGGCTGAGCCCCAGTTCCCATGCCGCGCAAGCTATTTGCGAGCCCTTTTGGGTTGTTAGCAAGCCTCTCTTTTTGTACCGCTTCTTGTACGTTTTTTACTAAACGTTTTTGCGTTTCAAAAAGCGGAATTTTTTCCCATATGGATACAAAACTTTCTATGCCTTCTCGCTCAATTTTATCGGCAAGTCGATCATCTTTTTCACGACGTTCTTTTCTATCTGCTTCGTTTTCGAGCCCAGCTGTACAGTTTTCTAATAAAAGAGAGTGTACATAATCTGGATATAGACATGCCATCGTAATCGCCAATCTACCGCCCATTGAATAGCCAAGTATATGTACTTTTTCAATATGAAGATAATCTAATAGTTCTTTCATTTGCAACGCCACATTTCGGATGTCATAATGCTCAACATCTTCAGGACTCTCGGTCTTTCCGTGCCCAACAAGATCCACTACAATAATTTGAAACTGCTCACTCCATGAAGGGATAAAAGAACGCCACGTTTCCATGCTTCCCGTAAAACCATGAAGAAGTAGAAGTGGTTCCCCGCTTCCGACTACTTCATATTCATACGATACACCTTGCAGCGTTACTTTCATTTTGATTCACCCTGTAAAGATGTAGTAATTACGTCCATCGTTTTTGCCCATAATGTACGGTGCAGTGTTAAGTTCTCATCACGATTCGTACAAATTTCCACAACGTGTAAACCTTCCGCCCTTGTTCCCTTTTGTACCTCTTCTCGGAATTGCTCCCAACCATTTACACGACTAAATGAACCACCGTACATTTTGACAACGTGCTCATAATCAAGTCCAATTGGTGTTCCAAATAATGATTCAAAATGTTCCTTTTTCTCATATTGTGGTAAGAATGAGAAAATACCCCCGCCATCATTATTTACAACGACAATTGTTATGTTTAATTCATGTAATCTCGCTGCTAATAGCCCATTTAAATCGTGATAAAATGATAAATCACCAATCACTAATACAAGCGGATCGCAAATAATGCTCGCTCCTAAAGCTGTCGAAATGATTCCATCAATACCATTTACGCCACGGTTTGCCATCACATGGATGTTTTTATCCGATGTGAAGAAGAATGAGTCTGTATCACGAATCGGCATACTATTGCTCGCAAATAACGTTGCATCTTCTGGTAATACGCGCACAATATCTGTAATAACCTTTCCTTCAAATGCAGTTTCATATGTTTCTATTTCACGAAGCGTTTCCTTCGTTTTTTCGTTTATATGTTGCCACATTACGAACCAATCATTCTTCTTCATAACTGGCATTTTTTCTATTACTGCCTTGCAGAATTCAATGTCACTTGCTTGCACAACTTCTGTCGCAACAAGAGCTGGATCTCTCCATTGTCCTGATTCATCGACAACGATATGAACTGCTTTCGTTTGTTTTTTTATGAACTGCGTTAATGATTTAGAAATAGGCATACCACCAAAGCGAATTAACACGTCCGGTTTCCATTTTTCTTTTAACTGCTCATTTCGTAAAAATGTATCATAACAGTCAATTACCATCGTTTTATCGTGGTGTCCGCTACGAATATTAGAAAGTGGGTCTGCTAATATTGGATATCCCGTTTTTTCAGCTAGTTGCGTTGCAAATATTGCAATTTCTGAATGACTATCATCTCCACAAATAATAAGCCCCTTTTCCATACCTGAAAGGCGCCCTACAAGAGAATCTACATATTCACTCGGCATCACCGCGTTCCCTCGCTGAACTACTCCTGTATATTCCCCGCGTCCTTTATCCCATAAACTTTCTAATGAAAAGTCCGGGATAAGCGGTTCACGAACTGGAAAATTAAGATGAACAGGTCCTTGCGGCGCTAAACAAGCATTTGCTATCATGCGCTGCGTCGTCATACGAGCGTAATGATACATCGCTTCACTCGCTTCTGGCAGTGCCATCTCTGTAAATTGTTTCACAAAAGTACCGTATAAATTAAATTGATTCATTGCTTGTGGTGCACCCACATCTCTTAATTCATGCGGTCTATCCGCTGTTAAGACGATAAGCGGGACCCTTGAATGAAAAGCTTCACATACAGCTGGATAGTAATTAGCTGCTGCTGTTCCTGACGTACATAATAATGCTACTGGGCGTTTTTTCGCTTTCGCAATACCGAGCGCGAAAAATCCAGCTGATCTTTCATCTACATGTAAATATGTGTTCATTCCTTCGTGTTGTTCCATTAGTAAAGCAATCGGCGTTGACCGTGAGCCTGGACTAATGACAACATCACATACATCTAGACGCGTCAGTTCATCCACGAACGCGCCTAAATAATATGATAATGCTTCTATATGATTGTTCATTTCATTAATTCCTCCAAAGCACCAAGCATCGGTCTAAACTTCAAACTTGTTTCTTCATATTCAAGCTGCGGGATTGAATCAATTACAATACCACAACCGGCAAATAAGGATGCTTTCTCGCCGTTTAATAATCCGCAGCGCAGCGCAACCGCAAATTCACCATTTCCTTCATCATCTATCCAGCCAATCGGTGCACCATACAACCCTCTGTCTAACAATTCAACATCACGGATCAGTTTCATCGCTTCCAAACGAGGTGTCCCGCCAAGAGCTGGTGTTGGATGTAATTCTTCTACCATTGTTAAAAGACTCGCATCGCCTTTTGCTTCTACAGGCGTATATAAGTGAATTAAGTTTTTCGTTGTTAATAAACCTGGGCTTTCCGGAATATTAACGTATTCGCAATGTTCATTTAGTACCGAGCGGATCATGTTAACAACATAACCATGTTCAGCTAAATTCTTTTCATCATGAAGAAGCGCATTACTATTTCGTTCACTTTCTTCTATAGAATGACCATGACCGATTGAACCAGCAAGACACATCGATGTAAATTTCTCATCTTCTTTGCGAATTAATCTCTCAGGCGTCGCTCCTAAGAAGCATGCTCCTTTATAATCAAAAGAAAATACGTAACAATCCGGTTGACCAATGCGAAGTGCTTCTAAAACAAGAGCAGAATCAATCGAATGATTCATCTCTACTTTAAGTTCCCTCGCCAATACAACCTTCTGCACGTTACCCTGCTTCATCTCGTCTTGTACTTTTTCAATTGCTTTCATCCAGCCTTTCGGATCCACTTCTACTTTAGAAATAACAGTTAATTTCGATCCGTTTAGCGCACATTTACTCTCCCCAAAAATTTTCTCTTCTAAAGAAATCATTTCGTTATAAAGAGTTTCTGCACAATCTGTTGCTGCAACAAATGTATTCATCGTTAACCATGCTTTTTCATTTTTTACAGTTAATAAAAATGCTGGTAGTGAAAATGTCGTATCTTTAAATTCTTTCCATAGGTCCGTTTTCTCTTTTTCTGGATCAAATGAAAAACCACCAAATAAAAGCGGACCCGTTCCAAATTCATATTCATCTCTTTGGACAAATGCATTCTCTTTTACTTTCTCCCACTCGTCACGAGCGGTTTGAAAGCGCTTATGAGAAGAATTTGCTATAGTGAAAACAGAGCCAATTCCTGCAAATATTACATGCTGAGCCGGGTCTGCAAAATAACATCTATTTTCGAATGAAATCCTTTTTCCTGCTGCATAGAACAGAAGCGGATCCACCCAGTCTATTTGTTTTACAAAACTAACTAATGTTTTTTCGTTAGTTGCACGCTTGATAGCTGCAATAAGAACTTCTTGCAAGCCTTTTTGTTTCGTTTGAATCACAATTGTCTCCCCCCTATGGGCGAAAAATAGTCATAATTACGCTTGATTTT
Organism: Bacillus sp. 22475; assembly: GCF_052044835.1. Taxonomy (NCBI): domain Bacteria; kingdom Bacillati; phylum Bacillota; class Bacilli; order Caryophanales; family Bacillaceae; genus Bacillus; species Bacillus sp. 22475. The sequence goes on along the minus strand of NZ_JBQENW010000037.1, from coordinate 20,926 downwards.
AAGATACACCTCAAACGAAAGGCCTGTCAACGTTTAGCATTTCTGAGAAATTCACCTTCTCTTCCTAGAAAATAAACGTTGACACTAAATGATGCTTTTTCTACACTTAGTTGTGTACAATATGTGACCAAAGGAGGATTCAACATGGAAATGAACGTCAAAACGAATTCCTCTCCTACGGCGCCAAAGCCAAGTAAGCAAACAGGCTGGCGCATCTGGTGGAGTTTACTACGTCCCCATACATTAACAGCCGCTTTCGTACCTGTTTTCATCGGAACAGCATATTCGATGCAGGTCGGAGGTATAAATCAAATACATCTTCCTCTTTTCCTTATGATGCTTCTTGCTTGTCTTCTCATTCAAGCAGCAACAAACATGTTTAATGAATACTTTGATTATAAAAGAGGACTCGATCACGAAGGTTCAGTTGGTATTGGCGGCGCTATCGTTCGCGATGGCATTCAGCCAAAAACAGTGCTTAACTTAGCATTTGGATTTTTCGGCATCGCAATACTATTAGGTGTGTATATTTGTATGAATTCTAGCTGGTGGCTTGCTGCAATCGGTCTTATTTGTATGGCCGTTGCTTACCTGTATACAGGTGGCCCATTTCCAATTGCATATACACCATTTGGAGAGTTGACAGCCGGATTATTTATGGGTGTCATTATTATTGGCATTTCATTCTTTATTCAAACTGGCACTGTAACATCAGAAGTCATTTTACTATCTATTCCAAGCTCCATTTTAATTGGTGCCATTTTACTAGCTAATAATATTCGTGACTTGGATGGCGATAAAGAAAACGGTCGTAAAACGTTAGCAATTCTCGTTGGACGTGAAAGAGCTGTTGGTGTACTTGCTTCGATGTTCATCGTTTCCTACATTTGGACAATTGCTTTAATTATCGTGGGCATCGTATCACCATGGATGCTTATCGTATTTTTAAGTGCACCGAAAGCATTTAAAGCGACGAAAGGCTTTATCGGCAAAAGCATTCCAATGGAAATGGTACCTGCGATGATTGCAACAGCAAAAACAAATACAATCTTCGGTTTCCTAATGGGAATCGGATTATTACTTGGATACTTTCTATAAAAGGAGCTGCTTATGCGGCTCCTTTTTCATATCTGAAATTCATCTCATAATTCCTACTCTCAACGCTCATACTATGTAAAGAAACTGAATTGTAGGAAGGTGGACGACTATGTTAACTCCACAACAAATAGGTCAATTTAAATCCATTTTAGAAAAACAAAAACAAGAACTGGAACAAACGATACAAACTCATGAAAATACAGATCGTGCTTCTGAACGCGATTCAGTAGGAGAACTGTCTAGCTATGACAACCATCCAGGTGATATGGCTACAGAGCTATATGAACGGGAAAAAGACTTCGGGCTTATTGAACTTTGGCATAAACAGCTTGAGGAGACGAAACATGCCCTACAAAAAATAGAAGCGGGTACGTACGGCATTTGCGAAGTGTCTGGCGAAGAAATTCCATTTGAAAGATTGGAAGCAATGCCGACTGCTACAACATGCATCCAGCACGCGACAAATAAGTTAAATATGAATACACGACCAGTTGAAGAAAAAGTGTTGTCTCCTTCTTTCCACAAGCATGATGAGGACCATTCTGTTGAGTACGATGCGGAAGATGCGTGGCAAGATGTCGCAAATTACGGAACATCTGAAACGCCGTCTGATTTAGAAAGACAAGATTCAAAAAACTATAATGGCATGTATGTAAATAGTGAAGAAAACGTAGGCTACGTGGAGGATTTTGAAAACTTTATCGGTACGGATATGTACGGGAAAAACCCACAAGTTTTCGCTACAGAAGAGCATGAAGAATATGAACAAATGCTTGATGATTTTGAAGAACTTACCTTCAAAGGTGAATTATCTTCAAATGAATCTAGTTCCAAAGAATAAAAAAAAGCATTCCGAAAATCGGAATGCTTTTTATCGCTAGCTAATTAGTTTTTTGTAACGTTAGCTGCTTGTGGTCCGCGGTTTCCTTCAACGATTTCGAAAGAAACTTCTTGACCTTCTTCTAAAGTTTTGAAGCCGTCGCCTTGGATAGCTGAGAAATGTACGAATACGTCTTCTCCACCTTCAACTTCGATGAAACCAAAACCTTTTTCGCCGTTAAACCATTTAACTTTACCTGTTTGCATGTCATGTACCTCCTAAATAAAAATGAAACTATGAATCCACATGAAAAGGTGGATATAAAGGACATGAATGTATAACAAGCTTACAGCCTTTAATACAACGTGCTTTATTTCCGTACCACATTATGTAGCTCAATAGTGCTTTCACTATATCATGCTATATCGAAAACGTCAAATGAGAACACTTTCATTCCATCATTTTTTATAATACTAGTATAACCTTAAATTTTCATTCTATTTTTAGTCGAAAATTAACAAAACTACAGTATTCTAATTCTTTTAACTTCTGTACAATAGAATTACTACATATTTATGAGGTGAAAAAATGCAAGCACATGAAATCGAATATAAGTTATATGGCGATGATATGCAATTTGTTGAAATTGAATTAGACCCAAAAGAAAGCGTTGTCGCAGAAGCGGGCGCAATGATGATGATGGAAGACTACATCGAAATGGAGACAATCTTCGGTGATGGTTCTGGCCCATCTAACGGTCTATTCGGAAAATTAATGGGAGCAGGTAAACGTCTCGTTACAGGTGAAAGCATGTTTATGACTGTATTTACAAATACAGGGCACGGCAAACGCCACGTCTCATTTGCTGCTCCTTATCCTGGTAAAATTATTCCTGTAGATTTAACAGAATATCAAGGGAAAATCGTTTGTCAAAAAGATGCCTTTCTTTGTGCCGCAAAAGGTGTTTCTATCGGAATTGAATTTACGAAAAAAATAGGAACTGGTTTCTTCGGTGGTGAAGGTTTCATCATGCAGAAACTTGAAGGTGACGGCCTTGCTTTCATGCACGCAGGTGGAACTGTATATAAGCGTGAATTAAAACCTGGTGAGAAACTTCGTATTGATACAGGTTGCCTCGTTGCCATGACAAAAGATATTAACTATGATATCGAATTCGTTGGAAAAGTAAAAACAGCTCTATTTGGCGGTGAGGGTTTATTCTTCGCAACATTAGAAGGTCCTGGAACAGTTTGGATTCAGTCCTTAACACTTAGCCGATTAGCAGCACGCCTTACAAGCCCAGCAGCGCAAAGTACTGGTGAAGGTAGTGTTTTAGGTGGCCTTGGTCGTCTTTTAGATGGGAAAGAGTAAACAGTGCCCTTATGTTGGCATGGCCATCAACTAATAAAATAATAAAATTAAAACACCCTTGCTTGCAGTAATGCAGTGAAAGGGTGTTTTAATTTACGTCTACAAACGAGAAAAAGCAGATGAAATAAAGTAATAAGGTTTACTTCAGTAAAATAAGGTATATTATATTTGTTGAATAGATTCTCTTTAAAGACAAGAAAAGTAGGTGAACAAAGTGGGAAAATATCAATTGGATTCCAAAAGTCAGGTAGCTGTGGCAAAGTTTCATGAAAAACAGAAGCCTGCCAAATTTGATAAAAAGCAGCAACTTGAACAATTACGTGCGGAGTATTTGAAAAAAAAGCAAAAACAAACAGATAAATAATATGTTTCGTTTCCCGAAATTTTCGGTATATAGTGCGAACAAACACAAGTAAATAGGTAATCATCGTTCAAATATATACAGGCTATTTTTTCAAACCTCTTACAAGCCCAGCATTATAAAGTACTGGTGAAAGTAGTATATTAGGTGGCCTTGTTCACCTTTTAGATGGAAAAGAGTAAAAAATGCCTCCAATGCAAAAAAACATCGGAGGCATTTCTCTAAAGTTTATGACTATGGCACTTTATTTTTACTGCGGAGGGCTATACATACCATTTCGAATCATATAATACTCCATCGCTTCATTAAGCCATGCCTCTTCTTCTTCCGTGTAAGGAGATGGCATCATATTATTATATTGTTCTTCTACATTCTCTAATTTACCTAAAGAATACATTGTCTCTTCACCAACATACTTAAGAGTCGCCTTCATATGTTCATCAACCAATTTTTGCACTTCTGAATCCTCAATTTGTCTTCCAAATAACCTTTTCACTTCTTTTGCTAAACGCACAAACTCTTTATCAAGTGCTATGCCCTCTTCTTCCGACTTATTATATAATCCATCAGCCAATTCTTTTGATACATATCCTTCAAGCCATAAACGTTGTTCGTTTTCTTTTTGAATGCTGTTAATTAGACTCATTAATATGTCACTATCCAACTCTTCATCTTCCTCAAGACATACCATTGTTCGTTCAAGCGCCTTTATCGAAACTTCAATGTGTCTTCTCTTTTCTTCAAAGGCTTTTCTTTGTTGTTCCAACGTTTCTTTTAAATTTACATTCAAACTTGGCATTTTCAGCATAACGCGTATTTCTTCTAAACTATATCCTAATACTTTAAGACTCACTATTTTCTGTAGCTCTAATATATCTTTTCCTTTGTACAAACGGTGACCAGAGCTAACATTCTTTTCAGGTTTAAGTAGTCCAATTTCATCGTAATATTGTAGTGTCCGTATTGATGTGCCTGTCCTCTTTGAAAACTCACCAATTGAACAGCCTTCCCTTTTGCTCATCTTACACTCCTCCTAACAATATGTTTACAAAAATCATACTCCCTCACGTAACTGTAGGTTCAAGTCTTTTTTCCAAAAGCATGAATCAAGTTCCTCACCGCATATATTAAACTATACCTTTTCTTAAGGAGGGCTTCCTTAATGCGTACTCCTTTATCCTTTGATAAAGACACTGCCATACTGTTAGCTTCTTGTTGTGAGTTAACGTATGAACAATATAAACAAAATGGTATTTTCGAAATACCAGATGGTTTTCAATATGTACAAGGGTTTCAAGGAAAAGCCATTCAAACAACAGAATGGTTCGGGTTTATATTAGAATCTGAGGATACAATTATCGTTGCCTTCAGGGGCACTCAAACAGACCCTGATTGGATTATTGACTCTCTCGTCAATCAAAAACCTTATCCTTATGCTTTAAATAGCGGAAATGTCCATAACGGCTTTCTCTCTATTTATGAGTCTTGTCGTGATTCTATTATGGATATGCTTGTATCATTGCCAGCACATAAAAAACTGCTAGCTACTGGGCATAGTCTAGGTGGCGCGCTTGCCACATTACACATATTAGATGCACGTATAAATACTGCCTTCGCACAGTATGGACTTTATACATTCGCTTCTCCAAAAGTAGGAGATATCGCTTTTCGAAACTATTATAAACTACAAGTAGCTAGTAGCTTTCGTTTCGTCAACTTGTTCGATGTCGTTCCACTTCTCCCTCCCCGAAACATAAATTTTAATGATCATGATTGGGAGTATGCACACGTCCATCACAATATGACATTTACAAAAAATACAAAATCCATTACAAATAATCATTCCATTACAACATACAAAACATGTCTGACTTCTCATTTTTAACCAGTAAACAATTGGAAATAAAATATTCGTATACTATAATACTCTATGAAGTTATTTTTGGATGAGGGGACCTTACATGTTAAAATTTATCTTCACACTTTTTCTTATTGTAATTTTTACGGTCACAGGTTTCTTTACATTTTCATACTTTGCGACAGGAGAGTACGATGGGGCAGGTATCATATATACCACTGTTCCATTTCTTTCTTAAGCAAAATAAATAAAACGAGCTTAATTTTATTAAGCCCGTTTTATTTATTAATATCCATTTTTGTTGGTAAATCGATAATATATCTCCCAACGTAGCAACCTCTTTAAAACTGTTTAACTGCATTACCAATACCCCAAATTTCATTGCTATACTGCAAAATCGTTCGATCACTCGCAAAATGACCAGACTGTGCAATATTTAAAATCGACATTTCTAGCCACTTTGTTCGGTTCTCATAAGCTCTCCCGACAGCTTCTTGTCTTTCCGCATATGGGCCAAAATCTCGCAGAACGAAATATTCATCATTTTGAATAACAAGAGAATCGTAAATCGCTTCAAATTCAGCTCCCGATTGTGCAAAGAAACCATTTGTTAATTGATCAACTACTTTTTTAATGTGCCTATTGTGGTGATAATAATCACTTGCACGATATCCACCATTTTGATAGTAATGAAGAACCTCTTCCGCTGTTAAGCCGAAAATGAAACAGTTATCATCACCGACCCGGTCTTTTATTTCAATGTTAGCTCCGTCTAGCGTTCCGAGTGTAATCGCACCATTCATCATAAATTTCATATTACCTGTTCCCGATGCTTCTTTACTCGCCGTTGAAATTTGTTCACTTACATCCGCTGCCGGGAATATATCTTCCGCTAAAGAAACTCGATAGTTTTCTAGAAAGATAACTTTCATATATTGACTGACATACGGGTCATTATTTACTTTTCTTGCGAGTTCATTTATTAATTTAATAATTTTTTTCGCGTAATAATATCCAGGTGATGCTTTCGCTCCAAAAATAAAAGTACGCGGATAAAATGTAAAACTAGCATCCTCTTTCAAACGGTTATACAAATATAAAATATGAAGAACATTTAATAATTGTCGTTTGTAAGCATGTAATCTTTTCACTTGCACATCAAAAATAGAATTTGGATCAATCGTAATCCCCATTGTATTATGAATGCGCTCCGCTAAAATCTCTTTACGTTCTTGTTTTACTTCTGCAAATTTCTCTTGGAAACTCGCATCATATTGAACTGTTTGCAACGATTGAAGCTTAATCGGTTCTTTCTTCCACTCTGTTCCAATCGCCTCTGAAATGAGATTTGTTAACTGTGGATTTGCTTTCATAAGCCAGCGCCTATGAGCAATTCCATTCGTCTTATTATTAAACTTATCTGGATAAAATTCATAAAACAATCGCATTTCCCGCTGCTTTAATATTTCCGTATGAATTTTTGCTACACCGTTTACGCTATGGCTACCGACAATTGCTAAATGAGCCATTTTCACAAGATCATGCGCAATAATCGCCATGTCTTCAATGCGATGCCATTCATAAGGATAACGTTCCCAAAGTTCATGACAGAAACGTTCATTAATCTCTTCAATAATCATATAAATTCTCGGTAATAATGGTTTAAAAATGTGAATTGGCCACTTTTCGAGCGCTTCTGATAACGTCGTATGATTCGTATAAGAAATCGTCTGCGTCGTTATGTGCCAAGCTTCTTCCCATGTTAACTTTTCTTCGTCTAGTAAAATACGCATCAGTTCTGGAATTGCTAAAACCGGATGTGTATCGTTAATGTGAATCGCAATTTTTTCATGTAGTTGACGAAGGTCACCATATCTTTCTCTATGCATTCGAACGATATTTTGTAAACTTGCTGATACGAGGAAATACTGTTGTTTTAAACGAAGTATTTTCCCCTCATCATGCGTATCATCTGGATATAAAAACTCCGATACAGCCTCTGTTTCGCGCTTATATTTTAAAATATCTTTGCAGTTTTGCGGGAAAGGAACTGGTTCAGCATTCCAAAGTCTAAGTGTATTTACAGTACTCGTCTCATAGCCTACTACCGGCACATCATATGGCACTGCCATAATGACTTCTGCATTTGTATGCCTAAACTCTAAACGCCCGTCAATTTCTAGCGGTTCAACACTGCCGAAATAACTTACTTCCACAGCTTGATCATGCCTTCTTACTTCCCATACATTTTCATGAAGAAGCCACTGTTCTGGAAATTCAACTTGATAACCATCAACAATTTTCTGATCAAACAAACCATGTTTATAACGAATTCCACAGCCGTGTCCTGGTAAGTTTAAAGATGCAAGTGAATCAAGAAAACAGGCCGCTAAGCGTCCAAGGCCACCATTACCAAGGCCTGCATCTGCTTCCACTTCTTCTAACTCTTGCAACGAAATCCCTAGTTCAGATAACCCCTGCTCGCATACATCTCTAATACCTAAATTCAAGATGTTACTTCCAAGCAAACGTCCAAGCAAAAACTCAATAGACAAGTAATACATTTGCTTTTGCTCTCCGGATCGATAACTCTCATTCGTTGCAATCCATTGACTATTCATATACTCACGTACCATATGGCCGAGCGTATTATATTGATCACGAGTTGTAGAATCTTTGAAACTTTTCCCATACATCGTCTCTAACTTTTCTAGAAAAGTTGATTTAAAACTTTCAACATGAGTAAACATTTTTTCACCACCTACATGTTATTCCATGAGACTTTTATACAATTCCTTATAAGCAAGAGCCGATTGCTCCCAGCTATAATCTTCAGTCATCGCTTGTTTTACAAGCTGCTCCCACACTGGTTTATCGTGATAAAATTCAATTGCACGGTGAACCGTATGCAGCATGTCATGTGCATTAAAGTTCGTGAAACTGAAACCATTTCCTTCGCCTGTTTCTTCATCATAAGAATGTACTGTATCGTTTAATCCACCTGTTTCTCTTACAATTGGAATCGTACCGTACGCTAATGCGATAAGTTGTCCAAGTCCACACGGTTCAAACAGCGATGGCATTAAAAACAAATCGCTTCCCGCATATACTTGGTGCGCTAATTCTTCATTAAATCCGATATAAACTTTTACCTTCTCCGGATACTCATATGCCATCCACTCAAAGAATTGCTCATATTCCGAATCACCTGAACCTAAAATAATACATTGTACATCTTCTTCCATTATTTCGCGGAATACAGTGCGTACTAAATCAAGACCTTTTTGCTTCGTTAATCTCGTTACCATTGAAATAATTGGTGTATCCTCTTTTTCTGGCAAACCGAAATAACGCTGCAAAGCGCGTTTATTTTCACTCTTTTCATATAATGACTCTGCATCATACTGAGCCTTAATATACGAATCCGTTTCTGGATTATATACGCTCGTATCAATACCATTTACAATGCCGCTAAGCTTATCATTATATTTTCGCAGTAATCCATCTAACTTCTCACCAAAAAATTCATATTGAATTTCTTCTTTATACGTCGGGCTCACCGCTGTAATTTGATCCGAAGCGATAATACCGCCTTTCATAAAGTTTATGTTTCCATAAAACTCTAGCTGCTCACTATGAAAATATTCATCACCAAGCTCTAACAAGTCGTACATCACCTCAGGAGGAAATACTCCTTGGAACTGCAAGTTATGAATCGTATATACCGTTTTAATACGCTCATATAACGGGTTATCTTGATACTTTTCACGAAGTAAGAAATTAACCATAGCCGTATGCCAATCGTGGCTATGAAGAACATCCACTTCAAAATCAAGGTGCGGAATACACTCTAACACTGCTTTTGAGAAATAAGAAAAACGCTCCCCGTCATCATAATGACCATACAGAGAATCTCTCTTAAAATAATATTCATTATCTATTAAGTAATACGTAATTCCGTCTTGCTCACCTTTTAAAATTCCACAATATTGATTTCTCCACCCGAGCGGGACGTTAATTACTTTATGTAACGTACATCCATCTCTTAACTTTTTCGGAATGAGGCTATAATTCGGAAGTATAATACGAACGTCCACTCCTAATTTTTTCAGCTCTTTTGGGAGCGCACCCGCTACATCAGCTAATCCTCCCGATTTCACAAACGGTACACATTCTGATACTGCAAATAAAATATTCACTTGTTGTCCCACTGCGCGAAAAGTTTTTATTACTCCTCTTGCAGCTTCCTCCCTTCGAGTTTTCATTTAAATTAAAACTTTAATCAGTGGAGGAAAAAGCCCCCACTGATTCTTTAGGAATAACTATTAATCGTACTGTTTTGTACGCTTCCTTTTTCTACAACATACGGCTCATCGGCGTTTCCTTTTAATACGACACCGTCGCCAATTTTCACGTCTTTATCAATAATAACACCGTCTATTATACAGTTATCTCCAATTTGGCTCTTTTGCATAATAATACTGTTACGAATAATTGAACCTTTTCCAATTTTAACCGAACGGGAAACAACACTGTTTTCGACTTCCCCTTCAATAATACTGCCATTTGCAATCATTGTATTTTTCACGACTGCACCCTTTAGATAACGAGTTGGTGGCTCATCTTTTACTTTCGTAAAGATCGGCGCTTCTTTCTTAAATAATTGCTTCCAAATAGCAGGTTGCAAAATTTCTAAGCTATGTTTATAGTAACTTTCGATCGAGTCAATAATTGCTACATATCCAGTATGTTCATATGTAGCAATATGTAATGATTTCCCTCGTTTTTCTCTCACTACATCAAATAAACTGTATTGCTCCACATCTTTATATGTCTCAAATAAATCTAATAATAATTGTTTCTTTAACACGTATGTTTGAAGCGAAACCCCTTCATGGCAAACTTCCGTAATATCAGCTGCCGTATGTATATGTCGCTCTAACACCGCTTGAAAATTTAATGCTGTTACAAGATGGCTATTCGTAATAACAACGTACTCTTCTCTGCTTCTTAGAAAATAATCAATATGTCTTCTAAAGTGTGCAAAAGACCCAAACTCATCTTGGTCACATTGGCAGTTTGGCGGGAATAAAAATAGTCCGTCTCGTTTTCTATCTAAATCCCACTGTTTCCCTGAACCGACATGGTCCATTAACGAACGGTTTTTATGGCTTGTAAAAACTGCCACACTATGAATACTAGAATTCACCATATTTGAAAGCATGAAATCAATGAGTCGATAACGGCCCCCAAACGGTAACGCCGCTAGTGAACGATGCCCTGTTACTTTCTTTAAGGAAGGAAAACTTCCCGTTGCATTAATAATCCCTAACATTTTTTCTCCCATTCATTTCATCCCCCTTTTCTATTTCCCTTCAGCAATTAATACTACATCGTCAACATTCTTTTCTGGACGAATGATTGTTCCATCTTCGATAACCATTTCTGATCCAACAATCGCTCTTTCAATCACAACATTTTTACCAATCTTGGCCCCTGGCATAACGACAGAATCAATCACCATACTACCTTCTTCCACCGTCACTCCTTGGAATAACACAGAATGCTTCACGTCCCCTTCAATGACGCACCCTTCGTTAATAAGCGATTCTTCTACTTTCGCCTTTTCAGCAATATATTGAGGCGGTTCGTTTGGATTGACAGAGTAAATACGCCAATTACGATCGTTTAAATTAAGTGATGTTTCATCGCGAAGCAAATCCATATTCGCTTCCCATAAGCTCTTCACCGTTCCAACATCTTTCCAATATCCTTCAAACGGGTACGCCATTAGCTTCTTCCCTTCATCTAATAAAAGCGGAAGGACGTCTTTTCCAAAATCGTTACTAGATTCAGGATTTCTTGCATCCATCTCTAAATACTCTTTCAAAATTGACCAATTAAAAATATAGATTCCCATCGATGCAAGATTACTTCTTGGAAATTGTGGTTTCTCTTCAAACTCAACAATCTCCATCTCTTCATTTGTATTCATAATTCCAAAGCGACTCGCTTCATCCCAAGGTACTTCAATAACAGAAATGGATACGTCCGATTCTTTCTCAATATGGTAATCTAGCATCTTACTGTAATCCATTTTATAAATATGGTCGCCTGATAAAATAAGAACATACTCCGGTTCATACTGACTTAAATAGTTTAAATTTTGATAAATGGCACTTGCCGTACCTGTATACCACTTAACCCCTGAAGACTCCGCATAAGGAGGTAACACTGTGACCCCACCGTTTACTCGGTCTAAATCCCACGCATTTCCGATTCCGATATAATTATGAAGTTCAAGTGGTTGATATTGTGTTAAAATCCCAACCGTTTCAATACCAGAATTCGCACAGTTACTTAGCGTAAAATCAATAATGCGATATTTACCACCAAATGGAACAGCTGGCTTGGCTAAATTTTTTGTTAATGCACTTAAACGACTACCTTTTCCCCCTGCTAGTAACATTGCTACGCACTTTTGTTTTTGAGCCATCTTGTTTTTTGCTCCCCTTTCTCGTCTTCACTGGTCGTAATATGGATACGCCAAATGGTGGAATTGTAATCTCTACATGTGCCGCTTGATTATGGTACGGTTCTAGAATTGTCTTAAGACGTTTCTTATTCACTTGCCCGGAACCGCCATATTGCTCAGCATCACTGTTTAAAATCTCGTTATAATACTCGAAATCTGGTACACCTACTTTATAGTTTTCATATGTAGCTTTCGTAAAATTACATACGACAACTAACGCATCTTCTTGTTTATCCCCTTGGCGAATAAAAGAGAAAATACTTTGCTCATTATTATTAGCATCAATCCACTGAAAACCTTCAGGTGAATGGTCAAGTTGCCACAGTGGTTTTGAGCGCTTATACAATGCTATGAGCTCATTAAAGTAATCATGCATATAACGATGCATTTCAAAATCATGTAAATTCCAATCTAAATCTTCGAGGTCTTTCCACTCATCAAACTGTCCGAATTCTCCTCCCATGAAAAGTAACTTCTTTCCTGGGTGAGTAAAGAAATATCCATATAATAAACGAAGCTGAGCAAACTTATCCCAGTAATCACCTGGCATTTTATTTAATAACGACTTTTTCCCATGAACGACTTCATCATGAGAAAGCGGTAATATGAAGTTTTCAGAGTACGCATATAGTAAAGAAAACGTCATTTTCTCATGAATGTGTTTCCTATATTCAGGCGCACACTCCATATATTTCAGCACGTCATTCATCCAGCCCATGTTCCATTTGTAATTGAATCCAAGTCCACCTTCATACGTTGGAGTTGTTACAAGTGGCCAAGCTGTTGAATCTTCTGCCGTCATAAGAAAATCTTCATCCTCTGCAAACACTGCTTCATTTAACTCTCTTAAAAATGAAACAGCATGCTCATTACTTTGCTCTTGTCCTTCTTTATTCCAGTACAACATGTTCGCAACTGCATCAACTCTGAAACCATCAATATGGAAATATCTCATCCAAAATAACGCATTTGAAATTAAGAAATTACGTACCTCTCTCTTTCCTAAATCAAAATTGACAGTTCCCCATACTGGATTTTCTTGTACATCTTTATCTTTATATTCATAGGTCGGTGTACCATCAAACAAATATAAACCGTGAGCATCTTTACAAAAATGCCCCGGCACCCAATCTAAAATGACACCGATTCCATATTTATGACATTCGTCGACAAAATGCATTAAATCATGCGGCGTACCAAATCTACTCGTCGCTGCATAATATCCCGTTCCTTGGTATCCCCAAGAACGATCATATGGATGCTCAACAAGCGGCATAATTTCAATATGTGTAAATTGATGTTCCACCACATACGGGATGAGCTCTTCAACCATTTCCCTGTAAGAGTACAGCGTTCCATCTTCTTTCTTTTTCCAAGAACCAAAATGTAATTCATAAACTGTCATCGCTTCTTTATAAATCGATTTTTTCTTTTTCTTACGATTCCAGTTTTTATCATTCCATTCATATCCTTTTATATCAAAAACTACAGATGCCGTATTCGGTCTTACTTCTGCATATACAGCATACGGATCTGCCTTTAAAATGACGTCACCAGCCAACGTTTCAATCGCATATTTATATATTTCTCCTTCTTCAATATGCGGTATAAATAAGGACCAAATGCCTTCTTCTGTCACTTGTAGCATCTTATGTTGCTCATAATCCCACTCATTAAAATCCCCAACAACACTCATTGCTTTCGCATGAGGAGCCCACACTGTAAATCGTACCCCTTGAATCTCATCTTCCATCACAACATGTGCGCCAAAGATGTTATAACTTTCATAGTACTTTTCTGTATGAAACTCATCTCGTTTCACTTCTTCACAATTTATTACACTCAATATGCTCACCTCACTTAGATGACAGAATTTTTTATACTTTAACTATTTCTGCGAAAAGCTGCAATATCCTTGTTAATTTATAAAAAATATTCGTTTTTTTCTTAAAAATGTTAGTTTTTCTTCACATTTCCGTGTAAAATATCGAATTTTGACGAATATTAATTGAAAACGCTTTATTATCCTTCTATATTTCTGTCTATTATTTTTTCTCAACCTTTATTTTATTAGGTTTATACTATTTTTCATGCTATTTTCCAATCAAAATCAAAACAAAATAATCTGTCATAAAAAAATGTTTCTCAACATTTTTTGTCATAATTTTATTGAAATGCGAAATTCATAAGCATATACTTGTTCTCAATAAAGAACTGCGATCTTTCGTAACTATAATTCATAGCAGACTACTATGTTTACTTATTTATCCTTGTTGCGAACGATTGCTATAAAAATTTAACTAGGGGGCTTTCTTATGTCATTAAAACAAAAAGTAGGAATGGGAGTTGGCACCGCTTCACTTGGTTTATCCCTTACATTCGGAGGTGTATTCGCCTATTTCAGTGATTCAGAAACATCGAGTAATTCATTTCAAGCTGGAACACTAGATCTTTCTATTAATCAAAGTGTAATCGTTAATGTGAAAGATTTAAAACCAGGTGATTTTATTGAAAGGAACTTCAAGCTTGAAAATAAAGGTACATTGGATATCGCAAAAGTAGCACTTGAAACATCATATGAAGTTACAGATGCAAAGCAAAATAATGACGGTGAAGATTTAGGTGATCACATTATCGTCAAGTTTCTAGTGAATGACGGACAGCCATCTAATTCAAACGATGATCATGAGATTTTGTGGGAAACAAAACTATCAGAAGTGAACTACCCACCACTTAGCATATCTTACGAGCTTACTTGAAGTGGGGGCTTCTCGGTTAGTCGCTACTTTTAATAGCTAACGAATTTGTCCTAGGACAGCCGAGCTAACACCCTTGTTCCAAAGGTTATTTTGTGCTATTTACGCTATCGCTAGCTAATAGGCGTATGGCTTCTCTTTTAATATTAATAGCTGCGTTATAGTCGCGACTTATTGTTAGTCCACAAGAACACTCATACGTGCGTTCAGATAGTAGCATATCTTTTCTGTTTCCACAATTACTACACATCTTTGTAGAAGGAAACCACCTATCTACTTTTACAAGCTGTTTTCCTTGTTCTTGTAGCTTATATGCTAAAAATGTAGTGAACATCCTCCAACCGTTATCTGCTACACTCTTACCAAAGCGAAGTGCTCGTGACATTCCTTTCATATGTAAGTCTTCAATTGCTACAACATCAAAGTTCGTAGCTAATTCTTTAGACTTATGATGAAGGAAATTTTTACGTTGATTGGCGACTTTTTCATGCAACTTCGCTACACAAATGCGTTGTTTATTCCAGCGCACTGAGCCTTTCACACGTCTTGCTAATACTCGTTGTGCCTTTGCTAATCGATTCAGCATCTGACGATAAAAGCGAGGATAATTGGCTTTCTCATCTTCGCTACTCACATACAATTCGGCCATTGCGAAGTCTAATCCAACTACACTTTCTACTTCTTTCTGAACAATTTCCTTTTCATATTCAGTTAAAACAGACACATAATACTTACCAGTTGGTGTCAGCGAAATCGTGCATGATTTAATGATATGGTTTTGCGGTATCTCTCTATGTTGTTTCAATCGCACTAATTTCAGTTTCGGTAGTTTGATATAACCATGAAATAACATAATATTTCCGTTTACTCTATTTGTTGTATAGGATTTTCTACTCTTTTTACTTTTGAATGTAGGAAAATCACTTTGACCACTAAAAAAATTCTTATACGCAGTTTGCAAGTTTAATTGAGCGTTAGCCAATGCTAATAAATCGACTTCTTTCAACCATTCATACTTCACCTTGTATTTCGCAGGAGTAGGGAATTTTTGTTTCTTTAGTTCTTCCTTGTTCTCTTTGTATTTTTCGTATACTTTTTTTCGTTCAGCTAGCATTTTGTTATATACAAAGCGTACACACCCAAAAGTTTTACGTATCAGATTTGCTTGTTCTTCTGTTGGATACAGACGAAACTTGTACGCCTTATTATGCTTTGTCATATTAATTCATCTCACTTTTCGCCTTGATCTCCCATAAACTGTTTTACTTTATCTACGGCGAGCCACCAAAGATGATAACACAACATGAACACTGAGTTACTATTATTTAATTTCATGGTTATACCAAAAGTCTCCTCTTATAAGGCTGATTATATCAGAGGCAAAATAAATAGGACAACTAAATCAAACCGAAATTATCGCTAGCAACTATGGTAAAAAAGGACTAACTGTAAAAGACGGAGACCTTAATAAAGATGGGATTGTCGACGAAAAAGATATTCGCTTCGTTGAAAAAAACTTCTTGAAAAAAGGGCCAGATGCATCTAAATCACAAACACCTGTAGAAAAATCAAAAAGCGGTACACTGACAGATATTTTAAAGAAATTGGGATTAACGCCTAAAAAATAATAATAAAGAGCACTCTACGTAAAGTAGAGTGCTCTTTTCTATAAACGACCCTTATCCAGCAAAAGGGGTATATTGGGGATATACAAGGGAAACCGGAAAAGGAATTTATATTAAATTATATAAGTTTAGAGGTAAGAAGCAGTTTCCCACCTCTGAATTATTTAGCAATTATTATAGTACTGGTGCCATTGTTTCTTTTAATACTTTTACAGAATGAGCGAATTTCGCTTTTTCATCTTCATTTAGCTCAAGTTCTACGATTTCACGTACACCTTCGCGGTTAATTACAGCTGGAACACCTACGTAAGCATCTTTCTCTCCGTATTGACCTTCAAGGTATGCAGATACAGTTAATACGCTGTTCTCGTTGTTTAAGATTGCTTTAGTTACACGAAGTAGTGACATACCGATTCCGTAGTAAGTTGCACCTTTACGCTCGATAATATGGTAAGCTGCATCACGTACGTTTTCGAAGATTTTATCTAAGTCTTCTTGATTGTAATGTTCGTTGTTAGCTAAGATTGTTTCTAGTTTTTGTACACCGATAGTAGCGTGGCTCCATACTGGAAGCTCAGTGTCACCGTGTTCACCAACGATGTAAGCATGAACGTTACGTGGATCTACATCTAAGTAGTCACCTAACATGTAACGGAAACGAGCAGAGTCTAAAGTAGTACCAGAACCGATTACGCGCTCTTTTGGTAAACCAGATTCTTTCCAAGTTACGTAAGTTAAAATGTCAACTGGGTTAGTTGCGATTAAGAAGATTCCATCGAATCCACTATCCATAATACCGCGAACGATTTGTTTAAAGATCTTTGTATTTTTCTCAACTAAGTCTAAACGAGTTTCACCTGGCTTTTGTGGTAATCCAGCAGTGATAACTACTAAATCTGCATCTTTACAATCTGCATAGCTACCGCTCCAAACTTTCGTTGGTGATGGAGAGAATGGTACCGCATGGCTTAAGTCCATTGCTTCCCCTTCTGCTTTTGCTTCATTAACATCTACTAATACGAACTCTTCAGCTACACCTTGGTTGATCATTGAGTAAGCGTAACTACAACCTACAGCTCCTGTTCCTACTAATACTACACGATTGATACCTTTTTTCATGGTAATTTCCCCTCTCTATTGTTCGCATCTATTTTTTATGATTGTTTAAGTAATTAATTAAAATACTAATTTAATGTTGTTTAACTTCTTTACATTCATATTGTAGCACGTATTATTGTGAATTACTTCACAAATTATGACCTATTTGTGAACTTTTTCACATAGAGTGTAAAGTTATTAAATCAAGTATGAAATCAATCTCAATGGAGGCGTTTTCTTTAGATTGTGAATAAAAATAATGTGATTTGATTCTTCCCTGCAACTAAATTTACTTTCTATAATCAAAATCCTAATGTTCACAAAAAATGTAATCACATTATCACCTCCCTTTTAACCATTACCGTATATTAATAAAAAAATATTAGTTAAAATCATGCATTCTTTTCTAATAATAAACCATTCAATATAAGTGACAGGCTATGCAAAGCTTTAGACAACTGTGCCTCTGCATCTTCAGAATTTGCGATCCAACAAGCGAGATCCACTAGTCCACCATTTATGAACCTTGCTAAAGCTTCACAGTCCGTCTTTTCAATAATACAATTATTCATTAGTTGCTGAAGCATCTCCGCCATCGTCACTAAACATTGTGACTGTGATGATTGATAATAACTAGTTCCTAATACTGCTGGTGCATCACGAAGTACGATTCGCTGAATTTCTGGATTAAGTGCCATCGTTAAATAAGCACGACAGCGCCCAACAAATCCTTCCCATTCCCCTTCCGCCTCATCTGATACTTTCCCTAATTTATTATCCATTTCCATGTCAATTTCTTTTACAACCGCTTCTAACAATCCTTTTTTATCACCAAAATGATGATAAATTGCACCACGGGTTAAACCGACAGATGCTGTAAAATCATCCATAGATGTGTTTACATATCCAATTGTTCCAAAAGCCTCTCTTGCTGCACTCAGCAATTTAGCACGTGTTTCAATAATCATTTCTGCTCTTGTTTTTCTAACCATCTTTTCCTCCTACATCTATTTATTCCCTTTATTCAAAATGAATCCCATTATAGTATCGTTCTCTATGTAAAAGAAGAAATCCTTTGAACGTCAGCCCTCTATCCAGAGATAAAACATTTCAATTGACATACGCACCGTATGTTAATATGATATTGACATACGGTGCGTATGTCAATTTTTTCTATCTCACAAGATAATATAACTTCTTACTTATACCCTATATTGACTCACTGCCCCCTTTTTATAGAAGTATTAATGAAACAGAGGAGGAGTTAAAAGAATGAAGAATGTATATGTAAACGTCAAATATTTTGGTGATTATTATGTTTAATTCCTATCGTGAGATTTTCAGTGCTCCTGGTACAAAAGGATTCTCATTAGCAGGATTTATAGCTCGTATGCCCATATCAATGATGGGCATTGGTATTGTTACAATGTTATCTCAATTACGTGGTGACTATTGGCTTGCTGGAGCCGTTGCAGCCACCTTTACATTATCATCAGCTTTACTAGCTCCTCATATCTCTCGTATGGCCGATTATTTAGGGCAATCTCGCATCCTTCTTCCGACTACAGGTATCAGTGTTTTCTTTACGATTCTCTTACTCCTATGTACAAAATATGAAGCGCCTTATTGGACGTTATTTCTATCTGCCTTATGTGCAGGTTGTATGCCAAACATGTCGGCCATGGTACGTGCACGGTGGACTAAACTATACCGTGGATCCCATAAATTGCATACAGCATTCTCATTTGAATCGGTCGTCGACGAAATTTGCTTCATAATTGGTCCTGTGTTATCCGTCAGTTTAAGTGTTATGTTCTTCCCAGAAGCAGGGCCACTTTTATCATCTGTTTTTCTTACAATCGGAGTATGCCTGTTTACCATTCAAAAAAGTACAGAACCGCCCGTACATCCCCACGACATTACAGATAAAGGAACAGTATTTAAAATTGGTTCATTACGAGTACTAGTATTTACACTCATCGCTATAGGTACTATATTTGGCACAATAGATGTAGTTAGTGTAGCTTTTGCTGAGCATCAAGGAAACGCAGTAGCTGCTAGCTTTGTGCTTTCCGTCTATGCAATCGGTTCATGCCTGGCAGGTCTTATTTTCGGTACCCTTAAACTCCGTACTCCACCCTATAATCAATTTTTAATAGCAGTCACACTATCCTTGATAACAATGCTGCCACTAGTTTTCGTAAACACTATCGCTTGGCTAATAGTTATTGTTTTCTTTGCAGGGCTATCTGTCGCTCCTACTATGATTATTACTATGGGACTAGTGGAAAAAATCGTACCTGAATCAAAAATAACCGAAGGAATGACTTGGGCAATTACAGGACTTGGTATTGGAGTCTCTCTAGGATCAGCAGTAGCTGGTTTAGTTATTGATACATTTGGAGCTCGTGCAGGGTTTAGTGTGGCTATTATAGCAGGAGGTCTTGCCTTAACTATTGCACTTTTAGGATACAAAACTCTTTACTCCGCATATAGTCATGCTGTTATGAAACCAGATGGACATTCAGCAGAGAGTTAAAATATATTCAAAAATAGGATTACCTCTTCTTCTGTATAAGAAAAGGTAATCCTATTTAAATTAATATAACTTTTTTAAATGTATTATTTATAATCTGGCATATCTTCTTCTATATTTATAAACAACAAAAAAGAGATAGCAGATTATGCTATCTCTTTTAGTATGACCCGTACGGGATTCGAACCCGTGTTACCGCCGTGAAAGGGCGGTGTCTTAACCACTTGACCAACGGGCCAATTACTGGCAGAGAAGAAGGGATTCGAACCCTCGCACCGCGTTCGCGATCTACTCCCTTAGCAGGGGAGCCCCTTGAGCCACTTGGGTACTTCTCTATAAATATGGCTCCGCAGGTAGGACTCGAACCTACGACCGATCGGTTAACAGCCGATAGCTCTACCACTGAGCTACTGCGGAACAATTATGGTGGGCCTAAATGGACTCGAACCATCGACCTCACGCTTATCAGGCGTGCGCTCTAACCAGCTGAGCTATAGGCCCATAATTGAAAAGCGGGTGAAGAGAATCGAACTCTCGACCAGAGCTTGGAAGGCTCTTGTTTTACCACTAAACTACACCCGCATTAAATTGAAAATGGTGAGCCATGAAGGATTCGAACCTTCGACCCTCTGATTAAAAGTCAGATGCTCTACCAACTGAGCTAATGGCTCATTTTGAAAGTGGTGCCGGCTAGAGGACTTGAACCCCCAACCTACTGATTACAAGTCAGTTGCTCTACCAATTGAGCTAAGCCGGCTTGCGACTTCAAAATGGTGGCTCGGGACGGAATCGAACCGCCGACACGAGGATTTTCAGTCCTCTGCTCTACCGACTGAGCTACCGAGCCTTATTAAAATGGCGGTCCCGA
>NZ_JBQENW010000036.1:0-40790 GCF_052044835.1 Bacillus sp. 22475 | reverse complement strand
GACACCTACTGGTAAATACTATGTGTCCATTTTGACTGAATACGAAAAAGAGATCGTACAAAAAGAAGTAGAAACAGTTGTTGGATTAGACTTTGCGATGAATCAATTATACGTCAGTTCTGAGGATGAGAGAGCCAATTATCCTAAGTTCTATCGTGAAATGTTAGACCGATTAGCAAAGGCTCAACGAATATTATCAAGACGTACAAAAGGTTCAGGGCGTTGGAATAAACAACGTATCCGTGTAGCTAAGCTGCATGAAAAAGTAGCAAACCAACGTAAGAACTTCCTTCATCGTAAGTCTAAAGAGTTAGCTACTCATTTTGATGTTGTAGCTATTGAAGATCTAAATATGAAGGGAATATCGCAAGCACTTCATTTTGGAAAAAGCGTCGCTGATAATGCTTGGGGTATGTTCACTTCTTTCTTAGCTTATAAACTAAATGAACAAGGCAAACAGCTTGTGAAAATAGACAGATGGTTTCCTTCCACAAAAACATGTAGCAGTTGTGGAAATGTGAAAAATATGTCATTGTCTGAGCGAGTTTATTCTTGTATATGCGGTGTAAATATCGATAGAGATTATAACGCAGCTATCAATATCAAAAATGAAGCAATACGCCTATTGGTGTTAGCATAGATAGCAATAAAATAACCCTTGGAACAAGGGAGTTAGCTCGACTGTCTTAGGACGAATTCGTTAGCTACCAAAAGTAACGACTAACCGAGAAGCCCCCATTTCAAACAGTCCGTTAGGACGTTAAGTGGCGGGTAGTTCACTTAAGGAGACATACTAAAATGCAACGACACAAAAATATTTATCTATTAATTATTTTATGCACGGTATTATGTATAATAACTCTAGTCCATAAAGGTGAAAATAATAGCGTTAAAAATACAACATATGAGATGGATAAACTTGTTAAAATCGATGAAAAAAAACTATCTTCTAAAGAGAATAATCCTTTAGAAGTCCCTTTGATTTTACAAAATCCAGAATTAGAACGTGGATGCGAAGTTACAAGTTTAGCAATGCTTTTAAATTTTAACGGTCTATCCGTTGATAAATTAGAGTTAGCTGAAAATATTAAATATGTACCTTTTCAAAACAATGGATTTATGGGAAATATGGACGAAGGATTTGTTGGAGATATGTATGACATAGATATGCCTGGTTTAGGTGTGCATATTAAGCCGATTTTAGAGTTAGCCAAATTATACATATCAGAGAATTGTATTATAGACTTAACCGGAAGTAATCCTGAGGATTTATATAAAGCAATTGATAAAGAACACCCTGTTTGGATTTTAACAAACGCGAGCTTTCGCAAACTACCTGATTATGAATTTCGTACTTGGAAAACAAATATGGGTGAGAGACAGGTTACATACCGTCAACATAGTGTTTTACTAACTGGATACACCGATCAATATGTATACATTAATGATCCATTAGATACGGAAAAAAATAAAAGAATTGATAAGAAGGATTTTGAAGAAGCATGGGTTCAATTAGGCAGACAAGCCCTAACTATCATTCCTTAAAAAAACACAGAGCTATAAGATTTGAGATAAACTTCAAATTACTAATCTCTCATTATATAATTATTATATAATAATCCCTAGTTTACACAAGAATCACTAACGTTATTTAATTATATAAAATTAAAGGACACACCTATACCATTGGAGTGGTACCTAAGGTGTGTCCCTCGCATAAATCAAAAATATAAGATAAAATAATTTGAAATTTATTTTTTAAGTTTGATTATAAGGCATGTGATATTTTGCGGCTCAAAAAATCCATACCTTATCAATTAAACCGATTGGTAACACATATTCCCTTTTTTGTGATTTACTCATATATAATGATTTTAAGAATTCACATAATTAAAATACTTACTAATTTGTAATAACTCCTCTTTTATATTCTGAGAAAGGGGTCTTTTGTCAGAAACTGATAAGTCTTCTAATA
Source organism: Bacillus sp. 22475 (assembly GCF_052044835.1). Lineage (NCBI taxonomy): Bacteria > Bacillati > Bacillota > Bacilli > Caryophanales > Bacillaceae > Bacillus > Bacillus sp. 22475. Next base: position 38,815 of record NZ_JBQENW010000036.1, on the reverse strand, counting down.
GCTAACTGATTTTTTATTATTATTTTCTTATTTCCAACAGAGGCCATGAGCCCTAAACTTTCAAACTTATTCAATTTACGACTAATAGTCTCTCTTGTTACCCCCGCATAATTTGCCAATTCCTCTCGTGTCAATGGCAAGTTAATAAGTATTCCATCCTCTGTACTTTTGCCATATTTATCACAAAACTCCAATAGTATATGAGCAATTCTAACTTCAGGATTGTTTGTCGCTAAATTTTGCACTAAATTCTCTATCTTAGCTAAACGTTTTGTGACAACTTTTAACAACTTTAATGCAATACTTGGATTTCGTTCCATTATATAATCCATATTTTCTTTTTTTAGCATACAGATATGAGTATCTTCTATAGCATACGCACTAAAATTACTTTTTTCATCATAATTAAATATATTTAATTCACAAAAGGATTCACCACTTGTTAGTATATGCAATATTTGCTCTTTCCCTTGAAGAGTTAATGTACCTAGCTTTACTTGTCCACTATTAATAATAAATAATGTATCTGATTTATCTCCCTCAAGAATTAATGGCTGACCCTTTTTAAACTTCCTATGTTTTGTCATTGAAGCTATATTACTAATTTCCTCTTCGGAAAGGGTCTTAAAAATTAGTACTTTTCTTGGGCAAAGCTCTCTTGATTTTTTATGATTATCGTCCATATTTTCTCACCTTACTTTAACTATAGAATTAAAAATATACTGATATCCAAGGTTATTATAGACATTTTTATCAAATATTGCAGTGACCCAAATCACAACTATATGTTTATGAAGACAGTGATATACACTATCTTCATAAACATATTTTGAATATGGCATAGAAAAATAAGGCCCTGAGGAGAAAGGGTGGCGCCAGGGCCATATAGAGTGTACCGAGAATGGCTGAATCGGTATAAGTATCTGCTACATAATTATTATAGAATTTTTTAAAGAATATTTCTGTGACCAGAATCACATTCAAAAATATAAAAAACAATGAGAATACTGTGCAGTATTCTCATTGTTTTTTCCTTCTTATTCATCTAGTGGTGCAAAATGATTTTTATCTTCTCCACACACAGGACAAACCCAGTCCTCTGGTAAATCTTCGAAACTTGTTCCTGGTTCTATATCCTCATCTGGATCCCCTACCTCTGGGTTATAAATATATCCACATGGTAAACAAATGTATTTTTTCATGATTTCCTCTCCTTTTTGTACAGCTTTATATTTTTTATTTTAACTTGCTCATTATTTCACTTATGTTTGTATTTAATAAATCTATTCCTTCTAACGACACATGCTTTTCAATCGCAGATTTGTAAGGAATAGATGCAGCAACTCCTTCTAATGAAATCACACCGACTATTTTATTATCCTTAATAAATAACCTTGTATACTTCTCCTTACCGTCTTCTTCAACAATTGTTGTATCACATTGCTCTTCATTAACAACTCCAATTGAAAATAAAGATACATTGAATGCGTTAAAAATAGTGGTTGGAATTTCTTTTTTATAAATGGCAGTTTTAGAGACCATATTACTACCTGCTACTCTTCCTTGTTCCAAGGCAGTCCCCCATAAGCCTTCAATTTCATTATTTACTTCTGCAACATCTCCCGCAGCGTATACGGAGTCTATATTTGTTCTCATCTTCTCATCCACAACAATACCTCTATTTAATTTAATAGCAGTATCATGTACAAGTTTAGTGTTCGGAGTAACGCCAATTGAGTAAACAATACTATCACAATTAATTTGAGAATTGTCGTTCATCTTTATGCCAGTTACGGATTCTTTCCCGAGAATAGAATCAATAGAAGTATTTAAATACACCTTTACTCCTTCCTTTTCAATTTTTCGTTTCAAGAGAAGCGAAGATTTTGTATCTAATTGTCTTCTCATTAATAAAGGAGCTACTTCTACAATGGATACCTTTTTACCAGCTTTCAGAATAGACCATGCTGTTTCTAACCCTTGTACACCCCCACCAATGGTCACAACACTTTCTTTGTCCTCTAAATGACCTTTAAGCTCATCTACTTCTTTCATGTCCCTAATAGTAAAAATATTTTTTTTATTAATTCCATTTATCTCTAATCTTCTATTATTCGCTCCTGTACAAATTAATAGTTTATGATAAGAAAATACCGCTTCATTGGATGTAACAATAAATTGCTCTTCTGTATTAATTTTTACCACCTTTGTATTTATAAAAACTGATATGTGATTATCTTGATACCACTTTTTCTTTTTAATTAACACTTTTTCACTGTGTAAATCTGAATACAGATCCTTTGATAATTTAATTCTTTTATAAGGTAGTAATGGCTCTTCACCAAAAATAAATATATTTGATCCTTTATCATACTCTCTAATAGTTTTAGCGGCATTTACAGCAGCTACACCACTCCCAATAATAACAAAATTCTTTTCCATGTTTTCACCTCCATTTTTCTATTAAATAGAACTCAATAATAAATCTGTAACAAATGTTGTTGCATGTTGAATTTTCTTTACTTTCCCCTCATCTTTTGGAGAGAATCTAATCCGAATAGGAAATTCAACATGAGTCATACCTGTAGATTGGATAACTTTTGATGTGCTTTGTACATTCATATTTGTTTCATTGAGGTAATCTTGTATCACTTCAATTGCCTCTCCACTCCAACCATATGAACCGAATGAAGCTGCAATTTTCCCTTCTAGGTTCATTTCTGTCATTTCTTTTAAAATGTCTTCTAAATTACCAATCATATCTGCATATCTAGTTGAAGATCCTATAAAGACTGCATCTGCTTCTTGGATACTCTTTAAAACCTCTAATTTTTTTGATTTATCAGCGTTAAATACTGTTACATGAATATTATCTGCTTCTAAAGTTTCTTTAATAATATTTGCCACTTTTTTTGTATTATTTTTAATTGTTGTATATACAATTGTTACTTTCTTATCTTGATTCGTATCTCTACTCATATCCGCATATAATTTAATATACTTCTGTATATCCTGACGTAAAATGTAGCCATGAGATGGTGCAATCATTTGTAAATCCAAACCTTTTAGAGCTTCTATTAATGTTCTTACATATCTTCTATGTGGATGGATAATGGCATTATAATAACCAATAAAGTCTTCCGTAATATCTACATTCGCTTTATCACTGAAAATCTCGTCATTTGCTATATGAGTACTAAAAATATCACAAGGAAATAAAATTTTATCCTCTACACAGTAGGTAATCATTGTTTCTTCAGTATGAAGATATGGCGTTTCTTTAAATTTCAATGTTTTTCCACCAATATCTAATGTATCACCGTCTTTTACTACTAAAAACTTTCGATTATGCAGTTTATACATCTCTTGTATTTCTGGTACTGCAATTTCTGTACATACAATCGTTGCATTAGTAGCTCTTGATGCTAATGCTGCCAATCCCCCTGAATGGTCGGGTTCTGTATGATTCACTACGATATACTGAATTTCTTGTGGATCAATTAATTTACTTAATGATTCTACAAATTCTCTTCCAAACTCTATATCAACTGTATCAATCACTGTTGGTTTTTCCGTTTTTAGCAAGTACGCGTTATAAGTTGTTCCTTTTGCTAAGATTAAACGGTGAAATGGAACTTCTCTATTATCAACTTTTCCTACCCAATATATATCTTTAGTTAACTGAATTTCTTTGCCCATATAACTCAATTCCTCCTCAATCAGATTCGATTTACCACTGAATTATATAAACTTTTTTATAATTAAAAGAGGACTAGAATCACATTTTAAAAAAATTAATAAAAAAACACCTGAGTAACAGCTTTCTACTCAGGTGTTTTTAAAATTTATTTTGTTGCTACAATTACTAATGCCGGACCATCAAGTGAATATATTTTTTTATCAAAATTAGAGTAAGTTTCTACTGACTCAAATCCACAATCTATTAATATGGGAAGTAATTGTTTTTTTGTAATTGGATATAACTCTATACTATTTGAGAATTCTTCATCACTTGTATTTAATGTTACAGTAAATAGTACCTTTTTTCTCACGATTGCATAATCTCGTTTGAATGAGAAATGTTCTTTCGTAATTACTGGAAATATGAAATTTTTTTGATTTAATACTTTTTCATAGTTTACAATTTGAACTATGAACTTTCCATTTTTCTTAAGTTTTTTAAAAGAACGTTGAATGAAATCAGTAATTTCCTGTACATTGTCCAAATGAACCAACGTATTTCCAATACAATAAATACCATCAAATATCCCAGGCACATCGTCTATTTGCTGCATTCTAAGTGTATTTACAAAAAGTCTTCCCTTATGGGTTATAGCCTTCTCAGAAATTTTATCAGCCATTTTCTTCTCTGGTTCCATCGCAGTTACAATCATTCCTTTTTCAACTAATGCATTAGCCACATTCCCTGTTGCCGCACCTACATCAATTACGGAGTCCCCCTCTTGTAAATATGAAGCAATAAAATTCAATTGTTTTTCATTTTCTGGAAAAATTCCATCATAATACGGCATTAATTTTTGGTAAAAAGTCATTATTTATACATTCCTTTCTACATCCAGGATTGGAGAAAATATTAATACAACAATTAATCCAAACGAATTAATATATGAATATAATATAAACAATATGAATCATTATTAGTCTTTACGAGACAAAATATTTAAATACTATTATTGTTGTAATAAAAACGTAAATAGCATTTATACTCTCTAAAATCCCCACTTTTAAGATTGAAATATTTCTTCCATACAGTACTATAGACCGTATCAAACTTGGGATAAAAATAATGGTAATCGTTGGTGATAAAATAAGCGTAACAATCACAAGTAATAAATGGTACCACCATGACAGAATGCGATACGTTGGATTCTTTTTTTCACGTATCATTGTTTTTACATAAAACGTACTTCCTATAAAATATAAAAATGTTATAGTCGCTATTATCAATATATTTTTATCGACTGTTTTCATTGTGAAGTAATAACTTATAATGCCCCCTATACAAAACAAAAGAATTGCACATACATCATTTAATAAGGCTCGTTCATTTTTTTTGCTAGAAAAATAAATGTTTATACAAAAAAACGGGAGCATAATAATAGAAAAGTAAACTATACGCCATTCATAACTAAGAGCAATAGCTGTACATATACAAGCCTCACCAAAGTAAAGAAAAAAATAATATAAATAATACTTCTTTCGCGGCTGTTTTACATACATTAATAAGGGATATGTAGCTAAATACACAAAAAACCACGCTAAAAAAAGAGGTATATGATACCATGTCCATTTACCAGTTAAAATACCTAAAACAAATGGAATAAGCAGCATTCCCCAGGCTCCATGCTGCTTTGGAATAATTAACTTCATTCTTCCACACCTCACATTTAATTTTTTATCAAAATGTTACGTAAGAATGATAATAAGTAGCATATATATCATTAAATTTATAGATAAAAAACTTTACCAGTGAGAGAATCCCCCCACTGGTAATCATACTCCACCAATTTAGGGAATACCCATCCCAAATAGTAAAATATAATGAATTTCTCATACTCACTCTTCTCTTATAAGATAAACTATGTTTTTAAAAAATACTGTGAGTGAAATCACTGCATTTTATTTTTATACCTTTTATTTCATAAAATAAAACATTGTTCAGTGTGTTTTTACTCTCTATTGATATCCTCACTCTTTGAATCTAAAACAAAAGAATTTTTATCTATAAATAATTGAATCATTCTATATCTTTTTATTTTTTATGAGCAAGGTAATACGATAAACTTCTAGATTTAATCTCTTCTAAACAGAAAAGATTACATACTTCATTTATTAGTACCATTGCAGAAAAGAACTGTATATAGTATTATTTATCGATGTTAGATACTACATATTGAGATGGAGTGAATTTGATGAACAACTCAGACAATGTAAAACAGCAAAAAAATACTTTATGGACAACTTTTGATAAAATTATAAACAGTAACGATCAAGACTTAATGCAAGAAAATGCAAATGTTGATGGTCGATCTCCAATGGGAATGATGGGAACATTTGCATCAGAGAGCGCAAAACTTTATGTAAGGGAACATTTGCTTTCTAAACAAGTAAAAGAAGCTATTAATCAAAATATTTTATACCCACACGATTTAGATTTTTATGCAACAGGAACAACCACGTGTTCACAAATCCCTTTAGCACAATTGCTGAAAAAAGGGTTCCACACTGGACACGGCCATATGAGACAACCACAAGATATTAAAAGTGCATTAGCACTCTCGTCTATTATTCTTCAAGCTAATCAAAATATGCAGCATGGTGGGCAATCTCTTGCCATGTTTGATATAGATTTAGCACCCTATGTGAGGAAAACATTTGAAAAAAACAAGAAAAAGTTAAAAGACTATCCACTAACAAAGGAAGAAATTGAAGTGTTTGCATGGAGAGAAACAGAAAACGATACATATCAAGCATGTGAAGCATTTATTCATAATTCCAATAGTATGCATAGCCGTGGTGGTGGACAAGTTCCGTTTATTTCAATTAATTACGGAACGGACACATCAAAGGAAGGAAGACTATTAATTAAACAATTACTACAGGCAACACAAGCGGGATTAGGAAAAAGCGAAACGCCTATTTTCCCGATTCAAATTTTTAAGTTAAAAAAAGGTGTAAATTTTGAAGAAAAAGATCCAAATTATGATTTATTTGAACTTGCATTAGAAACAACAGCGAAGCGATTGTTCCCTAACTTTTCATTTTTAGATGCGCCATTTAATGCAGCGTATTATAATGGGCACCCAGAAAGTGAAGTATGTTATATGGGTTGTCGTACTCGTGTGATGTCTAATATTCATGGTGAGGAGACAGCAATTGGCAGAGGAAATCTATCATTTACCTCTATTAATCTAGTAAAATTGGCTTTAATAAATGATTCAAAAGAGGGATTTTTCAAATCGTTAAATCATTATATCAAACTTGGCATTCGTCAATTGCTAGAAAGATATTCATATCAATGTACAAAAAAGGCAAGAGATTTTCAATTCCTATATTCACAAGGGATTTGGCGCAATGGAGAAAAACTACAACCAGAAGACTCAGTTACTGAGATTTTAAAGCAAGGAACATTGAGTCTTGGTTTTATTGGACTTGCGGAATGCCTGGTTGCCCTAACAGGAAAACACCATGGGGAAGATACAGATTCATGGCGACTTGGAAAAGAAATTGTTACCTTTATGAGAAAAAAGATGGACCAAGCAACAAAAGATCATTGCTTGAATTTTACCTTAATTGCAACTCCTGCCGAGGGACTATCAGGGAAGTTCATCAAAAAGGATCGTGCTGATTTTGGAACTATTACAGGTGTAACCGATCATGATTACTATACAAATTCATTTCATATTCCAGTTTATTATCCTATTCAAGCAATTAATAAAATACGTTTAGAAGGACCGTTTCATGCTCTTTGCAACGGTGGTCATATTACGTATATTGAACTAGATGGGGCGGCAGCGCATAATCAAATGGCTTTAAAACAGATTGTTCAAGCAATGGCACAGTATGAAGTAGGATATGGTTCAATTAATCACCCAGTGGATCGTTGTAAATGTTGTGACTATAATGGAGTGATTGAAAATGAGTGCCCTAGCTGTGGAAATATAGAAGATCATCATATTGAAAGAATTCGCCGTATTACTGGATATCTTGTAGGGGACATGTCAAAATGGAACAATGCAAAGCGTAGTGAAGAAGCAGATCGTGTGAAACATAAATGAAGGTAATGAATATTATTCATGATAGTGTAGTAGATGGTGAAGGATTACGGACAGTTGTGTTTTTTGCCGGTTGTCCGCATCATTGTTTAGGTTGCCATAACCCCAAATCATGGAATCTTTATAATGGTACCGAGATGAGTGTGAAAGAAATTATAAAAGAAATATCCACAAATCCTCTAACTGATGTAACATTTTCAGGTGGTGACCCATTTTTTCAAGCTATCGAGGTCAAAGAAGTTGCAAAGGCTGTAAAAAGTTTAAACAAAAATCTTTGGATTTACACTGGCTATACACTAGAAGAGATACAAAACTCACAAAACAAAGATATGATTGAGCTGTTACATTATGGAGATGTTTTAGTTGATGGAAGATTTGAAATCCAAAAAAGAGATTTGACTCTTCCATTTCGCGGAAGCTCAAATCAACGTATTATACGCCTAAAATAAGTATAATTCCCTTGCTTTTCTTCGATTATTAGTCATCACTAATCCAATATTTATGAGCAGAAAGTATCTGCTCATAAATATTGGAAATATACAATAAGAAAATTTATAAAAACAGGTTATAAAAAAGGGACATGCTCAATTCTTACACTTTTTTTGCAATGCTTTTGGAACATATACACAAAAAGGTTCGCTTTCCATGTAATCCCCCGTCATCGCAAATGCTCTAGAACGAGATCCCCCACAAACATATCGAAACTCACAAACACCGCATTTTCCTTTATAATTATCTGGATTACGAAGGCTTTGAAAAACAGGAGAATTTCGATAAATTTCAGCTATCGGTTTTGATTTAATATTCCCGGTTTTAATTGGCAATAGCCCACTTGGGTATACATCTCCAATATGAGAAATAAATACAACGCCATTTCCATCATTCACTCCTTTTGGAGCGCGTCCAAATCCATTAATTCCGTCCATCATCCCTTCCATCAGTACATCTCTATATTGAATAATTTGATCAATTTTTTTAATTCCTTTCATTTTTTCTTGAAGAACAACGCGTCTATAGTGCTGAGCAGCTGTGGTTTTTATATCAAAAGAAACAGTTTTACTAAGCTGATATAGCCAGCGGAACACTCTTTCATGTTGAATTGGTGAAATCATATCTTTCTCTTTACCACGTCCTGTTGGGACTAAGAAAAATACACTCCACAACACACAACCTAATTCTTCTACTAAATTTGCCATATCTTTAAGTACACTCAAATTATAATTAGAAACAACTGTATTAATTTGAATAGGGATTTTTAATTCATTTAAATGATGAATTGCATCCATTGTTAATTTAAATGACCCCTCTGTTCCTCTAAAATGATCGTGTACTTCAGCTGTTGGTCCATCTATACTAAATGCCCATCTAGAAATCCCAACATCTTTTGCTTTTTTAATCGCTTCTTTAGTAACCTTTGGAGTAGCACTGGGTGTCATGGAAACCCGAATACCTTTCTTCACCGCGTATTCAGCAATATCATATATATCCGAACGCATTAATGGATCCCCACCAGTAAAAACCAGCATCGGATTATCCATTTCATATATATCATCAATTAGTTTTTTTCCTTCTTCTAATGTTAACTCAAAAGGATCACGATAATGCTGAGCTTCAGCACGACAATGTAGACATTTTAATTCACATGCTCTTGTTAACTCCCATATTACAATAAATGGGTTTTTATTATAATCACGATTTATCAAAAAGAAAACCTCCCATCAACTTACATACTATATTGTAAAATTATATGTGCATTTATGTTGTGAAATTTATCACGCATAAGTTTTTAGCATTTAAAAATCCCTCACCAAAATAAATGAAATTAAGATAAAAAAGCACTCTCCTATTTATAGGTGAGTGCTTTTTATTTTAAAAATATCTTAAATATTTATATTTTATTTCTTTTTTATATAAATTTGATTTACTTATTATTTCTATTAGATTTCATCAAATCATATATTAATAAATCCAATTCTCTACTATAACAAATTACCTTTTCATGAGTGAATCCATAATGCTTAACAAGCGATATTAATTCCTCTTTTTTTCAATTACTTGATTTAATTTCTTATAGTTAGACATAGTTTTTGTACACTCCCGTCTTACCTACATACAGGTCATCTAGGCAGCATTTTTGTTAGATGTTCTATTTAGAACACAGCTGTTTATAATATTTATTTCCCCTTAAAACCCATATACAATATATTTACAAATATCAAATACAAAATCTATGAACTAAAAAAGTTATACCTACTTAACTTATTACACACCTTTATATGCTTGTTTATATACTTCTTTTAATTCTGAAATCAATGGAAGTTTCGGATTTGCTGGTGTACATTGATCTTCAAATGCTCTTTCCGATAAAACATCCACAACATTTTCAAATGCTTCTTGTTTTACTCCTTGTCCTGCAATACTCATATTAATATTCAATTCTTTTCCAAGGCTGATAATTGCTTGTACAAGAGATTCTACCCCTTCTTCTACTGTACTTGCTGGCAGCCCCAATGTTCTTGCAATATATGCATAACGTTCATCTGCCACAAAATGCTCATATTTTGGGAACAATGCATGTTTTCTCGGCTTAATTGCATTATAGCGAATTACATGCGGCATTAAGATTGCGTTAGCGCGTCCATGTGGAATGTGAAATTCTGGTCCAAGCTTATGCGCCAAACTATGATTAATACCAAGAAATGCATTTGCAAAAGCCATACCTGCAATTGCAGAAGCATTATGCATTTTCTCACGTGCTTCTTCATCATTTCCATTTTTATATGCTCTCGGTAAATATTTAAATACTAGATCAATGGCTTTTAAGGCCAATCCATCTGTATAGTCATTTGCCATAATAGACACGTATGCTTCAATTGCATGTGTTAACACATCCATTCCAGTGTCTGCTGTTACATGAGGTGGCACTGTCATTACAAACTGTGGATCAATAATCGCTACATCTGGTGTTAATTCATAATCAGCAAGTGGATATTTTATATTATTTTTTTTATCTGTAATAACCGCGAATGGTGTCACTTCTGACCCTGTTCCTGATGTTGTTGGAATCGCAACAAATTGTGCTTTTTGCCCTAGTGTTGGAAATTTACATGTACGTTTTCTAATATCTAAAAACTTTTGTTTGATTCCAAAGAATTTTGTTTCTGGATATTCATAAAATAGCCACATTCCTTTTGCTGCATCCATTGCTGAACCTCCGCCCAATGCAATAATTACATCAGGTTTGAAGCTTCTCATCATCTCAGCACCCTTGAATACTGTTTCATCTGATGGATCTGGTTCTACCTCTGAGAAAACACCTACTTTTACATCATTTAAATGCTGTTGTAAGTAATGTGTAACTGTATCCACATATCCCAGTTCTACCATTCCTGGATCCGTTACAATGAATGCTCGTGAAATGTTTGGCATCTTAGCTAAATATTGTGTCGCATGTTTTTCAAAAAAAACCTTAGGTGGTAATTTGAACCATTGCATATTATTTTTTCTATTCGCCAAACGCTTTACATTTATTAAATGTGTAGCTGTTACGTTTTGAGAAACAGAATTTTTACCGTATGATCCACAACCTAATGTTAAAGATGGAATAAATGCGTTATATATATCACCAATCCCACCTTGTGCTGACGGTGAATTTACAATAAGGCGACAAGCTTTCATTCTTAAACCAAATTGTTTTTGTACTTCTTTATTTGTAGAATGAATAACCGCTGAATGCCCTAAGCCACCTAAATTTAACATTTCTTCACAGTATTTAAATCCTTCTTCTTGTGAATTTGCTTTGATACAAGCTAATACTGGGCTCAATTTTTCACGTGATAGTGGATATTCTGCACCCACTCCCTTAATTTCAGCTACAAGTATTTTTGTATCTTCTGGTACCTTAATGCCTACTAATGATGCAATATAATGTGCTGATTTCCCAACGATATCACTATTTACTGCACATGTATTTTCATTAATAACAAGCTTCTCTAATTTTATTCTCTCTTCTTCGGTAACAAAATAACAATTGTTGTCTTGCATTTCTTTTTTTACACTATTATAGATTTCTTTATCTACAATGATTGCTTGTTCAGAAGCACAAATCATACCATTATCAAATGTTTTTGATAAAATTAAATCATTTACAGCTCGTTTTACATGTGCTGATTTCTCTAAATAACAAGGTACATTCCCAGGTCCTACCCCTAAGGCCGGTTTCCCTGTAGAATATGCTGATTTCACCATTCCAGCACCCCCGGTTGCAAGAACAAGTGCAACCCCCTCATGGTTCATTAATCTTTTTGTTGCCTCAACAGAAGGTTTTTCGATCCATTGAATGCAATTCTCCGGTGCCCCTGCCTTAATTGCAGCATCTCTTAAAATTTTAGCCGCTGCAACAGAGCATTGCTGAGCAGATGGATGAAAAGCGAAAATAATTGGATTCCGTGTTTTCATTGCAATAATTGCTTTAAACATAGTTGTTGATGTAGGATTCGTTACTGGTGTCACACCAGCAACTACACCTACTGGTTCGGCAATTTCGATGACTTCTTCATGTGGATCTTCATGAATAATTCCTACAGTCTTATCTTTTTTTATGCTATGCCAAATATATTCAGTCGCAAATATGTTCTTTGTACATTTATCCTCATACACACCTCGACCAGTTTCCTCAACCGCCATTTTTGCTAATGGCATATGTTGATCTAATCCAGATAGTGCCATTTCATGAACAATATGATCTACTTGCTCTTGCGTATAAGATTCTAGTGCTTTTAGTGCTTCTTTTCCATTTTCAACTAAAGTATTAACAACTTCTTGTACATCATTTTCATCTTTAATTACTACGTTGACCATTGCTTGTACTTCTTTTTCATCTGTCTTGTTTGTCATATTAAAGCCTCCAGATCACTATAAAAGTAGATTTAAAATGTTGGAACTTATTGTTTTCATCTTGCCTATTAAGTAAAAGCTTAAATCATGTGAAGTATTTCACAAATGATAATATGAAATTTTCAACTACTCCTACTATACATGAAATGACTATTTTTTATTGTGTATTTTTTGTGAAGTATTTCACAAATATTTATAATAATTCTAATCAATAATTACTTATTTACACCATCAATATATACAATTACATTCTCAGTTGTATTATTTCTCAATTCAATGTACACCTCAGCATTAAAATACAATATTTGTTGATGCCTTAATATCTCAATTTCATTATCAATTATAACCATTGTTTCACCGAAAACTGCATACATACATATATCCTTGTTCAAATATTTTGGTATGACAACATTACCTGACGGATTAATGAAAAAAAATGATGGAAATGTATTTTCAGTTTTATTAATAATTGTTTTGAATACCTCATCATTTAATCCCATAGGTGTTACATTTTTTAGTTGCATAAATATCACTCCTATTCATGTATAAAAAATTTAATAAAGTATAATAAATTTATACTTTATTTTTACAAACTTATAGCGAGGATCTCGACTTTGCCTATAAGTTTATAACTATTAATTTTCTAAAGCAACAGTAATTCATCTTCTTGTAAAGGACTATTAATTTGTTATAGTATGTAAATCTCTTTGTTGTGATAACTCTACTAAAGAAGACATTTAACACTTATATGTAATTTATCTAGTAGTATTTTATGTGTATAGTAGTTAGAACTTTTTATTAATAAATTTTGAAAACATTAGTATATATAATATAAATTATTTTTTTATTTAAAAATATTTTGTTTGTCCCCATCCTCTCTAAAATATTCCCCCTTTTCTTAAAATCTTATATAAATATATATCTTATATATATTAAAAATATAAAGATAAAACTTTTATAGGTTCATAAAATATAGAATAAAGCCTGCTATGACAATGTTTTTAACATGCCCTACTGTAAAAAATCATAAATGGTATGTAATGGGAGTGTGAAAATAGACTTTGTTGTATCATCCTTTCTACATAAAATCATAAAATAATACCACTATACCTACATAAAAAATGAAGAAAAATAATTCAGTAATGAGTATATTTATTCATTCGTAAATAAGAAGACATTCTCGATATTTGTCCCCAATTTGTAGTCTTTTGTACACAATCTATACACAATGATCATTATTTAATCCACTTAATTCAGTTATTCATATTTAATCACATAAAACTTGATGAATTTTAGTAGATTTACTTATAGAACCCTTATATAGCAACAATAGTATGATATTTTTATTCACAAATGATACTTTTTATAAACATATCCACTAAAAATTTAATTTTTCTTATGATTTTATGTAGAGTAAAATCTCTATTTATATAGGTATTGGATGCCTTTTCAAGTTACTATTGTGGAAATTAACAATGATGAATAACTTTTATTGTATAGAAGTGCATAAAAAAAGATTCTATTTTCAATAGAATCTTTTAGAAAAGTATATAAATGGATCTAATAGAAAGACTTTGAATGATAGAGCCAACACGAATAGCCCTCTACTTTGATTTTTTTCAAATATAGAGAGCTGAAAATGATTACATTTCTTCCATTACTTTTAATACCTGTTCAGTTGATGTTACTTGAATTCCAGCACGTATCAGCTGTTCCAAGGCACGTATAAAGGTAATTAAATTTATGCTACCAGGTACTTCAATTACCCTTAGCTTTTCTTTTGGTAATTTATCTATCTTTTCAATGAACAGTTCACGTACATCACTAGGAATAAAGCGTTCTTTATGTCCTTTTATTTTTAGAAGTTCACGCATTTCTATTTCTAAAGCCATATAAGCATTTAGATTTGCACCTTGTTCATAAGCGTATTTTCTAAATAATGTTTCTTCTTGATATCTTAGATAATTACGATGGTAAGATTCCTCTGTAACAGGTACGGCAAATTTGTTCTTTAATAACTCAAATGTTTTTCGGAACAGCTTCTTGATGCTTCGGCGAGAGTACATAGAGAAATGCAATCCGAAATCAAATATAGCTTGTTCTTTTTGTTTTGCTGGTACGTGCTGTGTAATAAGAGGATAAACCCCTTCTTTAGCTGCGGTATCAAGAATATGATACTGTGATGTTTGATTCAATAATTTTTTCAGTGTATATACTAACTTACTTGGATATTTTTCAGTGCGATCAATCATGTCACGCAAACTATGTATTACACTTCGGATTTGTCGATGACAGGTATTTTTAAGTACATGAATAAATTTATTCATGTCTCGTGTAAATTCCCCAATATGCATTTCTTGTAGTGTAGATTCAATAAATCGGGCTTTACGGGCATACGTAACCTTTGGAGTAAAAGGATCACGATACTGTAGTTCGCCTGATTCTTTTCCACATAAGAAGTCTGAATGAATAGATAAAAATAAAGTCGTGTATTTTTTCTTGTTTTGAACCCCTTTTTGTAGTTTACAGATTTTGAATAGTGGAGTTCCTGTACAAGGCAATACAGTCGTTAGTTCTTTCATAACTGCACGAATTTGATGTGGATACTTCTTATGTAGAAAGCGGTACATCCCACCAAAGTGAGTCTTATTACCTCTTTCATCCTGTTTGTCTAAAGAACGTTTTAATGTAGTTTCTCTATGCTGTTGCATAGCAATATCTAAGAATAGCTTCTTAGATGCTACTGAAAGTTCAAAGAAAGCTTTTGTAAAGACTACAGGACTAATGTAAACATAAGGATTTGCTTTTTCAGTTTCTTCATTCATAAAATGAGTTATTTTAATGGTGTATCGACTATCTAATTCATTTTCAATCGTAATAATGTTATGTAGGCTTAATTTTTTTAATGCAATATAGAATTGAGAATGCTGTATACATGCCAATTCTTCTTTGTATTGCTTATAGTCTTCCCAAAGCATATGTACTGTTACGTTTGGAATAATACCATTCGTATAGCATTTTTTATGTAGGTAAAGGAATACTTCAAGATCTGCATTTGTAATACCGTACAATTTATGTTTTCTTCCCATTGTCTTTGAAATAGTATGACGTGAAAAAGATGGCTTTGCTTGTGCAACAAATCCATCGATATCCGCAATACGTTCTTCATACGACATTTGATTAATAATATCTTCAAGGTATGTATCTTTATAGCTATAGTATTTTCCTTCCAATGCATCAACAAGTGCTTGCCAAGATTTTAATGTAACTATAACCGCATTAGTAGATTGTCCATCTAGACTACGTTGATTACGAATAACAAATGATTTGCTCATCTTTTTCACCTCCTATACAAATTAAAATATACATATCCGTACAATATAAAATATACCGATTTTAATTATAGCAAATCAAAATTTGATGAAATGGGCCCCTTTAAGAGCCAACATGAAAAAATGAAATGTACGTTAATCCCTTTCATATCAAGGGGTTTCGGATTTTGTTCTATTTTTTTTATGGACATGATATCACTATGGATTTTCATGTTCCGAGTAAATAAGAAAATGAGTTGTAAAATGCTAATAAACGTTGTTCTAATGGGGTTGGAAGCTTATTTTCACAAAAATATAAGGGACATGATAGGGCTGTGGATTTTCATATTTCTTTTTATTATAATTCACATGAAAATCCTCAATAAACATTGATATTAAAGGGATTTATATGAAATTTGGTATTTATAAAAGGAACGTGATACCGCTAGGGGTGATTCATCTTTTCAGATAGAAAGGGACATGATACCGCTATAAATTTTCATGTTCTATAATTCCCTGAAATTTGAGAAGATGTTGTATAAATGTATGGTATATAAGGGATTTAAGAGGATTTATGAAACAAGAAAGGGACATGATACCGCTATAAATTTTCTTGTTTCATACCTTGAATATAGAAGAAACCCTTTTGTATCAAGGATAGAAAGGATTATGAAAAAATATAAATTTTAATTTCATGAAATATTTAAGGCAAGATTTTTTTCATGTTTTAGTCAAAAGGGACATGATACCGCTATGAATTTTCACTTTGTATGCAAAAATTAATGAGTTTTACCATATATACAACGAAACTGTTAAAACATGAATAACCTAGCTTTTTCATGTTTAGTCAAAAGGGACATGATATCGCAAAAGAATTTCATGTTTCAGCTAATCCCTTGAAAAATATTGGGTTCCTTATAACGTCTTACCTTTTCCAAATGGATACAGTCTTGTATAATCAGTAAAAGAGGTGGTTATACGCATACGTGCTAGATTATCACTAAGGGATGGTTGGATAGAACTTACTGTATTCTTTTTTATTTTCATGAATAGGAACATCATAAGGCTATATAGATTTAAGTTTAAATCATTCTCAATTGTAAATTAAATAAGGAGAAGGATGTATATGGATAATGTTCTACAATTGTTTAAAGATGCATTAGTAATATCAGCACCTATCTATAAACATAATGAACAATTGTGGTATAAATGGAATGCTTATTACTTAGAAGTTAAAGAAGATACTAGTAGGATTGTAACTTCGGACTATTTTTCCCCATCATTTTCAATGCTTGTACAGTGGCTTGAACAGCAGCAAAAAAAGGGAATCTCCTCTTTGGAAATATTCACCAATATAGAAGCTTACCAAATTGAAATTGATGTGGCGATAGGATTATTTGTTGAGCAAGAGTTTTCAAGAGCTAACAATGAAAACTTGCAGGAACCAAAGGAATCTAATACAGGTTTAGAGCACGAGAATTATTATGAAGTAAATAATTCTGCAGTTTATTATAAATTAAGAGATGGTATAGCAAAGAATCAATTTGAAGAAGATGAAAATACAAAGTTGAAATCTTATCCAATTGAAACGAAAGATAGTAGTGGAGTTGCACAACTTTCTTCACATAAAGATGAAGATTTAAGATTAATAAATATTGAAGAAGCCGCTCGTTGGAATACATTGGTTGATGGTGTAATGAGTAATATGGATGATTTAACTGCTGACTGTCTAGATGCAATTACTATCCAATGGTTAAATGAGGCAAAGTCCCCAGATGAATTCATAGACTTTTCATATAATCAGGTATTAGAAATGTGTAGCATACCTAAAGCAAAGGCTAATAACACAGAATATTATCGAGCAGAAGATAAAATAAAGGTTGCCAAACGTATTGCTGCTTTAGCAAGTATTTTTATCTATTTAAATGATGATAATGAGGTAGTTGTATTAAATGATCGAGCTGAAGCAGGTAAACATTATGAAGTAAAGCGAGAAGTTATTAAGAGGCTTTTTGTATTAGATTCTGTGGTACTCTGGAGAGATAATAACACTAACGAATATATGGGGATAGAATCTTGCAGGATTAAGCCAGGAAGCTTCTTATCAAGTTATTTATATGGTTCTAGTAGTACAACGGCACTGTTATCAAAAAAAGCGTTGGAATATAATAGTTATAGACATAAATATCATAAGAGATTGATTCGTTATTTAACTTGGCAATGGAGAATTCGTCAAATGTTCTCTAGTTTAAAAAGGCCTTACTCTATAGGAGGAGATAAGGGATTACTGGCAGTCATGGGTGTAAATCAAAATCAAAAGCCAAATCGTATTCGTGAACAGCTAGAAAATGTTCTTATTGATTTAGAGAAGGAAAAGGTAATATCACATTGGGAGTACAGTGAAGATTTAAAAGAGGAAATGTTAACTAAAAAGAATTGGTTTAAGAACTATTATGCTCAGTTAGGTATAATAATTTTACCGCCGAAAGAATTAATGAATTCAATAGAAAAAATAGTGAAGAAAAAAACAGTAGATATCATAGAAGAAGAGTCTCCTGTAAAAATAGAAAATAACAATTTAGATGTTGATGAGTATGAAAATTCGATTAGAGAAAAAATATCATTCTTCCATATGAATAAAAATATTACAATGCGAGACCTTTCAAAAGAAATAGGTATATCACAACCTACCCTTTCTAGGTTTTATAATAAGAAAACAAAACGCCTTTCAGGCACGGCTAAAGATAAATTAAATCAGTGGTATAAAAGACAAATTATTATTGATAAGATGTAGAAAAAGCTTGCATCGATGATAAAAAAGAGTCCCTATTTTAGGGACTCTTTTTTATCATCGATGCATAACGCTAGTTACCAAATAAATTAGCTGTATCCAGGTCTTCATATTCATCTTTTAGTACCGCTTTTTCAGTTGTTGATTCATTTTCTCTATGTGTATCTTTAGAAGTAGAATTTTTTTCAAGAGATGAGACTATTTTATTTTGATCTGCTGCCTCTTCTTCATTTGCTTGGTTTTCTTTTTGAATAGCAAGATTTGAATTATTTAATAGTATACGCTTAACATCATTTAAAAAGTCTTTATCTTGAAGTAAAATTTCTTTTTGCATTTGTTGCTGTATCTTATAATCAGCTACGTCTTGTAATCCGTGTTTATCAATAAAATAGCATACAAGTTTATATAAAGAATCGGCTATATTACTTTGTGACTCGAACCATTTAAAGAATTCTTCATTCTCAATCTTTTTGAGGTTCCAGAAGAAGGACTCTCTTTTTTTGTCGGACATACTATTTCACCTTTTTTCGAGAAAGAATTTTCTTGATAATTTGCATCCCTTTAGCATTCATATCTACAGCGTATTTCTCCGGAATCCACAATAAATACATTCCAACTCGCTCACAATAATCTAATAATTGATTATATAATTCATCTTTAAAAGTAATACTTCCCCCACCATACACACATAAAACTTCAGCTTCACTGGCTGTATTGTTTACATATTTTTCATCTGTATCTTCTAGGATTAGTTCTGCTTGTTCTACTTTTGTAATATTAAAGTGTGTTGTTGCCTCTTCATGGTATTTATGATCTATATCTTGAAGAATTTGAGAGAATTGTTGGCGTTTAATGTTTGTGCCACGTTCTTGATTTAATAATTTTACAGCTTCTTCTGTAGCATGACCGACACCGCGTCTTTCACCGCTACAAGCATCAATTACTGGATTCACGCCCACTGTGTAGATATACTCAGTTGTTCCGTCCCCAATATCAGAATGTAAAATCTTTTTGTTTTTAAAGAAAGAGCCGTCAATTTTTTTGATTTCAAGTTTTTTTGCATATAGTTTAGTGAAATCAGTAAACATCTCCTCTTCCCCTTCAAGAATTGCAAATAACGGAGGAACACCCTCTTGTGTAATGTTTGCACTATTAAATGTTAAGCTAACCGTTACCTGCTCTTCTCCTACATAAACCACTACAACATGATTTGAATTAGTAAAACGTTGTTCTAAATGTTTAGCGTTTACGGGTGTCCATTGGCTTGCTGGGATAGCTGAAATAAGGTCAACAGTCACATTGATTGATTGTGGTAGTTGTTCTGTGCGTTCCCATTCAAGTTGAACTGATTTGTTTGCAATTAATCCTAGCATATTAATTAGTGGTAAATCATCATTATATTTTTGACCTACTTTAATGTTCATGTTTTTAGGGTTTTTCCCTGTTAACATCGCACGATTACCAATGAAATACATTCCAGATCTTCGAATTGATTTACTAGCAATATTCACGAACATATTATCTACTAAATTAACTACGTTTTTTTGGATGTTTGTCTCAGTAACATTAGGCATTGAGTAGACACTTTGATATACATTTTTCATTTTTATGTATTCACCATTGATGTAACCTTTAAACGAATCGTTCCCAATATCACCTTCTATGTCTATATGAAGAGTTTTGCCTTTTAAACTTGCCATTATACATCACCTCTAGGAATTTTATTTCTAATTTATATCTAATAAATATATTATAACCTATAAAATCCCTAGCGACAAGGATTTTATAAGGTTTTTGAAGAATAAATATATCTAAAATCTAAAATAAATATATTTTAGATATAAATTAGATATTCAATTAAAGTATTCAAGTTATTTTTGGGCGGTTTTAACACTTTATATATTCTAGATATATTTTAAATATATCTAGAATATATAAAGTGTGTTATTGGCGGGAGGGATACGTTTGTTGAAGATGTCTTTTTAAATATCAAGTTATTTCTGTGATTTATGGATAGACTATTGATGATATATTTCGGGAATCCAAGGGATATCTAGTGGAATGAGGTATATATTTTAATCGAGAGAAGGAAATTTAGAATGCAAATAAGATTAATTGCGAATATGACTTATACATACTTGAATAGTAAAAATGGTTAGCCCAATAAACGTTATAAAAGTGTTATTTCGGTGTTTGATATTGTGTGAACGCTAGGCGTTTTCAATGCGTTAAACCCCTTTAAATCAACATTTTTAATGTTTTTTATAAACAAGTTGCTGATAAGGAAATGAGATTGGAAGTTTAGATGTTTTTTGGTGTAATAACGCATTGAAAGACGGTATTAAATTGAGATCTTTATTATATAAGTTTGTTTTTGGCTATTTTGATGATATCTATAACAAACAGACTAAAAAAGTAGTATGCAAATTAACCCTCTACATATCAAGTGTAATATGTAGAAAAAAATATCTTGAGTATGTATTTTTGTTGTATATGTTCTATTTGTATCTGTAGCACTCCTTTAAAAGAATAGAGAATCTATGAAATTTGATTTGAATATAAAAATTGAACAGGATTAATTACAGATTCATATATATTCGCTAAACAAACGTTATTATGGTGTTTACTTGGCGAACTTAGCAGATGAACACTAGGCGTTTTTAAAGCGTTAAACATTGTAATAGCAACATTTAAAGTTGATTTTAAAGAGAAAAAAGTTTACGAAATGATAAAATCTATAAATTTAATTTTCGAGTTCGATATTAAAAAAGTAGTTTGGTATATGTTGAAAAGAAATTCAATTGAAATATTTCTATATAAATAATGACATAGATATCAAAGTAGTTTCTACATACATACTTACTTAGATCATAGTGGCAATATAAAGCTATGTTGAAAAGGTGTTTTTAGGAAATCCATTGGTAACATACTTTTAAAAGTAAAACTTCTTTCTGAAGCAATTAATATAATAAGATTTGGGATTGGGTATATATCTAAGGTGTTGTTTGGTTTGCATACATTTACTGTTTTTTAGTAGGAATGTAGTAATTGATTCTCCGTGAACGCATAGCGTTCACGGAGAATCAATTATACTAATCGCGGGAATGCTGATTTAAAGTTTAAAAGTAAGATGTTTAAATAGACAATGAATAACCTTTATTGCTCTTGTTTTATTTTTGAAATTAACTCTAAATTTGTATGATAAGATACCAAATTCTTTAACAAAAATTTTATATCATCTGATATTCTTCTTGGAGTATATATTTAAATTTCTTAAGTTGAAGTAAATGCAAAAGTTTTATTTTATGAACGTTTTAGAAGTGTTATTTAGGCGTTGTTATTTGGTGTCGGGGCGTTCTTGAATCAATTTTTAATGGCATATTTATATAGTTATTAATTAGATGTTTTTGATGGGTAGAGCAGAAACTTTGGCTAAGAGATAATATGATTGCAATTAAAAAGAAGATTCTTTTCTTAAACATATGAAGATGTGGAATATCAACCTTAGTTCGGGGGGGAGTGCGGTAGACGTAATCATATGTATGACTCTAGTTCAAACAAAATAAAATCTTCCACAAGAAACAAACGAATGGAAATATCGTTACAATAGGTAATCAAACAAAAATATCTATAGTAGAACGTAGTTTGCGAAGATCGTGATTTAGTACAACTGTTAGACGTTACATAAAAGAATTAAGGAAAGTTGGTACTTATGTTGGAAATGATATGTGATTAGGAATTAAAGAGTTTTTCAAGTTATAAAAAACTAAATTCGTTCGGACAGTAGAAACTAGCTAGCAAAAGCAAGGCGTACTCTTTTCAGAAGAACGAAGAATTTTGAAAAGTGGCATATGTAGCATAAAGAAGGCAATGATTTTTGAAGTATCTTAGATATAATTTTCAAGAATGTTGGAACCCAAAGCAAAATGGAATGAGGAGAAAGTTATAGTTGTATCGGATCCCGTGCTTCTAGTCAGTTATTTTAGAAGTTTTGCGAATGAATTTTTCATTATTATGACATATATCATAATAGATATATTAATCTAGGATTAATTTAAAAAACAAATCAATTCATTTCTTAGCCTTACAATATAGTTATAAAGAAATAGTAATATTGTGTAATAGGGATTTATGAATGTAATGAAAATTACTATCATACATTGTGGGTTTCATGAACGTTATAAAAACGGTCATGTTGCTATCAAAATATATTTTTAACACTACTAAATATTTTTTTGCATAGAATGTATTTAATATGAGAATACTATTAATATTGAACTACGCGACTTAACAGTGTTGCGACCTATTTAACATTCCTGCTTTATCTTGGTTTTCGTAATTTCGTCAAGTGTGGGACGATAGAACGTTGAAGCTTTTACAATTGCAATCAGTTTTCTGCAACGAATATCAAATCTAAAGTATTCGTAAAAAAGCAATCTGTACAATTATATGGTAACAAGCCAATCGGTATGCATCTCCCACCTTCACATTTTTGAAGAAGAAATCCTTTGTCAGGAATTGATAAAACTTATGCAATAATTTTGAGAATGCTACATTTAAGCAACTATGTTTTTAAATGATATCACTAAATCGAAGACGTTATAGATTAAATGGATATTTTAAGGAATCAGGATTCTTGTATAATCTAAACGTTATCGAAGTGTTATTTTACTGTTTGTTTTCACGTGAACGCTATCCGTTATTTCACCGACTAATCCTTTAACTACAACGTTAGGAGTTGTTCAAAGAGCGTTACTCATAACAGGCGTATCAATTAATAAAATAAGTGCTCAAATGATGTTTTGTTCCATTGGAATGATAAAACCGACCTAAAATATATTTATGCATAAATTAGTATAATATATATTAATATATATATTAAGTGTTTTATAAATAGTACTGAATGTTATAACAACAATTCCAACGAAATGAAGTAAAAATATATCGTATTAAATTCTTTAAGTAGGAATTAACTTGCAAGAAGCAAAGTATAATCTTCCATGGGCATATTTTAAGAAATCCCCTAAGTTTATCCGTGTCATAGATGTTAATGAGAGTTTCCTTCTTATAACACACATTATGATAAAGGTATTAACAAAAGTTTATATCATAAAAACGAAGTGGTTCATTTATAAAGCGTAGGAATTAGGAGAATAGTCACCTAACAAATTAAGAAATGGAGTGTCTTTTTACTTAGTGATCTTGCGCCTCAAACATTCTCGCAGGCTGTTTAGGCGCAATATGTTTAATACAATAGTAAGAAATAAAATAGTATGAGCGCTTGGGAAACGTTAATTTAACGCTTTGTGAAATGTGAACGCATAGCGTTTACAAGGGATTCGGTTCATTAATATGATACGTTAAGATATATTTACATCTAAAAGTATCATGTGATTTTAGAATAGATATGTTTTATTTAACAGTGTTCATAACGCGTATGGATTAGTAATAATGAATGCTGCGATTGTATAATGCTGTTTTATTATTACAGATCTTAAGATTTATCTTAATTGAATGTTACACTTAATATAACAAATACAATCTGACAAATATATTAAAGTGGACTGGGAATATATGGAGTGTTTTTGGAACCTATAAGAAAGGACAAAAAAATATGTAGTTGTGGTTATGCTGAAATTGTCTTTAACTTAAATGTTATCGATTGTTTTTTTAACGTGAACGCTACCCGTTATTTCAGCGTCTATCCCTTTAATATCAATATTCCGTGTTGTTTAAAGGACGCAATTTATGCTAAAGCAATATATAAAATCTGATAACAGGTGTATCAATTAATAGCCCAATAATAAAGTTGTATGTTTCTATGTTGTAATAACTAATGAACGTTATAATAACGATCCTGACTAAATGAAGCATAGAGCTTCACAATGTTATATATATGTTATGAAGAATTTAAACCGAAGTGGTATGAAAAAAAGTAGTTGTTACATTAAAAGCAGATGATGTTAGCTGACTATGTTCGAAGTATGATTACGGAAACATAGACATTAATGGGCGTGTTCTTCTTGTGGTACATATCTTTAAATCATAAGGGCGATTTGATTCGTCTAAAAGGCCTAGGAACTATGTTATAGCGACCTAACAAATTAGAGAATGGAAGATTTTCTGTGTTTAGTGTTTTGAAACCGAAACGATCTGTAAGGATATTAAATGGAAAATAGTTTAATACAATATGGAAAAATGAGATGAGCGCTTACAAAACGTTAATTTAACGTTTTGTAAATAGTGAACGCATAGCGTTCACTAGAGATTCAGTGCATTAATATAATACTTTTCCTTTAAGGACATAATGTAATTTTAGAAGTAAAGATATAGTCTTTATTAATAGCGTTTATAACGCGTAGGATTTAGTAATAATGAATGCTGTGATTGATGACAATTTATATAAAAAAATCTAATCTGGCAAAATGAATTAAAGAATACTAGAAAAAGCATGCGGTTTCCTATATGGATTTATTATGTAGTTGAGGAATTAGAGGATTAGTCAATCCTCCCTAAAAATCGGCAAAGAATACACTTAACTAATTTTAGGAAATAGGATTAACATGTTTCTATTAGCAATATATATTGGACAACTGAGCACTTAGTATCCTTGAGGTAATAGATACCTAAGTACAGAATCCTAACGGTTTCTAATTCAGTAGGCTATCCCGAGAGTTCCTACGGTTAGCTTCATTTCTAAGATTGAGCGCTGTGTTATGATCTTCATCATGATGTGTGCCACAATAAGGATAATCCTACTCACGAATGATTAGATTTTTAGCATCTATGTTTTTATAGTCGCAATTGGAACATAATTGACTATAAGCAAATGTTTTAGATATTACAACTAATTGTTCACTACACCACTTTACTTTATATTTCAATATTGTTTGAAATTGTGACCAAGACATGTCACTAATCGCTTTTACAAGCTTTCTATTTTTGAGCATACCACTGAATTATAAGTATTCTTTGCCAATGACAGGATGCTTTTTGATGATTTTAGTATAAAGTTTATGTAATTAATCAACCCTTATAATAGCATCATGTTCATGGATTCATTCAATTATCAGGGGCTGTTTATTCTAGTTAGGAATAGTAACACAAGTTACACTCTTTGAAATTAAACGAGAAAAAAACATATCATAGAAATTTTTTTACAGAACTACGTATTCGTGTTGTAAGAATGAGTAAAAAAAAGCGGTAGCTACCGCTTTTTTTTGCCCAATTAGATATATTTGATAAAAAACGTATATATGATTTAATTTAGATTAAATAAACGTTGAATGAACGTTTTTTTGGTGTTATCTTGCTGTTCTTGGCGATCTTCATTTAATAGTTCAATTGCTTTATCTAGTTTTTCTTGTAATAACTGAATCTGTAGATCTTTGTCTTCTTTTTCTGAACGTTCCTGTAATAACAATTTAATGATATCTTGGTTCTGTTGTACAATTTTATCTTGTTGCTCAAGCATGTGAGAAAATTTTTCTTGAATCATCAAAATATCAGTTTCTGAACGTTTTCTGAGCGTTACTTGAACTTCATTTTCCTCATGAACGCTATCCGTTTTCCGAGCGTTCTCTTCAGTGTTTTCCATGCTTCTTGTTGCAGCTTCTTCTAGTTTCCAGTTTTGATTTAAGTATTCTTTCATTTGCTTTAAGATATCTATATCATTCTCATAGTAAATTCGTTGATTACGCTCATTTCTTTCAAATATATATTCCATTTTTTCTAGTTCAATTGACCATCTGCGAAGTGTATTGGTGTTTATATCTAGTTGTTTTGCTACTTCTTGTGCAAAATATCCATATTCCAAACTTCACACCTCCATTATTTGTGTGTTAGATATTGATTCGTTCTTGAAAAGATCTTTCCTTTAAGAGTAGAAATTTTTATAGGCAGCCATCTAATCATTTGTACTCATATCAGTTTGTTTGTATACATACTTATATATTAAGTCAGTCTATACATCTAGCGTTAATGTTTTTTCAATAATAAACGCTATTCGTTCTAATAGCGTTTATTGTTGGAAGTGAACAAGTATTTATACAACATTAATGTACGTAGAAAATTATTTTAAAACTAACTATTAATATTAGAAGTTTGTTGCTGATATAAGAATTTTACTAGATATTTGCAATAGAATCAAAGCTTTCATTAATAGAATTAGCAATTAAGTACGGTTTTTATATTACATATGCCTAAAAAGCAAATAAAAAGCTTTATTTATATGTGAACGCTATGCGTTAAAGTAGCGTTTTGTTATTGTATAAAAGTTTGCATAGTATGTATTACTTGAATTTTAAAAAGGTGCTGATATTATTTGTTAGGTTGTGAATCTCAAATGAGGGTTATTCGGAGATTAAATGTGTTGTTTAAATATTAAATATACATAGCTTTAAAAACTCAGTTTTAGGTTTCATGTGTATTAGTATGGGCCAGATTTCTGAATAATATACATCTATAATTCGATATGAAATGAATATAGGGGGAAGGGGCAATAGATTTAGGCATTTATTAGTGTGACGATCATACTTTGAACTAAAATATATTAAAAGAAAAAATAAATGGAAGAAAGAATTTAATATTATTTTGTTAGATTTAAAGGAATACAATACAATGCAAGTATACAATTTTGCATATTAACTGTTAGAATGACGGACTTCCTTAAGGATAGACAATGAAAGTTTATATATTATGGGTACAATAATATATAAATCCTGCTTCAAAAAAGTAAAAAATGTAATACTATGAAATTCCATCCCGTTAATCTTAGCCTATCAAATAATTGTTAACATGAAAGATTTCCAATAAATGCTTAAAACAATAGATAATATATTGAAGCAAAATATAGACTATGTAGTAGCAGTGGTTCAAGGAATAAAAAAATAAAATTTAATTGTATCTATTCAACTAATATGAGTACAGTTTATCTAATTAAGTAAAAAATTAGGGAATCTTCTAGTAGATATACTAAGTCTCCCTAAAAATCAACAAAAAGAGACAAAATACTAGATTTAATAAATCATGTTTTAGAAATTAAAAATTAATAAAAACTTAAAATTGAATTCAGTCATATTTTGTTATATTTGCTGTATATTTAGAATACCTCAGTTTTAAGTGTATAACCAATATTAAATGCTATTCTGTCCTAACATTTAATTATTTAAGATTTTTTATTCAAAGGTTTGTTAGATATCAAATAGTATTCCGGCCTAACAATAAGAAAAAGTTCATAAAGCCTATTAAATCAATAGTTAATAGCAGAATTAGATACCTGTTTAATGCCGTAACTTTGACGTACAAGACTAGGTATCCCTGAAGAGAAAAAACTCTTGTTTATTTTTTAAAGTTTTACAACAAATTTATAGATGAAATAGTATATATAATAATATCTAATTACTTTTAGTTTAATTAAAGTATGTGATGTATACAATGACGATAAAATTGTATAAATATAAGAATGATATTGAAAATCCTTACTATATTTTACTTGTTCTTTTATAAACGGCTATTTTACAAGCTCCTTTATAAAATGGATTATTAGTTATAAAATTGTTAAGAGGGGAAACAGAGAATGGATCGAAAAATCAATAAAGTGATGAACAATCTTCTATTTTTAATAAAGCAAGGTCAAGAAAATTAAAGAGTTTATGTTTTGTGATGCTGGGAAACAAGTATAAGTATGTAAAATAAAAGGTATTGATTGGCAAAAGAAAACAAAGAGCAAAGTCATGAGTGATCATCAGGAAAATAAATGGGCAGGTTTCGTTCCTCTATGTTTTAACATATAAAAAGATGTAGAGAAAAGGGGCATGTAGAATGGGAGAAGGGCGTATTTCCTTTCAGCAAAGGTTTAAAGAAATTCTGGTTATGATCGTTAGTTTTTGGATCATTATGTTTCCCGTGTATGGAAAAAGCCTGTTACAATAGTAAAGAATAACTTGGGTACAAATTGATAATGAAATGGGGAAATATGCTGGATGAAAGCAACCGGAGTAACTAGAAAAGTGGATGAATTAGGGCGTATAGTAATTCCAAAGGAACTTAGAAATACGCTTGGGATTAAAGAAAAATCACCTTTAGAGATTTTTGTAGAAGGGGAAGACATCATTTTACAGAAGTATCAGCCTGGTCATGTTTGTGCATTAACAGGAGAAGTGTCAAATCGTAACATAGCATTAGCAAATGGTAAGATAACATTAAGTCCAGAAGGTGCAGAATTATTACTAAAAGAAGTAGAACAGTATCTTGTAAAATAAATGCTCCTTTCAAGGGGCTTTTTTTAATAAAGGAAATATAAAATTTCACGTACCGTAATATTTAATAAAAAACTAAATACCTAATTAATATTCTACATTTAATCTTATGTTGAAGTCAGCCGCTAAATAGATCATGTATGGTTTGTTTCGGATAGATTTCTTGCGAAATATGTATCTAGAGCAGTATTTCGATTTAAATGTGATACGATAGTGATATATTCGTTTTGCTAGTAAAAGGGGATGAGTGTCGATGAAAAACCACATAAAAGTAAATGGAAAAATCCTTCAAACAAATAAAAAATGGTCACATCTCAAGCAAAGACAAAGGCAACATATTTCTAATTGGTTACGTAGAGAATATACACAGTTTGTAAAAACACATTATAGAAAACCTAGGAAGTATGAACATGATGAGATTCTTCATGAAGTGATGAATCAAATACAAGAACGTGAAATTTGGATTCCTAATGGTGAAGTAAAAAGATATTATCTAAGCAAAATAGGAAAATGGTTTAGAAAAATAGAAAGTGAATGGGAATCACAAATATCCAACAGTGAAAAGCAGCAGGTATTAGAAGAATAGTAAATACAAAGAAACCAGGGGGCGCATTTCATGTTTAATTTACAAGAAGATATGTATGAACAATTGAAAGAGAAAAAAGGAGCAGTTACAGTATTTTTAAAGAATGGCGTTCCAGTACGTGGGAAGATCCTTGCAACAGATAAATTTACCGTCCTAATGATGATTCATGGTAAACAACAACTAATCTACAAACAAGCAATCTCTACACTTGCTATTTAATGGGTACCGCCACATCGCCATCAAGCTAAGATTTTGAGAGACCTCCATAACGAAAATTTTAACTTTTTACAGTTATTCATGAGAATTCGGTTCATTTCTTTTGTTATGGAGAACAATCAATTTCTTAAGTTGATGGTGACCCCGAATAGAAAATATTATAAGATTACTAAAACCAATACTTATAGAGGGAGACTTTCTGATGAATAAATTTCCAATCATAGAAACAGAAAGGTTAATTTTAAAAGAAGTGACACCAGAGGATGCTAACGATATGTATAAATACCTTTCAGATAAAGACGTTGTTAAACATATGGGGTTAGAACCATACAAATCACCAAATGACGTCTTGAGCGAAATAAGATGGTATAAATCTATATTGGAAGAAGGTACAGGTATAAGGTGGGGGATTACACAGAAAAACATTGGTGTTGTTATAGGTAGTTGTGGCTTTCTTAATATGCGCCCTAAACATTATCGAGCTGAAATAGGGTTTGAATTAAATAAAGAATATTGGGGACAAGGAATAGCTGGTGAAGCTTTAGAAGCTGTTATTAAATATGGCTATAAACACTTTGAAATAGAACGAATTGAGGCTCTAATTGATCCTGCGAATTTATCATCACAAAAATTAGTAGAAAATCAGGGGTTTAAAAGAGAAGGTTTATTGAGGCATTATGAATACACTTGTGGGAAATTTGATGATTTATATATGTACGCAATCATTCAAGGAGATCTCAAAAGAATTTAAAAAAGCGAGAGTATCCTTATGTCGCTAACAGGGGCTTTTGTGGAGTAAGAAATGATCAGACTTTATTATAAAAAGTTGTAATTTAATCATGTTTTGTGCAAGCAGCAATTCCTGAAAAATGCAGAAAAAATTCCAGAGGCGCGCAGCTACTTTTTTAAATGTTAATTTTGGTATTTCCAGAAGATAAAGCATTTCGTAAACGATAACTTTCACTTGTGAATGCAATGATATGAGCATAAGTCCCCTTTTAATACTTATAAATAGCTTTCTTAAATGGATTTTATCATATCTATATTTGTAATTTCATAGCCTAATTTTTCATATAATCCACGAGCAACTTTGTTATGACCAAAAACATGAAGTCCAATTTTTTTCATTCCTAATTCTTTAGCAATCACTTCAAGTTCTTTCATTGCCTTTTTACCATACCCTAACCCTTGATATTGTTCAAAAATAATAAAGTCATAAATAAAACCTGCCTCATTACTTGTAGGCGCTTTTTGCGCAATCCAAATCATTCCAACTAGATTTTGATCATGAAAGATAGAGTATAAATAATTGTACTCAGTTTTTTCACCTTTTGGTAACAGCCGGTCAAATTCTATTTTGGACAAGTTAACGGCTTCATCTTCACTCCAATTTCCAGCAGCAACCTTCTCTTTCGCATAATCTTCAATCGCATATTCACAATAACGCTGAAACTCCTCTTCGGCCATAGGCTTTAGTGTAATCACGTATTTCCCCTCCCGCTATGTTAATTATTCTTCATTTTAAATCTTTAATCTGTTTTAATCAATCTTTATGTACAGCGATAATAAAGTTGTTTAAAAAACGCCAGTTATGTTATTCAACAATTGGGCACGATTGTTGAATAACACAGATAGAAAATGATTAAACTTATTTATGTAAATCAAACTTAAATCTGCTATAGAAGAAACCATTTTAATCAATCTTTTTTTCAAAATGGTTTCTTTTTATTTATCGTAAAGCATGAGTTTGCGAAGTATTTTTAATCGAACTTTATTTCAAACCTACAGAATATGCTGATGCCACAGTAATTGTAATTTCCGTATAAATTAATATATGGAAATCAAAAAAGAAAATAAAAACTTGAAGCTGACGTTAGGTCATTTTATATACTATTTAGTAACTACTTAGTGTTCTCGAGATAAATGTGATTAAAAAATTAGGAGGTTTATAAATGAAACAAAAAGATATTATTATTTATGGGTGTGTCATTATAGGTGCAGGTATTGGATTGATCATGCATCATGCATTTCCAGGTGTACTGATTGGCTTGGGAGCAGGATACTTACTTCAGAATTTTTTTAGTAAAGAAGAATAAATACATAAAGACTTATGGTAAGGACAAGTGAGAAAAGAATAAGGCAGTTGTTAATGCTAGAATCTTAACGTACAGGAAGGTAGGTTTATTAGTTGATACACATTAATAAGGTTGGAGAGCTGGCAGGTGTTACAGTAAGAACACTGCGTTACTACGATAAAATTGGCCTGTTAAAACCAGCATCCAAAACAGAAGGCGGCCATCGTTTATATACGAATGAAGAGATAAAAAAACTACAGCAAGTTCAATTTTTAAAAAAGATTGGATTTTCGTTACACGAGATTAAAAATATGCTCGCTTCCAGTGAGTGGGATTGGTCGGAGAGTTTAAAGAGTCAATTATCTTTTGTAATAAAAGAACAGGAAAATTTAAAGAAAATAGAGTTATCCATAAGGGAATTGATACATGGAATTGCGATAGAAGGAATAGAAAACTGGACCGCGATTCAAAAGATTATGCAATTATCCAATAAAGATAAAGAAATACAGCAGTATTATCGTGAATCTTTATTTAAAGACAGAGATATAAAATTATGGGAAAAGGTTCCCAGTATGACGAGTGACAACCCTCAGTCGCTCGAATGGATTGCTCTGATAGGTCAGTTAAAGCATTATATGGGGGACGGCCCAAAAGCACCCAAAGTCCAAAATATCATTAGAAGAATGGATGAAAAATGCTTAGAGGAGTTTGAAGGTGAGGATGAATTTTTAGATAAGCTGTGGGAAATAAGGATGTCGCCAAAGCAATCAGAGAAACTGGGATTATACCCAATTGAACAGGATGTGCTTGAGTTTATGGATCAGGCATATGCCATTTTTATGGCTGAAAAGAATAATCTTCAACCGGAATAAGGGGGAAAGAATGATGAGTACAGAACTACTTCTCCTAATAGGGGGATTGGCCCTACTGGACACGCTAAGCCCTGCCACATTAGGGGTAACAGTATATTTGCTTTTAACAGATAAAGAGAGACTTACCAAACGTTTATTGGTTTATTTATTGACGATAGCAGGATTTTATTTTGCTGTTGGAGTTTCACTCATGTTAGGATTAGATTTCTTGCTTGAGATTATTTCTGGCGTATTTCAAAATCGAATCGTAAGCTGGACGTTCTTTATTATTGGGGTGATATTGTTCATAGCAAGTTTTTATGTTCCAACAAAGAAAAGTTCAGACCTACCTGCACCAAAATCAAAAAGCATTCTTTCAATGGTTGCGCTGGGATTCACTACCTCACTAATTGAAGTAGGTACTGCTTTTCCGTATTTTGTAGCAATTGGCATAATGACTACTTCTAATCTATCGTGGGTGGAATGGTCTTCTATTTTAGCTGGATACAACTTTATCATGGTCTTGCCTTCCCTCGTGCTGTTTCTCTTCTATCTCCTGTTTGGGCGGTGGATGCAAACATCTCTCGAGAAGCTTCGAGTGAAAATCGCTAATAATACAGGATCGGCTCTTTCGTGGATTATGTGTATAGTTGGACTCATCCTGATTTATAATAGCCAGGATTATTTGTAGGATGTTTGACCAGAGTATTAGATAAAAGTAGAATTATTCAACAATCGGGTACGATTTTTGAATAACAAAGGCAAAAAATGATTAAACTTTTTTATAAAAACTAATTTTAATTCTACTGAAGAAGAATCCATTTTGATCAAACTTTTTTCAAAATGGATTTTATTGATTTATCGTAAAATATGGATTTATAAGGCTTTTTTGATCAAACTTTATTACAAAGTGTCACTTTAGGAGGTAATTTGCGCTTATTTTAAGCGTTATTTTGCACTATAAGTAAACATAAATAAGCCCAATTTCTCGCATTAAAATTGAGAAATTGGGATTTTATCGTTACTCCGGAAAAGCGCCCGATTGTTGAAGCTCGTTTTTCTTATTGAACTAACGCATCTGTTCGTTAGGTGTAACTCTTCACAATTACTTGATATTATATAGGTGAATAGAAAGATAAACTAAAATTTAGTTTAGTAGTTGTAAAAGTAGGTTATTTATATTATTCTATTATATTTTTTCAAAAAGGAGAGTTTATGAAAAAGATTATTGTTTTTGTATTAACGATATTTATATTATTCTCAGGATTCGCCACACAAAGTTATGCGTTGTCTGATTCGAAATCTGCGGCAATACAAGCGTTGCTAGATGATGCCTCTCGTATATCAGGTGTGCCGGGAATGTCAATCTCAATACTTGCTGATGATGAAGTGTTCTACTTTTCTTCAGGGTATGCAGACCGTGAAAAGGGGTTGTCTGCAAGTGAAAATACACTCTATGAGTTAGCCTCGGTCAGTAAAGCTTTTACCGGTATGGGTATTATGCTGTTGGAAGAGCAAGGGCTGCTCTCAATGACTGACCCTGTCCAAAAATATTTACCTTGGTTTACGTTAAAGTATCAAGGGAAACCTGTTGATATGCAAAGCCTTACACTAAATAACTTTCTTCACCATACCAGTGGTCTAACAAATATTAGGCATACTCAAAGTATTCCACAAGGCAATACACCGGATATGTTGCAAAAGACTGTGGAAATGCTCGTAGATGCTGAATTGGCGTTCCCTCCCGGTGAACAGTATAACTATGGAACCGTTAATTATGACGTATTGGGTTTGGTTATTGAGATTGTGTCGCGACAAAGCTATGAAGACTTTATGAGGGAACAGGTATTTCAGCCGTTAGGTCTTTACCAGACGTATGTTTATAAAGAAGATGCTCAAGCCACTGGACAGTTGGCACAGGGCTACCGTTCTTCCTTTTTTATGACAACTCCATTTAAAGCTCCGGATTATGCTGGGAATAAGCCCGCAGGCTACATCATTTCTAATACAAAAGATATGGCGCGTTGGATGGGCATACAGATGGGTATTGTGCAGGACATACCCGAAATATTTCACACGGTTATCGAAAAATCACATAGGGGTGATATGTCTGTTTCGGCTGTCAACGATATGTATTATGCGGCAGGCTGGTCGGTAAACGCCGAACAAACGATTATAGAACACACTGGGGGCAATCCAAATTTCAGAACCGAAGTAGTCATACTGCTAAATGAACGAACAGCCGTCTGCTTGCTGAGCAACGGTGCAAATACCAATATAAATCTGGTACTAAAAGTTAAAGATATATTAGACGGCAATCTAACTCAGTCATATGAAATAAGCGGCACACAGCTTTTGGATATCATTTTGTCGTCTATCACTATTATTCTTTGCCTATTGGCCGTTCTCCTATTTCTCTTAGGATTACGCAGAAGGAAAACGAATGAGCGGCAGCCAATGACAAAAAAGAGAATAATCGTAACAGTTATTTTCCTGATCGCTACGATTGCCCTGGGTATACTGTGCTGTGCTTTCGATTGGTCAACGATACTTATTTGGCAAACATATAGTGTTCTTACAGCTTTGATTTCGTCAGCATTATTAACAGCAAGCATTACATGGTTTGTATACACTCACCGATAAAATACCTCGCTCCCAAGATAAGCATAATGTTAAGTAATTAAATTTCAATTTATCGGTATGCTTAATTTGAAAAACATAAGACACTTCGGTGTCTTTTTTAATATCATCGACAATTTTCCCAGTCAAACCTAATTACTATTGCTTTCACTAACTTGCTCCGTTCGTGGAATAAGGATTTTTAAACAACTAATATTATTTTTTAAATGACTTTATTGTAAATTAAACAACAATATTATTTTTGCACAAGCGTCGTTAGATAACATTTCTTAAAAGACTGTTATTCAACAATCTGGCCCGATTGCTGAACAAAGTTAAAAAAGCACACATATTATTATTTGTTCCAAAACTCGTCGTTTAAGGAACTTTATTTACATCTATCAAAACTGACTGAATTATGTTTGAAATCTAGTTCTAAAACTCATTACCAAAAACAAAGTATCATACTAAACAATAAATATCGTTTCTGGAACCTTCTTAACGTACGGAGAAATCAAGTTTTTTAAATATAAAATTCCTAAGCGTACGAAATTCGCGTTATGTTGGCGGGACCCCATGCCCATCAACTTAAGAATTTTCATACCCCCTAAGTACAAAAAAGGATTTTATGCAAAGGTATTGAAATACCAAAAGAGGACGCGTATGCCTATTTTGAACATCCCAAAATCTTTATTTTTTGGGGCGTTGAAAAATAGAAAAGCTAAACAATAACATAATTTTCTCAATAAGTAATTTTTTGATTTTAATATAAATTTTTTACAATTAATGCTATACCTGTATTGAGGGGAGCTTTTCAGTTAATTAGGGAGAAAAATTATAAAAATGATATGGGAGGAACAAAAAATGTCATTGAAAAAGAAATTAGGTGTTGGAGTGGTTTCAGCCGCTCTTGGTTTATCTTTAATTGGTGGGGGAACATATGCATATTTTAGCGATCAAGCTGTAACAAATAATACATTTGCTGCAGGTACATTAGATTTAGCTATGCAACCAACTACTTCACTTAACTTAGGAAATTTGAAACCTGGGGACAAAATATTAAAGAAATTCAATTTAACAAATAGTGGTACATTAGATATTAAAGATATCATGATGAAAATTGATTATACTGTAAACGATTTAAAACAAAATAATAATACAGAGGATTTCGGCAAATATATTAAAGTACAATTTCTTTGGGATTGGGATCCAGCAAAAAGCCCTGTACACGAAACAACTCTTGCAGAACTAAAATCACAAAGTCCAGAAATTGCCTCCAAAAAAGTATTTCATCCTAAGTGGGCTGAAACAGGGGGATTAAAGTCTGGGAAAATGGATTGGTTTTGGATGAAGTTTATATTTGAAGACAACGGAATGGATCAAAACATGTTCCAGGGGGATAGTATCGCACTAAAAATGGAGTTCCAAGCCAATCAAACAGAGGGACAAGAAAGATAATTTTACGAACATTTTGTATGTTTTGTAAAACTAATTTTCAATTTACAAATATTAATTTAATCAATTGCACTCTCAGCACTTTGAACCAATACCTCATTTGTATTTTTTTATTCTATTTTCAAGGTATACGGTTGTTTGAACGTTGTATTTTGTGTTGAGCTAGAAAAACAAAAAGAACTTGTAGGAATCACTACAAGTTCTTTTTCAGATAATGTAAAGAAGGGTAAAACAAACTAATTCAACATACAAAACAGGGAAACCATTTAGATTATCGCCTAGCTATATTATGTAGAAATTAATTGTGGGGAAATTTAACAAACATTTGTTTAAGACATTAGTTCTAGAAGTCGTCTAATTTGTTCAACTTCATGTTTATTATATAAATTTTATATAACAAGGAAAAAAGTATCCTATTTGGATGCTTACATGAGGTTTGCTAGATATGAAAAAATTTATAAACTAATAGGAATAATAAAGGTATATGCTCACTGCTGCTTACTGCATTATGTTAAGTCTTCGGATGAAATTAATGAGTGAATCCACCGTCAAGCCTAAATTTCTACGTTTAGCTCCCAATTATAAAGTGAATTTTCCACCATGATAACAATAGAAAGTTTCAGCTTTAAGGGGTCACCATATATGGAACTAAGGAGTAGAAGTACTTATTTTATCTTTTGATGCAAACAAATAATTGTAACAGGAGAACCCCCTCATTTTTTGAGGGGGCTGACATTATGAACGCTCATTTATTATTTTTCTTCCGTAGAAGTAAGTATCCAGTGTCTTTCTTGTTTTTGATTAGACGATTCTTCGTTTATTACCAATTTGACTATTTTCCTATTTTCTCTCTCAAATAAGATAATGTTTTCAGATAAATCAGCGTTTGTATATACTACAGGAATATAGTCGCCTTTTTGACGAACTTTGTTGATGGATTCCCTTAAAGTATCCAGATAATTTGTCTTAGCTGGTTCTTCTAATTTATCTGCAATATGATTAATATCTAGCCATTCAGTTTTTGTGTAATTTGTTTCTTTAATATTAAATTGTGTATTAGCTCTTTCCCAGGATGCTTTGATTTTTTTATTTAATTCTTCATTGCGGGTATCGGCTACTTTTGCTCCCGCTTCTACTAATTCTACATTATCTTTAGTGTAAAATTTAGTTACAACTGCTGAAATTGTAAAGGCGAGAATGCAGGTGGGTAATAAGCTATAAAGAAGTATTTTTTTTAAGTTCATATATTTATTACCTCTTGTGTGAGATTTTTACCAAGTTGCTCTTGAAACATCACTGATACTCTTTTCTCCAGATGAATCCCAAATTCTGTGATCTGTTTTTGCAGTTACTTTACCTTTACCATACGCAACTTTAGCTTTAGTAGTTGCTTCTTTTCCATTCACTTTACCGCTATCATCACTAGTGTAGTAAACACCATTAATATAAGTCTCAGTATATGCTTTAGCATATCCAGTTCCAGACCCACCAACCGTTGTTCCGACTGCTGTTATCAAGCTAGAACTTTTTTCAAGTTCGGTTGAAGTCTCACTAAATGATAGAGAAGCAGCGAAAGCGCTTGTAGCTATTGATGTAGCGAAAATACCTGTTAAAACAGCAACTTTTAATTTTTTCATAATAAATCCCCCTAAATTTTTTTGAATTTTAGAACTTAATAAGGGTTTCTTTTTTGTAAAGACCTTCAAAATAAAAAGTTTAGCTTTATAGTTTTTTTACACTTGGTGGTAGTAAAATGTCTTAAGTTAATGGGCATGTAATGTAAAATCAGCCCCCTTATCCTTTTTTAAATATAAAATTATTAATATAAACAATTATTCTGAATTTTTAACGAAGCTGAACAAAACCCTGTATTATTTTTCTTAAGCAGTGATTCTACATAAATTTCAAACTATATATTTTTCATTTATATACCTCCTAATCTACAACTAATCTTTAGTTC
>NZ_JBQENW010000035.1:36287-45397 GCF_052044835.1 Bacillus sp. 22475 | reverse complement strand
ATACTCTGTAAAATAAAGAAATGACAATAGCTATCCTGTCTTACAAAAACAAGAGAATTTATATAATGTGTAACATTATATAAATATTGATACACCACTTTCATTAAGTGGTGTACTTTTTTAATTTTATAGACCCTAATATGATCTATTTACACCACCAACAACACATCTTCATGAATAGCACATTTACAGTAACAAGTACTTTAGTTACAATAAAAGTATATTTTTTGAATATTCAATCTGAATTCCGCTAAATTATCAAAGAAGCAAAGTAAACCAATCTACGACCTTACCAAATATGATTACGAAGTAATAGGAAATTAGAAACAGCATGAATATCAACCCAACCTTCCTCTCTTCAATTGAGTAGAAGAATGATTTGTTTATTTTGTCTGTTAGGAGATTTTAAAAATGCAAAATAGTTATTACCACTTGTATTGCCCAAAGGGTGTACAAAGCCGATACAAATTGCTTGTGTTTAACGACAGTAATGAGCCATTTTTGCCGCTAACTGACTTTTATGATGATGTCAGTAAAAAAATCTCAGAGAGTTCGGCACTGTCTTATCTACAATGCCTTTTACCATTCTTTAGTTGGGTGGATAAATACAGCGTTTATCAAGGTAAACGTGTTCAATGGAGCGATTTTCCAGAAGCCATACGTATTGCTGTAGAAGATTATTTGATGGATCAAATGGCTTGTAAAGTTCGAGAAAAGGATTCTTTTCGTTTTATCAATCGTTCCAATAGAAGCCCCAATACAGTTCACCTTTTTCTTTCGGCTCTCAAGTCGTTTTACAACTCCTTGATTACACTGAGGCAATACAGCTATCCCAATCCCCTTATCGACTCTCACGCAATATTAAATGAATATAAAGCAAATACAGAAGGTGTGAGAGAAAATAAACCGCGACTACCTGATAAGGCCGGAACGGAAGACCCGCTTGTACATAGACGTTTGACAGATTCCTACTTTAAGCTCATTAACGAGGAATGGCAACCTGAAATCATTGATGATCATCTTCTCTACCATAAAATCAAACAAGCTGGTAATCAAGTTAATTGGTCATTACGAGAGAAGGTCATCGTCCGTATGTTATTTGAGACAGGAGCAAGAGTATCCGAAATAATTAAACTTACAATTGGAGATTATCGTTCCCGTAAGTCCTTTCAAGAAGTTAAAACATTTAGTAAAGGCAGTCATGGTCGTAGGGTGAAATTTCTTCGCTTTAGCAAAGATACCACGAAACTCCTGTTTCAATATATCAACAAGGAACGGAAAATATTTGACTCTGCAGGGCGGAATTTTTATTTGCTACCTAACGATGCACCAATGTTCCTGACGGAACGAGGGACCCCTTTGTCATATCAGACCTGGTATCCGCACTGGAATAAGGCCATGACATTGATGGACATAAGGT
This sequence comes from Bacillus sp. 22475, assembly GCF_052044835.1. NCBI lineage: Bacteria > Bacillati > Bacillota > Bacilli > Caryophanales > Bacillaceae > Bacillus > Bacillus sp. 22475. The sequence continues at coordinate 43,977 of NZ_JBQENW010000035.1, read as the reverse complement.
TAAACCCACACAAAATAAGACATTGGTTTGTTACGACCAGTATGCGTGAAATTTATAATATCTCCAAAACTGATGCAGAAATCACCCAACGTAAAAATGAACTTATTAAATATATGAAGTGGAAACAAAAAGAAACAATTGAAGTTTATGAACACCACTTTGATGAAGAAAGGCATCGAGGTTTTCATGACAAGATGCTTGAACATATAGCAAAGAAGGAAAAGGAGTACATGAATCAATCAAAACAAAAACGAATAAAAAAGGCAGAACTGACCATTGTAGACACAGCAAAAGACATAGAGTTAGAAGTGGATATACAAGTTCTACTGGATGATTTTGAGGGTGAATTATGGCAACAATAATAGACCTACCTATCTCCCCATTTTATAATGAATTAATAGGAAAAGTAGATGAACACATTCTGCATTTGCAGGATAACAGAGGTTTGTTTTTGTTAGATAAATTAGACGAAAAACCTATAAAATATCTTCTCGGTTATTGTCTAAATACACTTTGGAAGAATCAATTGTTATTAAATATGTTCCTTAGTGGAGAAAGAAATTTAGATGTTGAAACTATTTATTCTGCGACCGGAATATTGAATATAAGACTTAGAGAAATATTTTATGCTTATAATTTACAAACTTTTGCTGATTTTGATCCAGAAAAACACATATACGAGTATATGAAAGGAATCATTTGTCCTGAACATTCAAATGATCAGAAAGCAAAGTTTTTACGTTGCTATAACTTAGCTTCCTACTCAATTAACAAATGGTTTACAGCAAGGTTAAGTCAAAAACAACAGGAGTATTTTGAGCAATACTTACTCCCTACGCCTATGTTTGATAACCGAGATTTCTCGGTTTCTAAACAAGCAAGGGAACAAGCTCAAAACACTCGTAAGAGTGAGACAGACGTCATTGTCCCTTACCTTCCTCAGATTCGGGCGGAAGCAAATTTCCGATGGAGTTTGATGCAAAGATTGCGAAAAGCCTTTCTAACAGTTTGTAGGCAAGCTAAAAAGGACGATATCACATTACCCTTAGAATTTCATTACGATGAGCCTGAACGTATTGGAGAGAGGTTTTACTTCCGCTTATGGGATAAATCTTCCTTTGTTCTATATCACAAAGAGAAATTTACAGAAGGAGTTGTAAAATTAGCAAAAAAGCGTAAAGGAACGTATTCAGAGGAGAAGCAGAATTATTTTATAGAGTTTGTGAAAGCTGAACGCTTGGAAGATAACGATACAGTAGAAGGCCTATGGTTTGCAGAAATCCTGCAAGAAGGCGTATTAGGAGATTGGTCTCAAAATGCGACGGATGAAGAGTTAAAACGGAAACGAGAACTCCTATTCTCATGGGGATATGGCGAAGAAGGATCAATCACTAATCCTAAACCTTTCCAATCTATGCACAAAGGAATTCTATCTACAAATAGCTTTGGTTCTCTTCTCAACAATAAAGCTGAAGGTATTCTATTTGACGTACAATCTTTTTATGTCGCAGCAACCTTCGGTCTGTTAGCAATAGACATTTTGACGACAACAGGGGCAAGAATTAATGAATTACTACAAATTAACTCTTCAGAAAATGGTCTGCGGGCTATGAAAATAGGTGGCGATTTAAAGTTTTCTTTCTACGCTGTCCCAAAAGGACGAGATACAGTTGAGTCTTACCCAATTAGTAAGCATACCTTTCAACTAATAAAGAGAGTCAATTTGATGCTGAAAGAGCATTATCAAGGAGAAATTCCGAGTGTAAAGTATCGCGGGAGAAGGACACGCCTGTTTCCAGAGCCAAAACCTTATTTCTTTCAATATAATGAGAAAGCATTCACACATCCTGTCATTTATTCGTGTCTCCGTTTTCTCTTGCATGGATTATATTTCGAGACGCAAGAAGGAAAACCTATTACCTTTAAAGCACACCTATTACGTCATGCGTTCGCAACAGAAGCTGTTCAACGCCATGAAATTCCCATTGATATTGTAGCGAAAATCCTGCATCAGCGTGATTTGAACGTAACAAAATATTACTCTGAACCCACTACAAGTCAAGTAGCTGAAAAGGTTGGAGAATTGCATAGTGTAATTTCAAACTATGTTGACTTAGATGAAGCGATTCTTCGGAGTCCTGAAGAACTTCAGAAGGAATGGGAGGAACACAAAGCAAAAGTAGGTGTATATAACAATGTACTGGGCGGTACTTGCGTTACAGATAAAGTTTGTCCTGTAAAAATGGCATGTTTAGGATGTGTAGCAAAAATTCCGCAACCTGAAAAGAAACATGAACTATTTGAAATTGTCGAATTATCTAAGGATATGGAAAAGCGATTTATTTCTATGGGGTTAACACTTGAAGTGAATAAGGCAAAACAGATGCGAAAACTTGCAAGGAATGAATTAAAAGAGATTGAATTAATTGAAAAATATCGGGAGGAACAGACACATGAGCCACACATTTTCTTCAAGAAATAATCGAACATGGCTCAACGGAGTTTATGAATCACGTAGCCAACGTTCTCTTCTGTTAGGGAAGGGGGCAATTGACCTTCTGGTCAAACAAAACCTACCTGTTACATTAAAAACTGTATCGGAGAAGTCCAAAGAGATTGATTCCGAAGGAAAAGGGATTCACCCCAACACAATTACGACAAATTCCGAATTGAATGAGTATTATAAACAACACAGCAAAACATACAAGAAAAAATCAAATTCTAATCAGTCTCTACAAAAGCGTTCTGTTGCCTTTCCTCCTGTTGATTATCGCCGCATAAGTGCAGAACGAAACATAGAAAATGCAAAAAGAAAGTATATGAAAATGTCAAAAAAAGAACTTGTACAGCGACTACTCTTGGCGGAGCAATATATTGCAGAAAACAATCGAACGTGGATAGAGGAGCAATTTAAGAAATTTAAGTAAGTTCTCTTGGTTAAATCACCCTAAGTTTCATTAAATATTCTTTTTCAACAACCAAGGTTTTACTTTGGGTACAGATCGCAAAGTGAAAAAAACACGCTAAGGATTTTCCGAATCATTTTAACACTAATTTAAATTGTATTGTATTCGAAATTAGATAGACCATTTCGATAAGTTGTATTGTATTAGGTGCTAGTTAAATTTAAAAGATTTCATTAAAATAAGGTGTAATATAGATTTTAATTTTTTAATGGAGGAAAAATTATGGAACGAGTCGATGTAGTATATGCACTTATTTATGATGATACAAACAGAAAAATTCTTATGGTCGGAAACAAACGTGAAAATGGTAGTGAATGGAGCCTCCCAGGAGGGGCAAGAGAAAGTGGAGAAACTTTGGAACAGGCAATTATCCGTGAGACATTTGAAGAAACAGGGTTAACAGTTGAAATTAAAGATGTATTTGCTATTAATGAAAAGTTTTTTCCACATGCACATGCTGTAATATTCACTTTTGTAGCTAGAATAGTCGGAGGCGAAATATCTATTCAAGACAAAAATGAAATTACTGATATTAGTTGGATAAACATAAAAGAAGCTGAAGAAATTATGTTTTATTTCCCTGATGGCGTTCAAAATTTATTAGAAAAAAGACTAGTAGCTCCTTACTACTTCCAAACCAAGTAGAACAAAAAGAGCGATTACATAGTTTAAAACATTTAGAAAGCTAATTCTATCTATATATTAAGAAAGAATTAGCTTTTTGGTATTTATTTTTCTTAGCCTGGTTATTTCCGAAATGCTGGCGGTACCCTTACTTGATGACAGCCAATACAAATGTTGTGGTAAATGAGGTCATTTGTGATACAAAAAGAGGATAGAACATACAGAATAATTCTGTTTGTATCTATCCTCTTCTTTTCTTCTTATATAATGTGTAACATTATATATTTATTCTTGTTGAAGCAAATATGGATTCAAATTTCTTGAATCTAAATAAAATAAACAACCCTTTGCGTTTTGGAGATGTTGATTATTATCTATAAAGTAAAATAAATAGGGTTATCATAATACTCCAAAAAGGAACTACAAAAACTAATCCCCAAAATACCCCTTTAAAAAATTTAATCTCGTTATAGGTATCCATATCTATGTAAGTCGTATCTTTAAGTACAGTCATGTTTAGTCCTCCAAATATGAATTGTTTACTAAAATGAAAAAAGGACAAACCTCGCCCTGGTAGGGATACGTAGGTTTGTCCTTTAGTATGTGGGTAATGATATGTTTTATTACCATTATTATAACGTAATTTACAAATATTTTCAATTAGGTCGGACATCTTATTAACAAGCATACTAGCTGTATTAAAAATCTATTATAAATATATATCTTATATATTAAAAAGAAATAAAGATAAAACTATTATAGGTTATCAAAAATAGGGGAAAGATCTACTCCCACAAGAGAAAATTTGATGTTAGAACGTAAAAAATCATAAATAGTAGAAAATGTATCCGGAAATTCAATGATTATTAGACTATCAATCCTACAAAAAAGCATAAAGGGAATCATATGTTTCTACATGAAATCGGAAAGATATTGATACAAATCACTTTATATTTATCCGAATAGGAAAATAGGCTTTATTTTCTTTATTTTGGTAAATGAAGCAGTATCTAACGTCGAATTATCCACATTTTGTTCAAAAATGTAGCTATTTGTTAACATAACTCAGTATTTACACATGATTCACATTATTATTGATGATTTTTATTAGATAAAATGAACAACACTATTATTATCAAGAGTATTGAGGAAATATTATTCACATTGGATAATATTTGTCCTCATATCCACTATTTTTATAATTTTCCTTTTGATTTTTTGTAGGTATTATATGATAGGTTTTAATACATTAGAAGAATACTCCCTAGTGTTATGTGGAGAGTTAAATATTGCTAGAATCGAATTTGTATAGAATTGCATAAAAAAAGACTCCATTTTATATGAAGTCCTTTCGATTTGGTATTTATAAGTAGAGTAGCAGAAATGGATTACTAATCAAACAAACACGAATAGCCCTCTACTTTCGATTTTTTCAAAAATAGAGAGCTCATTACTATTATTTTATTTCCATTGCGGTTAGCACCTGATCTGGAGCTGTTATTGTTACACCAGCACGTACTAAACGTTCGAAGGTACGCATAAACTCTAGTAAATTAAACTGTTTTGGTAGCTCAATCACACGCAGTTGTTCTTGCGGTAGTTTATCGAGTGCTTCAATAAACCATTCACGTACATCACTTGGAATTGTGCGTTCTTTATGGCCACGAACTTTTAGTTTTTCACGCATTTCAATTTCTAAAGCGATATATGCATGGAGATTCACTCCCTGATCATATGCATATTTCCTAAATAACGTTTCTTCCTGGTATTTCAGATAATTACGGTGATAAGATTCTTCTATTACTGGTACCGCAAACTTCTGCTTCAATAATGCGTGCACATTTTTGAACATCTTCTTAATGTTACGAAGAGAGTACATAGAATAATGTAGGCCGAAATTAAAGATAGCTTGCTCACGTTCGCTATTTCTCTCTTTTGGTATATGTTGCGCAATAAGAGGATAGATACCTTCTTTTGCTGCTGTATCGAGAATTTGATATTGAGATGTTTGATGCAATAGTTTCTTCAATGTATATACAATTTTCGTTGGATATCCTTCTTTTCGATCAACCATGTCACGTAGTCCACGAATGACACTGCGAATTTGACGGTGACAAGTATGCTTTAAGACATGAATGAATTTATTCATGTCTGCAGACAGTTCACCGATATTCATCTCTTGTAGGACTGCTTCGATAAATTTCGCTTTTCGAGCATAGGTAGCTTTTGGTGTAAATGGATCCCTATGTTGTTCTTCTCCAGCTTCTTTCGAACATAAGAAGTCTGAATGGATAGACAGATATAATGTCGTATATCGTTTTGTATGCTTTACACCTTTTTGCATTTTGCAAATTTTGAATAGGGGATTCCCCGTACATGGTAATGCGGTTGTTAATTCCTCGATAACCGCACGAATCTGATGCGGATATTTTTTATGTAAGAAACGATACATCCCACCGAAGTGAGTTTTGTTTCCTCTTTCGTCTTGCTTGTCCAAAGAACGCTTTAAAGTTGTTTCCGTATGTTGTTGCATCGCAATATCTAAGAATAATTTCTTAGCTGCTACAGATAGTTTAAAGAAAGCCTTTGTAAATACAACAGGACTAATATATACGTATGGATTTGCTTTTTCTGTTTCCTCGTTCATAAAATGAGTCAGTTTGATTGTATATCGGCCATCTAAGCCATTTTCAATAGAGATAATGTTATGTAAGCTTAACTTTTTCAAAGCGATATAGAATTGAGAATGCTGAATGTATGCAAGCTCTTCTTTATATTGCTTGTAATCTTCCCACATCATATGTATGGTTACATTGGGAATGACACCATTAGTAAAGCATTTCTTATGTAGATATAAGAACACTTCTAGATCTGCATTTGTAATGCCGTATAATTTATGCTTTCTTCCAGTTTTTTCTGCAAGTGCAGATATTGCGCGACGTGAAAAAGATGGTTTAGCTTTTTCAACAAAGCCTTCTACGTCAGCAATGCGATCTTCGTATGTCATGTGCTGTAGAATATCTTCTAAATAAGTATCTTTATAACTGTAGTACTTCTCTTCAAATGCTTCCACAAGCTTTTGCCAAGATTTGAGTGTTACTAAAACTGCGTTTGTTGTTTCCCCATTTAAGCTACGTTGATTACGTATCACAAATGATTTCCCCATCTTTTTCACCTCCGTTCTACAAATTCAGAAATATATGCCAAAATACTATAAAATATACCAATTTTGATTATAGCAAATCGAAAATTGATGAAAGGTGCTCCTTTAAGAAGAAAAATAGCAACTTGCAACACCTGATAAAGCTAGTTGTATCAAGGGATAAGAGAATTTCATGAATTTTTTTTGTGTTAAGGATACCGCAAACGTGTTGCAAGTTGTGTGATATGTATAAAAGCAATTGAAAAAGCACCTAAACCCTTGGTATATAAAGGATTAGAGTGAAAATGGTAGGGAAGTTAGGTAAAGGATACCGCAAACATGTTGCAAGTTAGTGAATGCAATCATTAAAAATAAATTGTAATAATTAGCCTTGATATAAAAGGACTTGTTGGCATTTATAGAATGAAAGTAGGGAAAGGATACCGCAAACAGTGTTGCATCTTGTGAGAAAAATAAGGGCATGCATACCGCAAACGTGTTGCAAGTTGGGGAATATGTATAAAAATAAATAGAAAAGCACCTAAACCCTTGGTATATAAGGGATTACAGTGAAGATGGTAACGAAGTTAGGTAAAGGATACCGCAAACATGTTGCATTTTATGTATGTAACTTACTCAAAATATGAGAAAAATAGCTTAAAAACTTTAAAATGACATGATTTTTTTAAAATTACTTGGTTGAGAAATAAATTATACTGTTGCAAGTTGAAAGAAATAGGGAAAGGATACCGCAAACATGTTGCAAGTTGATTAGAAATAGGTAAAAAAAAGAGCAACCGTGTTGCAAGTTGAAGAGTTAAGGAAAGAAAGGCGCAAAAGAAATGCAAGTAAGTAGAAATAGGTAAAAGAAAGAGCAACCGTGTTGCAAGTTGAAGAGTTAAGGAAAGAAAGGCGCAAAAGAAATGCAAGTAAGTAGAAATAGGTAAAAGAAAGAGCA
>NZ_JBQENW010000035.1:9331-36237 GCF_052044835.1 Bacillus sp. 22475 | reverse complement strand
AATAGGTAAAAGAAAGAGCAGCATGTTGCAAGTTGAAGAGTTAAGGAAAGAAAGGCGCAAAAGAAATGCAAGTAAGTAGAAATAGGTAAAAGAAAGAGCAACCGTGTTGCAAGTTAAAGAGTTAAGGAAAGCAAAGCGCAAAAAGTGTGCAAGTTGAAAGAAATAGGTAAGAGAAAGAGCAACCGTGTTGCAAGTTAAAGAGTTAAGGCAAACAAAGCGCAAAAGGAATGTAAGTAAGGGGAAATAGGTAAAAGGAAGAGCAAACTGTTGCAGTTGAGAAAAATAAGGAAAGCAAAGCGCAAAAGGAATGTAAGTAAGTAGAAATAGGTAAGAGGAAGAGCAAACTGTTGCAAGTTGAGGAGTTAAGGAAATAAATGTAAGGAAAGAAAGAAACAAAAATTTGTAAATATCTGTTACAATAAATTAAATATAATAGTAGTTAAGATTTTTATACTAAGAATTATTTTATTGTGATCCATGGTTTAGGGAGGAAAAGAAAGTGGATAACTTATTACAAATGTTTCGAGATGCATTGCTAATCTCTGAGCCAATTTATAAAACTAACGAGCTAGTATGGAATAAGTGGAATGCATACTTTAAAGATGTTGAAAATAATAATAATAAAGTACTCACATCACCCCATGCTTCTCCATCATTTACTGCATTAGTATCTTGGTTAGAGAAAAAGCAAGAGTCCGGAATTACATTATTACAAATTTATGCCAAAATTGATTCCTATAAGGAAGAAATATATAAAGAAATTGAAGGATTTATAGACAAAGAATTTCAAAATGTAGCATCTTCAAGTTCCATAATAGTAGAAAATGATCAAAATATAGAAGAGACAAGCATAGTAAACCATGAGGATTATTATGAGGTAAATAACTCTGCTGTTTATTATAAATTAAGAGATGGGATTGCAAAAAATCAATTTGAAGAGGACGAATTGAGTAAAGTTTTACAATATCCTATTGAAACAAAATCTTCTACTGGTGTAGCTCAGCTTTCTTCACACAAAGATGAAGATTTAAGACTTACTAATATAGAAGAAGCAGCTCGATGGAATACCCTTGTAGATGACGTAATGAGTAATATGGATGATTTAACGGCAGATTGCTTAGATGCAATCACAATACAGTGGATCAATGAAGCAAAATCTCCAGATGATTTTATTGACTTTTCTTATGAACAAGTTTTAGAAATGTGCAACATTCCAAAAACAGTTGTTAAAAATAAAGAATACTATAGAGCGGAAGATAAAATTAAGATAGCAAAGAGAATTGCAGCTTTAGCAAGCATTTTTATCTATTTAAATGATGATAATGAAGTCGTTGTATTAAATGACCGTGATGATGATGGGGAACGTTTAGAATTAAAGCGTGAAGTTATAAAAAGATTATTTGTATTAGATTCAGTTGTTTTATGGAGACATAGTGTTACTAACGAATACATGGGCATTGAATCTTGTCGTATTAAGCCGGGTAGCTTTTTAACTAATTATTTGTATGGATCAAATAATACAACAGCCCTATTGTCTAAAAAAGCACTTGAATACAATAGTTATAGACACAAATATCATAAAAGGTTAATTCGATACTTAACATGGCAATGGAGAATAAGACAAATGTATTCATCATTGAAAAAGCCATATTCTATAGGAGGGGACAAAGGACTGCTAGCAGTAATGGATATCCCAAAAGATTGGAAGCCTAATCGTATTAGAGAACAGTTAGAAAATGTTCTAATGGATTTAGAAAATGAAAAAGTAATCTCTCATTGGGAGTATAGTGATCCACTAGATGAACAACAAATTGGGAAACGTAACTGGTTTAAAAATTATTACACTAACTTAGGAATTACGATTTTACCACCTGAAGAAATGCTACAGTCAATGGATAGGGTAATAGGAAAGAAGAGTATAGAGGAACCACAAGAGCAGTTACCGGAAGTAACAGTTGTTAAAGAAATAAAGAAGACTGTAGAATCAGTCGAACAAATAGAGAAAAAGATCCGTGACCAAATACTGAAAGTACACAATGAAAAAAAGGTAAGTATTCGTGAAATAGCAGATGAAATTAGTATTTCTCCGTCTACATTATCTAGGTTTTGTAATTATAAAACAAAACGTTTATCTAAAAAAGCATTAGAAAAACTAACAAAATGGTGTGAAAGGCAAGAAATATTAGAAAAGATGTAACATAGACTAAATATTTCTTTTAATAATAGTCAAAGTAAAAATACACATACATTATGTATGTGTATTTTACTTATTATTACCAACAATAGTCTGAATTTTCTTTATTGATGGTGGTTGTGGCGGGCGAAGATCCTACTGGAAAGTCATTATAGTTATGCTATTTAATCCACTGCAATTAAATTTCTTGTCTTATCGATATGGCTCAGTAACATACGATACTCTTCTTCATACATAGTTATACGTTGTAGAAGAGATTGATTCTCTGTTTCTAAATCTTCAATTTGATTTTGTAACTTTGTCAATTCATTCACATCTTTATAAGTTTGTAGAAAGAGAATAATATCATCTAATGTAATAGACAAAGAGTTTTTTTCTATTTGTGATGGGGAGAAGGGAATGTTGTTTCCCATTTTTCGGTCTTGTTTTGCTTGTTGTATTTCTTCTTGGTATTGTTTTCTCACATATGAATTCCAACGAAATCCACAAGCTGCGGGTGTTCTAGCTAGTAGTTTTGCTACTTCTTTGAATGCAGCTAACTGTGTTCCACCGTTACGAATATTCTGAAGTACTGTTGATGCGAGAAGTAAATCGTTATCATCAGTCCAGGAATCTTGTCTTGAGATTACCACGTTTTAACCCCCCTTATATGTTTTATATTATATATATGCAATTACTCAAAATGATAGAAGTTCAACTTCTCTTGAAATAATTGGGGGTAAGTTGGTAGAAGTATGTATGATTTTACATGCAAAATTGCATTTAAGGTTGACTATTCCATGAGGTGTAACTATACTGATTACAGTAATGCAACTGAATTAATAAAGTTATTGGTATGAATTGGTTGTATTAATGATGTATAAACAAATATTAAAGAATGAATGGAGTTGAAAATATAGCCCTACATATAAAACGTTTGTATAAAAAGAAATTAGGTAATATACATTTTTTTATAAGTATATATAAATAAAAAAGAGGTGTGCTTTTTGAAAATTTTTAAGGGAATTCTAGTTTCTTCAATTGCATTAACAGCATTTAATGGAGTGGGCGGACTACTTCCAAGTGAACAATCAGAAGTTGCTTATGCAGCTACTTACAATTATTCAAATAAGCAATTGAATTCTACTGTACATAAGCAAGCTACTAAACAATTAATTTTGAAATTTAAAAATGAAGCGAATTTACCATATCAGGATGGAATAGAAAAATTCATTAAAGAAGAAAAACAAGATCCTGAATTAATTGGAATTTTAGCTGAATATCCAAATGTAACTATAAATCGACTTTTTAATTCTTTAAATCCTAAAGAAATTAAAAATCTAGGTAAAGAAATAAAAGATTCCGATCATATTTCTTCTAATTTGCTAAACTATTATATTGTAGAAACTCAAGATGATATTGATGTACAAGCATTACTTACAAAAATTGAAAAATCATCTCTAGTTGAAACGGCGTATTTACAGGAAGAAGAGGCGCCGCCAGCAGAGCGTTTGCCAAATTTATCTGTTAATCCATATGATGAGCCTAGACTTACAAGACAAGGTTACCTTGAACCAGCACCATTAGGAATTAATGCACCTTATGCCTGGAGCATAAAAGGTGGAGATGGAAAAGGAACTACTTTCGTAGATATGGAGTATGGGTGGTTATTTAGTCATGAGGATTTAGTGAATCAAAAGATTGAATTGATATCTGGACAGAATAAAAGCGAGCACCATGATCATGGTACCTCAGTCTTAGGAATTGTTTCGGCAGAGGATAATAACATAGGTGGAATTGGGATCGCACCGAAAGCTAAGGTAAAAGTTGTATCCCAGATTAGGGATAACGGAAATTATAATACAGCTGATGCTATTTTAAGTGCGGTTAACAATATGCAAGCTGGAGATATTCTTTTACTAGAGGCACAAGCAACTTACGATGGATATGGAGATAAGAACTATTTTCCTGTGGAAGTAAAACCAGACATATTTGATGCAATTAGTATGGGAACAAATAAGGGAATTATTATTATTGAAGCAGGTGCAAATGGCGGAAATGACTTGGATCAATTTAGAGACCGTAATGGTAAACAAGTTTTAAATCGTAATAGCCCTGATTTTAAAGATTCAGGGGCAATTATGGTTGGGGCAGCTTCTGCAAGGGTTCCTCATAAGCGTTCATATTTCTCTAATTATGGTAGTAGAGTGGATGTGTATGGATGGGGGAATGCAGTAGATACTACAGATGCTAAACCAAGTGAATTTATAACGAATTTATATACATCTAGTTTTGCTGGAACATCTAGCGCATCACCTATTATTGCTGGTGCTGCAGCATCAATTCAAGGAATTGCAAAAAATAATCAGGGGAGAGTATATACACCAAGACAGCTTAGAGATATTTTAAGTGATTCTAGCACCGGAACGAAATCAAATGATCCAACTTCTGATAAAATTGGTGTTTTACCTGACTTAAAAGCTATTTTATCTAAACTTGGTTTTTCACCAAACTTAGGTAATGATTCTTCCATTGTATTTCCTGAGGAACAAGAAATGAATAAAGGAAATAAGGGAAATGAAGGATCTACTATTACATTCCCGAAAGAAGAGACCGCTAATAGTGAAGAGGACTCTAGCTTTATTTTCCCAGAATAATAGAAATACCTCCTATTAAGTATGGGGCAAAATAGTTTACTCAATAAGAACAAAGGATATAAATTCAATAGAAATATGAATTTATATCCTTTTTATTTTAAGTTGTTTTTACTACCTTATAAAAACGTAATGTTAGCGTAATGGAAATGAATTTTGGCAGCCAATAGATTAGGATATAATTTTTGTGAGAAAAGATATGAGGTGAATAATATGAAACGAATAGTGCTTATGTGTAGCGTTTTTGTGATGTTTACTGTGTTGTTATCCGGGTGTAATTTAAATCGTCTTGGTACAGATACATATTATGTGCAAATTACCAAGGATGGTGAAAAATTAAAAGAGAAAAATGTAAATGGGGATACGACTTACGAATATAAATTACCTGGATTTGATAAGGATGGTAAAGAGAAAGAAATGGAGTTTACAGCGTTAAAAAACCTTCGTAAAGAAGCGTTTTTACGTATATATTACTCTGAGAAAAAAGGTGTGAAATCTTGGGAAGAAGTTAAAAAAGACGAACTCCCTACAAAGGCAAAAGAAAAATTAAAGGTGGATTAATATATAATGCTTTGTTAGAGCAATATATCCTCAAACTATTAGAATGTATATTGTGAAATAGGCTAAAGTTCTTTAGAGTTGTTAAAGTAAGATTATGACAGTTATTGTCAGTCTTTTGCTTTTTCAGGAAGAAAATATAAAGGGCATTTAACAGACAAGTGTTGGATTATTAACAATTATTTAAGATCCAAAGCTACAATATATCTGCTCCTGAACTATAATAATTTTAGGTCAGAAATAAGCTTCTAATTTTGTGAGGAGTTAAGTACTAAAAAGGCTTAATTTTGTTTAAGTATTTGTAGTCGTTTAAAGGATTTGTGATTGGTTATGATATAATAAAGTTCAAGTATACTAAGGGGGATTAATTAGATGATTTTTCAAAGCATGATAACAGCTATTATAGAAAAATTACAAGAGACGGTGAATCCCTATTGGATAATTGTGTTTGGATCAACGGCTGAGAACAGAGAACGAGAAGATAGTGATATTGATATAGCTTATGTAAGTGACACAACATTAGGGAACTATGAACGTTTTTTATTAGCACAGGAGTTAGCTAACATTGTTCATAGAGATGTTGATTTAGTTGATTTATCCGAAGCTTCTACAGTTTTTCAAGCTCAGATTATACATACAGGAAAGACAATATTTTGTTCGGATGAAAAACGTAAGGTTATTTTTGAAATGAAAACCTTAAAAATGTATTCAAAATTGAATGAAGAACGACAGGTAGTATTTGATGATATAAAGAAAAGAGGTTCTATATATGAAGAATGAGGTTATTTTAAATAAAATTTCTACAATAGAGCGTTGTATAAAAAGAATCCAAGATGTGTATGGAAATGACCCTGAAAATTTAGAGGACTTTACAAAACAAGATTCAATAATATTGAATATACAAAGAGCCTGTGAAGCGAGTATTGATTTAGCAATGCATATTGTTGCGGGAAAAAAATTAGGACTACCCCAATCTAGTCGAGAGGCCTTTGATTTATTAGTTACAGCAGGATTACTTAGTGCTGATCTAGCGAATAAGTTAAAGGCGATGGTTGGATTTCGTAATATTGCCGTTCATGATTATCAAAGTGTAAATTTAGATATTGTTCGTCAAATTATTGAAAAACATTTAACTGATTTCAAACTATTTACGAAGGAAGTAATGGGGATATTGGAATTTTAGGCGAAAGAACAGAATAGTAAAGCTGAGAGAGAAAGTAATTCTATGACTAAAAAACCAGCTATTGAAACAATTACTTAATTTCGTAAGAAGAAACGCGGTCATAAGGTGAATTTGTTTATGTTGTAGTGAGGCTTTGCATGAGATGTGTGTGATAATAGTAGGAACAATATCCATATACAATTTTATCAACAAATAAGTAAATATTTTCAAAACTAATTTTTATACATATAATGTATACCCAAAACAAAAAAGTTTCCATAAGGAAACTTTTTTTGTTTTGGGTAAATTTATAACGGTTAATTAATATTCAGTTTTTGAAAAAAATGATGGATCATGTCAAATCATCTTCATTTACACGAACATGAACGTAGTATAAAAATGAAGCATATCCAAAATAATTAAAGGGGCTGAAAAAATGATTAAAAAACTTATTATTGGTTTTATTGCTTTAGGCACAACAATAGGAGTGAGCAAACCTACATTTGCTGCTACAATACATTCTCCATCACAGTTTAAAGAAACTCGAAATGTGCAATCCCTGGGAAGATTCATTTGTTAGTTTGTTGTTATTACTTCTAGCGAATGAAGATGAACAATTAACCCAAACATTGGAAAATTATTTCAAATAAAAAATGCCTATGTATTCAAAATAAGGTCAGCACATTCCATTGGATTTATTTTATCTATATAATATTCTTCTGCTTTCCAATATCGTCTTTCAAATTTTTCTTTATTTTGTTGAGTTTCTTTGGTTTCGCGCATTAATCTTCTTTCCCTAGAACAATTCAAAAATATTACTCTATCAAAGAAATCTCTCCATTCCTTTCTTTGTAGGAATACCCCTTCGATAATTATTACGCCTGAACTAGGTAATTTTACTGTCTTTAACTGACTAGAATCAGTATCCTCATCATAATATGGGAGTGTAATTTCTTGTAATTTAAGAAGGTTTTCAAATAAATGCTTTCTTAACCATTCTACATCCCACTGTAACTCATAATATTCATACCACTCTTCAAACTCAGTATTGTATCTTTTTTTTCTTTCAACTATATGATCATCTAAATGAAAAATCATATAAGGAATTCCTCTATTTCCAAAATCCAATTTAAGATTCTCCACAAAAGTAGTTTTGCCAGAACGACTTAAACCATCAATACCTAAAATAAACCTATTATTACTTTTTATGAATGATTTTATTTCAAAATAATTTATCCCCAACACTTTCACCCTTTACATTTAGATTCTGTTGTAGAGAGAAAATACAAACAGTTGCAATTATAGAGTATTGAAACTTTATATAGAGATGCTATCAACATACTCATTTAGACAAAAAATCAGTAGCTATAGGAACCATCTATGCCGAAAAGGCTAGCATGACCACCACTCCATGTCAAGTTGTATCCTAAATCTATCTTTGCAAGATTAGCATATTTATTTTGCAAAAGACTTTTAATTCGATTCTTTAAATTTAGAGATTAGAGAACTTATATTTTTTATTACGTTGTACATATCGATTTAATATGTTCATTCAACTGTAAATAATATGTTTCGAATGTAAATTCTTTGTAAATTCTTTGTAAATTTTTGGTTAAAATTTAGTTGACTTTTACAATTTTTAGAATTATCATACTCTTATATTCAAAGAAAAGGGGATGAAAATATTGGGAGTTATTGATATTGATGGAAATATTGCAACAAAAAAGAATGATGCAAACGCTGTATATTATCCAGTATCTGACATTAAAATGATTAAGGGTGAGGGTGTTTATCTGTATGATTCTGAAGGGAATTCTTATATAGATTGTGCTTCAGCAACCTTTAACTTAAGTCTAGGATATGGACACCCAGCTATAATTAAAGCTATAAAAGATCAAGCAGAGGATTTAATTCATGTTACTTCCTCTTTTCAAACTGAACCTATAAATAAACTTGCACAAAAATTAGTAGATCTTTCACCCAACAGAATAACTAAAGCACATCTAAAAGTATGTGGGGGGTCAGTGGCGAATGAAGGCGCAATAAAAATGGCACAAAGAGCTACTGGTAAAAGAGATACAATGTCACTTTTTAGAAGTCATTTAGGTCAAACAATGTTCACTGCAAACTTATCTGGAAACGCATTTAGAAAAGAGAATTTTCCTTTAGCGATTCCAGGGGGAATGCAAGTACCAGATCCATACTGTTATAGATGCTTCTATGGGCAGGACCCTTCTTCATGTAACTTTATGTGTGTTGATAGATTAGACGATTTCTTAGAGTTTGGAAGTAGTGGTAGCGTAGCAGCATTTCTTGTAGAACCTATATCAGGGAATGGGGGTAACATCATTCCTCCAAAAGGTTATTTTAAACGCTTACGAGATTTCTGTGATAGAAATAATATCAAACTTATTTTTGATGAAATACAAACAGGTATCGGAAGAACAGGATATATGTTTGCAGCTGAGTATTATGATGTCGAACCAGATGCAATTACTGTTGCAAAAGGATTGGGAGGTTCTGGAGCACAAGTTGCAGGTATTTTAGCGAGCGATGAGTTAAGTGGGCTAACAACAAATGAACATTCGTTTACTTATGGTTCAAATGTTCTTGCCGCAGCCGCAGCAGTTACAACACTTGATATTATTTCTCAGCCTCATTTCTTACAAAATGTAAGAAATACTGGAGCATACATTTTAGCTAGATTAAAAGAAATTGAAAAGAAGCATGCGTTTGTAGGTGATATTCGGGGGTTAGGATTAATGATAGGTATTGAAATCATTGATATGAATGGAAAACCTGATTCAATATTAACAAACTGGTTAGCTGAGAAAGCAATGGAATTCGGTCTAATTCTTAGAACATCCCGTTATGGTTTTGGAAATGTACTTAAAATCAGACCACCATTAACACTTACATTAGAAGAAGCTGAAATAATATGCGATAGATTTGAATTACTTTTAAAGGAAGTAACCGTATGAGCAATACATTAACAATAGTTAAAAGTAAACAAGATCCTGTGAATACTAAACTTTATGACCTAGTAATAGTTGGTGGTGGTTTCAGAACAACTACATTTCTATCATCTGCCCCTGAACTTCTTGAAAGAGATATCCTTATAATTGAAAAAGGTAATTCTATAGGTCCTGGTTCTTTTGAAGACTATGATATTATAACCTCTTCAAACGGTGCTAGTATGTTAAAAAACACCAGTTATAAAGGGGATTTCAATCAAATTAGAAACAATGAAAAAATTAATAGAATAATAAATAGCAATCACCCTGTAGAAGCTAGAGATCTATCTAGTGCACTAATTGAAATTGGTAACATTATAAACAACAAGTTAAGTAAAGAATCGATTTTATATAATACGAATGTAGTAAAAGTTGAAATTAATTCTTCAACAGGTCCCAATAATATCATCACTTCCGAAGGTAATGTTATTAGAGCAAATCATATACTTTTAGCAACCGGAAGAACTGAGAGATTACACCCGTCTTTGAATAAGTGGAAAGAAAAAGTGATGTTTTCTGGAAACGCAATTAGTCTGAATAAACAAAAATACTT
Organism: Bacillus sp. 22475; assembly: GCF_052044835.1. Classification (NCBI taxonomy): domain Bacteria; kingdom Bacillati; phylum Bacillota; class Bacilli; order Caryophanales; family Bacillaceae; genus Bacillus; species Bacillus sp. 22475. The sequence continues at coordinate 26,123 of NZ_JBQENW010000035.1, read as the reverse complement.
AAAAAACAAACTAATTGAATTAAATGGAAAATCTATAGTTATTCCTGGATGTTCACATAGCACAATGTCTGTACTAAAGGTAATATTGAAGTTAATCAAACAACTTCAACTTGAATCAGATAATTTTATAGTACCCAAGATATATGTATTACAAAGAAGCTTAGCAAAGTTAATGTATACATCTGAGGAAGAAGCAACTAAAAATCAAGTAGAGGGACGAGAACAACTCTATGATCCGAAATCCGACATTTGCCCTGATACAGGAATCATTTTTAGAGATTCAGGATTACGACATATTTCTAAGGAAATCTATTGTGATTTGTGGAGTAACAAAATTTCTAATGCTGAAATTATTAGAATCCAAGAGATACTGGATGCTTCAAAGTTATTTGATGAAGCTGGGCTAATTATTCAAGCATTAGGATACTACGGAAATCCACCTGAAGTGTCAATATATGGTGAGATAATTTACGGAAAAGAATCTGAAAATAGAATTTATTCTAAAGATGATGGAGCGATAGAATTTAATGGAATGACTCTCCGAAACTTCTCCGCGCTTAGATTGGAACCAACGCCATTAAATCGAAAAGACAATACAGTTTATGGAAAGAATTTATATAACGCTCTATATCGAAGAATTGAACATCATATCAGTTCAATTCAAAAAATTAATACAAGTGAGGATTGAAAGAAATAATGGAGATTTCACAAAATAGAAAGCAAATGATAGATAAATTAACATCAACCATTCTTAATAGTAGAAATAACCCTCAACCATATATCGTTGGAATTTCAGGAGTTGATACATCCGGGAAAAGTCGCCTGACTGACGAACTTGAATCTAAATTATTAGAATTAAATTATGACGTACAAGTAATACATATTGATGACTTTCATAATCCAAAAAGAATAAGATATAATACGGCATTACCTGAACCTGAGCAGTATTATAATTTGAGTATCAACTTCCAACAATTAATAGATGAAATTTTAATTCCTATTAAAAATAACAATGAACTTTCCATAGTGTTAAGCCATCTTGATTTATCTAAGGACGAATTTACTAAAAGTAAAGAATATAAAGTACGTAAGGATACTATCGTATTATTAGAAGGCGTCTTTTTATATAGAAAAGAACTTAGTCAATTTCTGGACTTCTTTATCTATCTAGAAATTGATGAATCAACAATGTTAGATAGGGCAAAAATGAGAGATGTACCAACTCAAGGAGAAGAAGTTATTAGAAAGTACTATGAAAAATATATCCCTGCTCAAAAGAAATATATACACACTTATCAACCCAAACAAAATGCAAATATTGTAATTGATAATAATTGCATTTCTAACCCAATCATTATATACAAAACTATTAGCAAAAAGGAGTATTAACATGGAGATAAGTGGAATTAAAGCGATTGTATTTGATTTATGGGAAACTTTAATACCCTTTCCAAAATCATTAAAAACAAAAGCGTTTTTGGAGACAGCAAAAACATTAAACTACGAACCCAGTCAACTTAAGCCTCATTGGGAAGCTACGAGAAGAATCAGAGAAACAATTAATTTAGAAGATTATTTCTATTACTTAAGAAATGAAATAAATGCTAATTGGTCAGATCACACAATTAAGCAAGCAATGGAAGTTAGAAAAAGTATTCATGGTAGTGCCTTTGAAAATCCAGATGTTTACGCATTATATGTTTTTTATACTCTTCAGAAAAAAGGTATAAAAACGGCAGTTATATCTAATTGCAGTAGTGATGTAAGAGAGATGTTAATGTCCTCGCAAATAGGTCCTCTTATTGATGAAGTTATTTTGTCTTCTGAAGTAGGAATTATGAAGCCGGATGTCTCTATTTACAAAATCGCATCAGATAGACTGAACGTTCCAGCTAATCAATGTATTTTCCTGGGAGATGGAAATGATAATGAACTTGATGGAGCTAAAAAGGCTGGTATGAATTCAATATTGATGAACAGAGGCTATGATCGAGGGTGGAATGGAAGTGGGATTAATCAATTATCTGACATTTTAATGGAGGTAGAAATCCATTGAATTATATAGTAGATCCAAAAGAAGATATCTCGTTTGAAATAGATTTTGTGTACTCAATAGAAGATATTGATGAAATTCAATTGCTCCAACTCTCAAAAAATAGAACTTATTATGTAAGTAAACCTTGGCTTCTTGCAATAGAGAGATTAAGAAATGGTAACACAGGTTACATAATAGCTCATAGATGTGATGGAAAACTAGCAGGTGTGCTACCTATATATTGGGGGAAACCAAGCCAAAGGGGGTATTATGAGCCATATAATAGATTTTTATTAAGATCTGGAGGGGATTTTGGAATTTCTGACTGGTCGCCAAGTTTAATTGTAGGTTCTAGAGCTGCATACGCATGTGAATTTTTAATTGATGAAAATTTACAAATGGATGAACAGAATTATCTACTATACCGTCTATTTAGTGAAGCTTATTGCTACTTAGAAAAATTAAATACTGTCTCAATCTCGGCTCTCTACATAAACCCAGCTGGAGTTGATCAACTAGAAAAAATTGTTGGAAAGGACTCCTTCTTTGTTGCAGGTGCTAATACAGTTATAGATATTAAGTGGGAATCATTTGAAGAATACATGAGTAGTGTGAATACAAAAATTAGACGAGAGCGTAAAGTATTTAATTCTAAAGGATATAGCGTTGTAAAAAGCGATTTATTAGAGTCAAAAGAAATTCTTTCTGAATTATTCTCAAGTCATGAAAGAAAATATGGACATGTGGCCTCTGCTGAGAGTGAATTGAAAGAGTTAACTGTAATGACTAATACCTCAAATGAGTATAGTTTAGTGTTATTACTTAAAACTGAAAATGATACTGATACTGTGGGTGGAGCATTGTTCTATCTATGGGGAGACACTATATTCGCTAGAAGTGTGGGTATACATAAAGATTACTCAGCAAAATCATTTGAATATTTTAACTTAGTATATTATGAAGCTATAAAGTTTGCGATTGAAAAGGGCTATAAACATATAGATTATGGAATGGCTACATACCGAGCAAAATTAATAAGAGGGGCTCGAATTGAACCTTTAATGGGATTTATAACATCAAGTAATCAAATGAATCCTCTAAATGAGAGTACATTCTACCAATGGACTAAGGAAAGGGAAGCAGCTATAGAATCAGGAGATGCTTCTCAAATAGAAAGGAGTCAAATACCATGAAATCTGTTTTAGTAGTAAATACAGGAGATAGAGTACATTCAGCTGCTCTTGCTGCAAGACCGGATTTAAAAGTTACTTTTGTTATTGAAGAACGTTTTATTGATATGTATCCAAAAGGATCTGATTTAATTATTGTAAAAAACTTAAACAATCCTTCAGAATCTACTCAAACTGTAGTTGAGTCTAGAAATTGTAATGAGTATTCTGCAGTAATTTCCCTTTCTGAAAGAGCCGCACTAACTGCTGCATATATAAGAAGTTTCTTAGGATTAGAGGGGCCTTCAGTTTATACAGTTTTAAACACAACTAATAAATTTGCAATGAAACGTAAATTAGAAACGGCTGGAGTTACAGTTGCTCAATATAAGATTGCTACTACCCAAGAAGAAGCAATCGAATTAAGTAAAGAGGTAGGATTTCCTGTAATAATTAAACCAATCATGGGTGCAGGATCAGACGCTACAAAAATTTTTTACTCGGTGGAAGATATAAAAAATGAAGCTGGAGTTAAATTTTTCAATCAATTAAAAAATCCAATAACCACTTCTGAAAAGGAGTTTCCAGTTATCATAGAACAATTTTTAGATGTTCAGCAAGAATTACATTGTGATGCTTTGGTAATAGATGGAGAAGTAAAATTTATTAAAGTCTCAAAATATATTAAACCTGTCATAGAATATAATAGTGGTATTTTTGGTTCCATAACCTTACCGAACTCTAACGAAATTAGTAAAGAAGTAATAAAAATTCATGAAAAAGCAATCGAAGCTGTCGGTATCAATAATGGAGTAACTCATTTGGAAGTTTTTGTAACATCAAAAGGGCTAATAGCAGGTGAAATAGCTTCAAGACCTGGTGGGGGCGGAATTAGAAAAATGTTAAATTATCAAAACGGATTTGATTCATGGGAAGCACATATCGCATTATCATTACAAGAAAAATATATTTATGAACAGTCCACGGATTGGAACATAAATGACGAAATAGGACAATTTATGCTTCCTGTAAAAAGAGGGAAAATAAAATTGATGAGTATTGAAGAAGATTTCATGGACATACCTGGATACATTAGTTCAGATATAAAAGTTAAATCTGGAGATGTTATAGATGGGCTATTAGATTCCTCAGCAGTAAGCGGTATAATTTATGTTAAAATTCCTAATTCGGCATGTTTGGATGAATTAATTTCACTTATAGAAGAAAGATTTCAATTAGAAATAGAAGAGAGAGTATATAATTAATAATGGGATGTGAAAATGTGAAGAAAAAATATCTTATAGTACCAATGCAGCCAACGCCTAATGGAAGAATGCATATAGGACATGGAACGGGTACATATCTGAGAGCTGACATACTTAGTCGTTCTTTACGTCTATTAGGTAACGATGTAAGCGTAATAACTGGAAGTGATGCATATGAGAACTGGATCTTAGCTGCATCAATTTCGACTGGAATGACTCCAGAGGAAACATGCCAACATTTCCATAATGGGATCATAGAAGATTTATCTAACTTAGACATCTGCATTGATGAGTGGATAAATCCACTTTCTGTAAAACATAAAGATTCATATTCTAAGATTCATGAAACTATTCTTAAAAAGTTAGTAGATAACAACGGAGCAAATCTAGAAGAAGAAAATGTTCCATATTCAAAAGAAACAAAGAACCCTTTAATGGGGACATGGATTTCAGGTTTATGTCCATATTGTCAAACACCTTCTGGTGGAAGTTCTTGTGTAAATTGTGGTGCACACTTTCAACCCGAAGAACTTTTAGAACCTAAATCAAGACTAGATAATAGTACTCTAGAATGGAGAAGAGTTAAAAGCTGGTTTACTAGACCATTAGATAAAAATAATATCGTAACATCTTTAAAAGAATCTGGTGTTAATGAGAAATGGATGGGAGCGGTAAATAAGTATCTTAATCAAAGTGAAGGTCGTATTCGTTTGAGTGGACCTGGAACTTGGGGGATAAATAGTGAATTAGTGGAAGATGGATTTGTCTTATCCAATCCTTATTACATATACAGCGTATATTGTGGAGAAGTTTATAAAGAGAAGAAAAAAGAAGAATTAAATCCATTTGATCCTAAAAGTTCTGTTATTACAGTTGGGGTCTTCGGAAACGACAATTCTACTCCAGGACTCATTGCACCTCATGTCATAGCACAACAATCTAATGACTATGTGGGTCCATTTGACAACACTATCGTCAATGGGATGTTATTTTTAGAAGGACAAAAATGTTCTACTAGTAAAAAACATGGAATATGGCTAAAGGATATTACAGAAGAAAACACTGGTTTAAGTTCTGATGAACTAAGATATTTTCTATCACAAATTGAGCTGGATGATGGGGTAGCAGATATTACTTTAAGTAAAATGGTAAATGAGATTAACCAATTGAGATCTTGGATTAAAACTAAACTAGAACCAGCGATAGAGAATAATATAAATTCCATAAAAGTAGATATTACTAAAAATATTTCTAAAGCTGTTTCAGAACAATCTAAGTTTCTTCAACCAAATAATTTTAATTCTCCCTCAGCAGTAAATATACTTAAGGAATGGATGGATAACATTACATTAGATAATGAAGAGTGGCTACTAGGACTTGCTATTTTAGCCTCTCCAATAATGACTAAATTATCAAAAGGCATCTGGAATCATTTAGGCTTAGAGGGCGAACCTTCTTTTTCTTATAATGAAACGTTTGTGAATATTAAAACTAATTCCCGAACTGTAAAGTTTAATTGGAATAAGTCTGATATCACCATTAACGATTTGGATAAATTTGTCCACTTAGCTGAGTCACTAGTATGAGAAAAATGTCACTAAAAAACAAACTTAATCCTTTGAAATCTAGGCAAATTCGTCACCTCTTTACTGCAAGAAGTATTTCAACTTTAGGGGATATGGTAACTCCAATAGCTTTAGTATTTGCCATTTTAGAGTTCTCTGACTCTGCTTCTGCTTTAGGAATTATACTGGCAGCTAGAGCAATACCAAGTGTTGTATTACTGTTATTCGGTGGCGTAATAGGAGACAAATATAACAGAAAAATGATATTAGTTATATCCAGTTTAGTTGGTTTTATATCACAAGGATTAATAGGAATTCTTTTACTGACCGGAGAGGCTACAGTACTAAACATTGCTATGTTGACTGCAGTTAGAGGGGGCATTAGTAGCTTTTTTAATCCCGCCTTTACAGGAGCAGTTTCAGCAGTTGCTCCTAACGAAAAAAAACAAGAAGTATTTTCATTGTTTGCTATAACCAATAATATATCAGAAATTGCTGGACCTGCTTTAGCCGGAGTTTCATTACTGTATATAAATCCAAGCTGGTTGTTGATTGGTGACTCTCTCACTTTTTTAATTAGTGCGATTCTAATATTTACATGTGGTAAAATCGGTACTCCTAAGAATTCAGGCTTCAAAACGAATTTACTGTTTAAGGAAATGAATGAGGGACTGAAATATGTGTTAACACAAAAATGGTTAACAGCATTAATAATAAGTGCTAGTGTATTTCAACTATTCCTATTGTCTAGTATGCAAGTTCTCGGGCCTGTTGTAGCGGAAAGACATTTGGGAGGTGCACCGGATTGGGCATTAATATCGATTTCACTAGGAATAGGAAGTTTGGTTGGAAGTCTTTTAGCGATGTATTATAAGCCCAATAAACCGTTATTAGTAGCTTATTCCTTGTTAATACTAGGAGCTGGTCCAACATTACTACTGTTAGCAATACCAGCACCTCTTTATCTATTAGTAATTTCAGAGTTTGTAGCTGGGATAGTAATTTCCTTCTTTTCAACCTTGGAAGCAACTACAATTACTAAAATTGTTCCAAACCATCTTTTATCCCGAGTAGATTCTATTAATAGGTTTGGCTCAATTTCCCTTAAGCCTGTTGGATTAGCATTAATAGGACCGCTATCATTGATGATTGGAATTAAATTCACACTTATAATTGCAACAATAATAACTTTACTCGCAATTTTATGGCCATTAACGATAGTCAGTGTTAGACAGTTAACTACAAATGAAATTAAAATCGAAAATGAAGAGCAAACAGTCTAAACATTTATGTGTTATAAAAATAACCTCTTAAGATAATATATCTGTAAGAGGTTATTTTTATATAGGGGGTCCTGACGCATCGCTATCAAGCTAAGAAAAGCAAATACCCCAAATAGAAAGTCCTTCATACCAAGATTTTAATTAAAACACCCTGATTAGAATTTAAGATCTTGATGCAATGTACGGACCGTGCACAACCATATTTAATAAAAATGGCCCCTTTTTTGGACTAGCTTTAGATACTAAGTTATGGCCCCTACTTATTGATGATGGAAGTTATATAAATATCTTTGCTCTAATTATCCTTATTCTGGGAGATGGGCAAAGATATCCAAAATAAGAATACGCTTGAAAACAGAAGTATATGGAGAGGAAATTGATATAGATGAGATCAATTTTTAATTTAGTAGCTCAACTAATATGTGTTGTAAAAATTGGGCAGCGCTTTATTAAAGTGTTGACTTAATCCCTCAGAACTGATGAGCATTTCTGTTGATACTTCTAAACAGCTAGATAACTGAGTTAAAGAAGTTGTAACGACATTTTGGCTCATCCATACACAGAAAGCGATTAAATCTTTTGTTTAGTACTTACTAGTTCGTTGCACAACCCAACATAGATAAGTTAGTGGAGGATTCAAATCCAGAAGATCACACTGTGGGATCGGAATATAGTAATGTAACTTTGTTTGAAGTCGATGAAAATGGTAAATACATAATTACTACTCCTAAATACAATGACTTAATGGACACTTACTTTTATGGTGATTACGCAGCTAAAAAAATAAAGAATAGAATTTTAGGTTGAATTATCACAAGGTTCAATAATTTATTTGATTATACAGATGAAACAATTATTTTCCCTAAAAATATTTGGGACTTAAGGGGGATAGAATGAATGTTCTTCCACAATTGGCCGCTATTTTTGAATAAATCTTAGATTTTCAAACTACTTCATTGTTATATTTTTGAGTACAGTTAAGTATCTTATATCGAAAATTAAACAACTATATTTTAACCCCGTCCTAAAATTAAAACGGGGTTATGCTTGTTTTAGGTTTTAAAAATTTAATAGCTTTATTGTCTTTTTACAACAATTTAGAAACATTTCATTCGATTTCCTGTAAGTTAAGAAATTAGTTCATTTAGTTATTATAATATTTATAGTGTTAGATCCCTTTAGATGAAAAGGGGCCTTTTGTATATTTTAAATTACATGGATCTTGATTAAACAGCCAGTGCCTTAACATGCGAAGAATTGGTTAATTTGTGTCCGAAATGATATGGTGCCCCCATGCCCATCAACTTAAGATTTTGAAACTTGGAAATCTCTATTTCAAATTCATCATTGGCAAAATATTAAACAAGAGCGCTTAGAATGCCATGTGTATGGAAAGCTCATTTCTATTTTTATATGTTCTTCTATTATGTTTAAGATGCGACAATTAATTTTACAAAAAAAGAAACAAGAATTAAGTGAATATAAGGCAATTGGAATGATTCAAGATCATTTACACATTTTATATCAAACCATACAGCAAAACACCCAAGAAATAACAAAGATTCTAATCCGCCTGTTCCACTTAATTCAGAAGAATGGCCGGAAATCTCATCGATACGAGAAGAAAACAGTCTTTGATATTTTGGGTATTGTTGATGAGCACAATGGATTGAGAAAACAAAAGAAAGCTGCATAATTTTTGAAATTTAGCCAGTCTAGGTTTATTTGGTATGCTTATTTTTAAGGACACAAAATATTTTAAGAGTTTTTTCGTTCATATGAACGAAAGTTCATTTTGTTTCCATTCTTAAGTTGATGGGTATGTATGGTGCCCCCTATATGAATATTTAAGTGTATATATTTTTGCATTTTTTTTATACAAAAGTTTTTTATTAAAACTTTACTTACTGCGCTACCTCATATGAATCTAAGACAATTGAAGAATAAAGGCAAAAAGAGTCTAAGATAAATTTGTACAGGTAGATATTATAAATTTATAGAAAAATAAGGGAAGAAGTTATAAAATAGGAGATTGGATTAAACTTTCCAATTTTATTGTTGTGCAAGATAAAGACAACTAAAGATGAGGCTCTTAAAAATTCTAGTCTTTATAAAACTAACGATATTATAAAAAATCCTCACTGAAGGAACTGCAACAAATCTAATTTGAAAATCTTTAGGAGATAAATATGAAATTTTAAATATTCTTAGTAGTCCATTAAACATTATAGTAATTATTATAGGCAAAGCCTTTAACACCATCGATTTAGAAGAAATCAGTACAAATAGAAAAGATGAAGTAGTAGAAGTATTAAGTCTTCCTTTTAATAGACTTCCAGAAGCAGTTGGACATATAAAAGGTGCGATTGCAAATGTAAAAACTGATATTTGTACAATAGATCAGAATGGGCTTCAAAAAGAAGAAAATAAACTTTAGCATTATTAATCATAGGTGTCATAACTATTAATTTTTAAGTGGTGCTATATAAGAGAGAGTTTTAAATTAGCTGCATTTTGATGCTCATTACAATGGCATCATGCATTTGAATTTAAATACATAAATGCTTAGATTCGTTAAATTATTACTTTAAATATAGTGAAACTATCAGTATATAAGGAAAGAAACCCTATCAAACGAAAAAAATTGGAACGTTTGGTTGAGTGACTAGTATGCTATTTTAAAGTTTAAATTAATAACAGAAAGAGAACCTCTTAATATGTTACTACTTTGTTTTTGTATTGTTGAAAATAAGAAAGGAGAAATCAATGAAAAAATATTGGCATAAGCTATCGTTGCTTCAAAAAAATGTATTACTAACGGTATTAGTAATTCTGACCCTTGTTGGAAGTATGGGAGCGTTAAGTTTTAATATGTTTCAAAATAGTATGATGTCTATATTTGAGAGGCAGTCTTTTGAAACAGGTGATGTGGTATTAAATCAATTAGATCTAGAAATAGTAAGAGATGTAGCAAAAGACCCCACAGCTCAAAGAGTGAAGAAAGAAAAATTGACAGAGCAATTAGATAAATCTATAAAAGATATGAAAAGTGTTGGGCAAACATATGTTACAGGAGCCAAGCTAAATGATAAAGCTGAATTACAAATAGTAGCTTTGGATACACAATTAGCAAATACTGTTTCTGTAAAACCAGGTGAATACTATGAGCAGCCTACTTATTGGATGAAAACATATGATAAAGTAATACAAACAAAACAGGCACAAATGACAGAAGTGTATGAAGATGAATTAGGATTCTGGGTAACAATTTTAGAGCCAGTTACAGATGAAAATAAAAATATAATTGCAATTGTTGCAGCGGATTTGGAAGCTTCTATTATTCCTCTTACAAAGAAAAACTTTATGGTACAAGGTTTACTATTTATTATAATTTCATTAACTATCGCAATTACAATTCAAATATTTATCTCACGAAACTCTCTATCGCCTTTAAAGGATTTACAAGAAGGGTTACGTAAAGTTGGTGAAGGGGATTTAAGTATTAAATTGAATGAAAGATCTGATGATATAGGGATAACCAATATCTATTTTAATAACACTATTAAAAAGTTTAATAGGATTATAGATAAAGTAAGGCAGACTGCTGAACAGGTTTCGACATCTTCACAGGAATTGTCGGTAAGTACAAAAGAGAATAGCATAGCCTTTAAAGAAATTGCAAGTGCTATTACAGGATTAAATTTAGGAGCACATTCTCATGAATATGTAGTGCAAAAATGTTTAGAGATTGTTCAAGAAATGGAAAGTAAGATGAAAGAAATTAAAGGAGCTGCAAAACAAGTTGGAAATGCTTTGGAAGACATGGAACAGCATTCTGTAGAGGGAAAAGATTTGATTAAGCAAATCGTGAATCAAATGAAAAGAATCCAAGATACAGTTCAGGATGTACCTTCTAGTATTTATGCATTCGAAGCACGATCTAAGGAAATTCATGAAATTCTTACTGTAATTACAACCATTTCAAATCAAACAAATTCATTAGCTTTAAATGCTTCTACTGAATCCTCATGTGCTGGAGAGATGGGGGAAGAATTTTCAGGTGTTGCGGACGAGGTACGTATATTAGCGGAAAGAACCGAGGCATCTGCAAGGGATATAGCTAAATTAATTGGTGAAACCCAGGCTGAAGCAGAGAGAGCTGTAAGATCCATACAGAAGAGCTCAAAGGAAGTAGAATTAGGAATAACATTTGTTCAAAGTAGTGGTGCTTTCTTTGAAAAAATTTCAGAATCTGCACAATCTGTTACAAATCAAATTAAAGCGACTTCGAATCATTCAAGTGACATTCTAAAAGATAATCAAACTATTGTTCAGTTTATAAATGAATTATCACACATTGCAAATACATATGTGAATAGCAGTAGTAATGTGGAGACAAGTATGAAAGAGCAAGAACTATATGTACAAGATATTGCAGAGTTAGCAAATTCTTTAAATTGGCTCTCGCAAGAGTTACAGGGGTTAATAAGGGAATTCAAAAGTAAGTAAGATAGAAGAAGGTAAAGGTATAGGGTATGACCTATACCTTTATTTATTCCCACATAAGGGATGAAAGCTTAGGTATATATGTAAAATAGGTAAACGAATAATTTTTTTGCATATTTTGTTGGAAATAGAGCATGATATTACCAAATTCAATGGAGGTGTTTAAAAAATGCAAATTCGCGAAAATAATAATTCAAACGAAATCTTAATAGCAGCTGCAGCAAGTGCAATTGAACAAATGAAATATGAAATTGCTCAGGAGTTTGGTGTTACACTTGGACCGGATTCAACTGCACGAGCAAATGGTTCAGTAGGTGGAGAAATTACAAAACGTTTAGTTCGTATGGCGCAAGAGCAGCTATCTGGTCAATATAAAATTCACTAAAACTAAAGGTATATCCCATTGAAGGGATATACCTTTTTAATTTGTTTGTAAAGAGGATCGTTACATTTTTTATTATTGGTTAAGTTTAGAAACAGCAAATTTAGCTGTAAAATTCATCTTCTTCATGTACGTAGAATTTACACCTGCTTGAAATTGTACAGAAATATTACCGTCTTTTTGCGCTTTAAATACGCGACCATATGGGGAATTAGCATTGAATGTGCCAATTACTTGATTATCCGCATCAAAGACCGTATAAGAAATTGGGAACCCTGAATTTTGTACAAAGACTGTAAGTTCTTCCCCTTTTTTTAGATTAAATGATTCTTTTTGAGACACTTCATAGGAACTCATAGAGTAGTATTTTGTGACTTCTTGAATTTCTAAATTCGTAGTAGCTGCACTCGCTTTTGATGCCTCAGCCCCTGGTAAGTTCATACCTGAAAATACTGCCACTCCTAGTGCCCCTGCTAAAATCAATTTTTTCATAATAGTATTTCCTCCTTTAATATATTGTGAGATTTGAAACGAAAGTGAAAATTTCAATCCCTGAAACCATTATAGTTACAATGAGAATTATTTTCAATGAGGGTTAGTATGTAATTTTGCATATATAAAGTATTAACGTAAGGTAATCAGTCAAGTTTTGAAGTATTCTTAACAGAAGGGAAGGAAAAAATTAAAAAATCATGAATGATATTGTAACCGAACTATATATCTTTTGAGCATATTCCGTCTGCATCAAGTGAATATATTATTAATTTTATTTGTATTTGTTTTTTATTATAAAGCATTTTAAGGTTGATAAAGTTTTATTTTGTGGAATTATTAAACAAAAATTACAAATTATATGTTATGATAAAAAGGCAATAAAGTACATCATCCTGACTTTATTGTGTATGTTTAGCCTATGTATGTCGTTTGTATTAGAAATAAGAAGTCTCCTAAAAAAGAGACTTCTTATTTTTTGTATGGAGGGGTTATTACAGATGATGGATTATTATCAATTTTTTTATTACCATGGCAGGCATTGCCTTATTCTTTTATATACAACATGCTGGAAAACCAACGAAAAGAAACAAATGGAAGTTTTTAATTATAGTATTTTTATTTTATCTTTTGAACTATTTATTTCTTAAATTCTTATAGATGTAGAGGGGATACGTTTATCATTCTAAAATATAAAAAAGGAAGGTGTAATCCTTCCTTTCATTATCCAGTATGTCCATGCGAATATTTAATAATATTTACAGTACTTTGAGTGCCTGTTGAAGAACTTGATCCAAAAGTTACTGTAACGACAATTAAGATACCAAGTAAGCTAACCGCTAATTTTTTCATTTTAATGCTCCTTTTTTAAAGTTTTTTTCATTGGCTTTACTAGCTTCATAAAAGTAATAGCTAGCTTTTAGATGATTATCTTCTTTGTAAAATTGGACTGCCAATTTTTCGGTATATTCATTTATATACTCATATAGTTCTTCTCGTTCAAAATAAGAAATTCCTTCTAAAACAGCTTTTTCTAAATCATTAGCACAGCTATGTAGATTTATTTTTTCTAAAATATTAAAGTGATGAATATAACCTTCAATTCCCAATTGAGTAGAGAGTTGGAGGCCCTTTTTTATTAATTCTTGAGCAATTTCATGTTCTCCTAATTTATAATGCTCTCTAGCTTCAATAAATACAGCTTTATAATCGCTAGGTAGTTTCTGATTAACTTCAGATAAATATCGTAATGCTACTTCAGATAGATTCTGAGTAGCGTACATAAACCCTAGATTGTGACGGACAATTAAAATATTGTATTCTAAATTTTCTTTTTGGAATGTATCCATAGCAGAGATAAAGTGTTCCTCAGCTAATTCCCATTCTTTTAAATGAGTGCATGCTAATCCATATAAGTTATTACAGAAGGCAACTTTTAATTCATATCCAGGATGCTTTGAAAATATATCTTTAGCCTTCATTACATGATTAATACATAAAATTGATCTATGTGTATGACAATAGAAAATGGCTAACTCATAATGGAATTCAGCATGTTCAATCTCATCAGGTATTGTTTCTAACAGGTATTCTGCTTTATCGTAATGTATTTTTGCAAGGCTATGATTGCCGGTAACATTGGAATGAATGGCTTTAAAGAAGTGATAATAGTATGAAAGGAAATCGTCTGTAGGAGTTTTGTAAGCATCACTTTGTTTAAAGCTATCTTTAGAAATACTTAAGCTATCAATTAAATATTGATGTCTAAAATCTAGTAGTGAGTAGTATAATAATATCGTTTGATTTTCTTCTATATTATGAATTCTGTTTTCAATTTCTTGTTTAAGTAATTGAGCGGCGTCTACATGCCTAGCCCTAATTTCTTGATACCATTCATTTAATAAATGAGTTATTTGCTCGTTCCCCTGTATATGAACATTCATTGTTCAATTTCATCCTCTCCAAAGATATTATTCAGCAATTAGTATCATATCAGAAATTTCCTCTATCAAAATCTATTTAATAGCATTTATCAATATAAGACGGAATATTCTATTAATTTACATTTATTGAGATTCAAGTAGTATGTATTATTGTAATTTCTGTAAAAATAATCTTTTTTGATTTGAAGATTTGATCAAAATATACTTTTTTAACAGGCGAAAAGGGAAACATACCTAAGTAATTATGTATAGTAATAATAGGAAAAAAGAAATAAATAATAAAGGGGAATTTGAAATGTTAGAGTTAAAAGAAAAGAAATCTTGGAAGAAGATGTAGATGTATTAAAGGAAATGACACATCCAGTACGGTTAAAAATAGTAAATGAGTTAATGTACCATAAGACATGTAATGTTAAACAGTTAATAGAGATTTTAGAGCTTCCACAATCTACGGTTTCACAAAATTTATCAAAATTGAGAGGAACCGTACTTCGTGCAGAAAGAAAAGGATTAGAAGTGCATTATTATATTGAGAATTCCAAAGCCCGTCAAATCGCTAGAGTTTTAAATATATAGATTGGAAATAACATCAAAATCTTCTGTATTAAAGCAGGGGATTTTTTTGTTTTTATTAAGCGTAAATATTTATATTAGAGTAAAAAACTATTTTCTTATTATAGGAATGAGATAGGAATATCAAATGGTTTTTAAATAGTAAAAATATAGAAAAATATGTTAATGTGATAATCGAAATATAAATTTATTCGAAAAGGAGTGAAGAGAGTATATGTTAAAAAGGGGTGTAATGTTATTATTCTTTATTCTATCTATCTCGACATTTAGTATGGTAACTCACGCTGCTAATAGTTCTGAGTACGTGAATCAATCATTCTATGGGTATAAAGAACCGTCATTTACTTCAGCTAAAACAAATGGTGGATCAGAGTACGGTGCCCAAAATGTAGGAGTCGTGGAAAAAAGAGATAATGGCTGGTGGAAGATTGAAACATGGGAAGGTCCAGTTTGGATTAAATTGAATGGGGAAGAACGTGTCATGGGAGATTTCTATGCATATGATGAACCTTCTTTCTCATCAAAGGTTGCGAATGCTGGAGCGAAGTATGGGCGACAAACATTTAGAATAGTAGATGGAAAAACAGATGGTTGGCTAAAATTTAAGACGTGGGAAGGCGACAAGTGGATGAATCCGCATGAAACAGATTCAGGTTCTTCTAAATATCAAATGCCTATCAAAAATCCAAATGTTAGCTCATGGTATGGAAGTCGTTGGGGGACAGTACATAAAGGTATTGATTTCTCAGCGGCAAAGGGTACACCAATAATGGCATCTAAATCAGGAACTGTAGAATTTGCTGGTTTTGGTGTAAGAGGTCAAGGATTTGGTGGATATGGAAATGCGGTGGTTATTAGGCATGAAGACGGACTTTGGACATTATACGGTCATATGGACTCAATTTTAACTACTGTAGGGGCACATGTACAACAAGGTCAAGTAATAGGGAAAGTAGGTAGTACAGGCGATTCTACTGGGAACCATTTGCACTTCGAAATTAAGAATCAGTATATAGGTGGACAAGTAGATCCAAAACCATATTTACCATTTTAATAAACATTAAGTTTGAATAATTAATATACGATAACAATAATATATTTATTGCATATTTAATAAAAGGACAGTTATCTAAGGATAGCTGTCCTTTTATAATTTATCATTTTAGCCAAGAAGACTCCTTCCTCAAGGAACGTGAAGGGTCACAGTCCAGTGAGTAGGTGAGAGATGAATTGGCTTCGAACAAGGGATGGAAGGAAGCCATCTTAATTGTTCGACATATAGAAAGTATTACTCCACTACCTATCGAATGTACGTTTGGTGTATAATAGTCATATACCAAAATAGAGGTGAATCAAATAATGATGAATAAAGCCTATAAGTTTCGTATCTATCCAAATCAAGCACAAGCAATTCTAATCAACAAAACGATTGGGTGTTCTCGCTTTGTATTTAATCATTTCCTATCCTTATGGGATCATGCATACAAAGAGACAGGAAAAGGCTTGACCTATGGTACATGCTCTGCCAAACTACCTGCCATGAAGAAAGAGCTTGTTTGGCTAAAAGAAGTGGATAGTA
>NZ_JBQENW010000035.1:0-9281 GCF_052044835.1 Bacillus sp. 22475 | reverse complement strand
TTCTAGTATTTGATATGTATTCATGAATTCTAGCTACCTTTACTCGTTGTTTATTCCAGCGAGAAGATCCTTTCATTCTTCTAGAAAGAACACGCTGTGCGCTGTTTTGTTTTTTGAAAAAGCGTGTATAAGCATCCGCAAGGTTGCGAACAGACGACTGCATCGCAATACTATCCACTTCTATTAGCAGATTTTTTAGATTTAAACTTTACAACAATTACCCGAGCTTACAAACTATGTGAAGTTAAAGGCCTAATTTATGCAATCACAGGGAGTGGAACTTTTGTAGCTCCTAATGCAACTCGTTCCATTACTATTTCTACAGAGAAAATCAGAAACTGTATTGATCTTGGATTAGTAGCATCATTTGAGCAAACTAATAGTATTGTCGCAGAGACTATTCAAAAGGTCGTAGATAAAAAATATTTAGAGCAGCTATTAAATTACAATGATCCAACTGGTCTTCCGCATCAAAAAACGGCAGGTCTCTATTGGATGAAGTCTTTCGGCATTAATGTGGATCAAGACCATATAGCAATAGTTTCGGGGGCACAAAATGCTTTAGCAATTACATTGACAGCGTTGTTTAAACCTGGAAACCGAATTGCAACTGATGTATACACCTATTCAAATTTTATCGAATTGGCAAAAATGCTACATATTCAATTAGTACCCATTCAAGGGGATGAATTTGGAATGCTCCCAGGTGAACTTGATAAGCAATGTAGTCAATTGGATATTCATGGTATTTTTTTAATGCCTTCTTGCTCTAATCCTACTACGATTATGATTTCAGATTTTCGAAAAAAAGAGTTAGCAGCAATCATTCGAAAGCATCAAATAATTTTGATTGAGGATGATATTCATGCATTTTTGACAGCAGGGGTTATTTCTGATTATGAGCAACCAATGTTTAATTTACTTCCAGAACAAAGTGTTTATATTAGTGGAACTTCTAAGTGCATTTGTTCAGGATTAAGGGTTGCTTATATGGTATTCGGAGATGCCTTACGTAAGGATATTTTAAAGGCTATATTTAATGTCAATGTTAAAACATCTTCCTTAGACGTAGAGGTGATAACAGAGCTAGTGTTATCAGGAAAAGCTCATGAAATTGTTAAGCAGAAGAAATTTTTAGCAGAGTCTGCAAACGAAATTTATTCAGGATATTTTTCTTCCAACAAGCCTGTCGGGCATCCTTTTAGTTTTTACCGTTGGCTACCTATTCAAAATCATTATGATGCATTTCAATTAGAAACAGATTTGGAGAGGCACGGCATTCGGGTTTTTCATTCCGAGCGTTTTATTACCGCACAAACCATGCCTAATCAGTATTTACGAGTTGCTCTATCCTCTACAAACTCATTAGAAGAGTTGAAAATAGGGCTAGAAATACTAAAACAATATCTCGGCTAGTTTAAAAAGAATACAGCAGACATTTACTTGAAATAAAGGAAAATGCTATTTAACAGTGAAGTCGTAGTAAAAACTCTTCTATAGCCAAGAAGAGTTTTTTGGTGAGTCTATAGTGTTCTGGGGGATTAGTATTTTTATCATTAAAAACAATAAATAAATATATATATAAATATAATGTATTTATGTTATTATGATTACGTTGGAAAATAAAGTATATTTTCATTCGTAAAAATAATTAGGAGAAGAAGGGGAAATAGCGTGAAAATGAAACAACTTTTTTAGGTACAGTATTTGCAGCAACAACTTTAATATCTTTAGCAAATCTACGGACAGATACAATCTTTAAAGATGTTCTTATTGATCATTTGGTTATATAAAGAAAACATAGATATAAAAAGGGAAAGTATAGTAGCTGATTATGGAAAATGGTACATATGATTTTGGTGGATAGTATTACACGTGGTCAAGTTGCTAGATTACTTTATGTTCGTTTGATATAATTATTACTACAGTAGTATTACAGTAATACCTTGGGTATATAATAAAAGAAGAGATGCTTGATACATCTCTTCTGGTAACTGTTGCCGTAAGGCGGGTAGTTACTAAATAAATTTATTTTCTTTTTCTAGAACTTCCCTTTTGCTTCCGACGGCGTAGGGAGGTTCTTTTGCGTTTTGCTAATATTACTCACTAGCTTGTTTCCATAACCAATAACAATAATTCCTAGAAATACTTTCAATAAATTCTGTAGCAAAGACAGTAAATATTCCATCATAGGAGTCACCTACTTTCCCTCTACATAAAAAAGAGAAAGGACAGCACCCACCCTACGTCATACAGTTAAATCTATTCTATCATTCTAGTACAATTTCACCAATATAAACAAGACCACCATTATTGATAGTCTTTTTAGGTAGATTTATAACAATTAATTACAATGTTTTTATATGTTGTTTACTATATACATTCATATTCGCCTTATGATCTTTAGCATAACCTATTATATGGCATATGTTTTTTGTACCAAGCTTTGTTAATGCATTTCGCCTTCGTAGGTGTTGAAGGTTTAGAACTATCCTTTAGTATAGTCATATCATTAGAACATCCTGCGATATTTAGACAGAATGTAGCTAATAAACACGATAGTAATAATTTATTCATATAATCACTTCTAATTCTTTAATAGTTAACATTTTTTCATGAAATAAGTTTCTTACTAATTTTACATTATATTAAAGCTCAGAAAATATTCTTATACTCATAAGTTATTACATTTGAGCTAGTGAGATTTTGTTAATAATAAAAGTGATTCTAGTCGAAGCAAGGCATTTAATTGCTGATAAAGGTAAAACTGCTAGTTATCTAATTCTCTCAGTCATTATGTATTTGATCTATTTAACACATGAACTAATAGCAGAAAATGAACGGAAAGGAACATATAGCTAATAATGTAGGGCCAATCCACATGGCCATGTTAAAAAAATCAATATAAACTATGTGAATTCTTTCTTCCAAAGAATTCGATATCTACAGAAAGGGATTTAAGGTTATTGTAAGGTAAATGAAAGTTACCTGAAAGAATCTCAGTTTAATATAAAATTATGAATTATCACAGGAGGGATGAAATAATGTTAAAGAAACTGGGAATAGGTTTAATAACTTCCATAATTTTGTTGAGTACAAATGGTATTGCTGATGCATCTACTAACAGCGTACATGTAAAAAATGAAATGATATCTAAGAGCACAAAAAAGTGCAGTGACTGTTGGCGTGTTGGTCAATCTAGAACAGAAGATGGAGTTGCAGCAAAGCATACAACAATAGATGGAGAAAAAGTTGTCAAATATACAGTACAGGGCAATGGAAAGGTTAGAATGGATGTCATTGGTAAAGGATTTGCTGAAATTAAAGTAACTAGGGAGAATGGGAAAAGTGTATATTATCAGTTTGAGGTAATTTAATTAGTAATCAAATATAGGTTTTCATTTTAGAACGTTGCCTTCCTATAATTAGGAAGGCTTTTATTATTACATAAATAGGATAAAATAATAGTTCGCTAAATTGGCTAGGAACATAACTAAAAATGTCAGAGGAAATTTAGTAAATTGTTTCACATGAATCATCTTCTCTTGTTTGGATTAATACATATTAAAGTTTATTCTTTGCTTTTCTTTTATAAGAAAAAATAATGTATTTTTTCATTTTATTTTAAGGAGTATTTTGTTTGCTTAGCTTGATAGCAATGTGGTGTCCCACTTATCATTATGACATTTGCACTGGCTATGGCTAAAAATGAATATAATAAGATTTTATATGTAAAAGAAAAAATCTTAATTAGTTAAATTAGAATTATTTCTATAATTTAGATAGATGAGATGAATAGGTAGTTTAATTAGTTGACTATTTGAGCTGCATATTGTTCTAAATTTGCGAGTGGCTCCCAAAAAGAAGGAATCGTGGACGTACCACATGATAAAGTGAGAAGCTTTAAAATGTTTACCTTCGTCTAAATACAAGTTATACACACATATATTGATCTTATTAAGGTATATATTACACATAATATTATGTTAAAGGTGGCGAATTGTATCATGAAAGATTTTGTTCTCGAAAAAGAAAACATTATTCGTAAATATGGTGAATGGACCGCTTATGATATTAAATTAACGGATACTCTATATACAAGAGATATTCGACAACCAAATCCTGCATTAAAAAAAATTGTGACAATGATTCAAGATATCACACAATGTGATTTTAAAAATCTTCGAATCTTAGATTTAGCTTGTTTAGAGGGGCATTACGCTATTGAGTTTGCTATGCAAGGAGCAACTGTTGTAGGGATAGAAGGAAGAGAATCAAACATACAAAAAGCTATATTCGCTAAAGATTTATTAAGGTTGGAAAACTTAACCTTTTATCAAGATGATGTAAGAAATTTAAGTGCTGAAAAATATGGTCATTTTGATATTGTTTTATGCTCTGGTATTTTATATCATTTAGACTGCTCAGATGTATTCCCCTTTTTAGAAAAAGTGTATGAAGTATGCAAAAGGTTTGTAATAATTGATACTCATATCACTTCTACTCCTAATGTATCAGTACTTTATAAAAATTATGAATATAAGGGACACACAATGCTAGAACACTCTGCTAATTCATCAATAGAAGAACGTTTAAAATCAAAATGGGCATCATTAGATAACGTTACTAGTTTTTGGATGACAAAATCCTCTTTATACAATTTTTTAACGCGAACAGGTTTCTCTTCTATAAATGAATCCAGAAGTTTAGTTCAAGAAGATAGGATTACTGTTGTAGCTTTTAAGAAATATCCTATAGAAATTAAAAGCTCTCCTGAAACAGAAAAATACATTGAACCCGATTATTTAGAATGCTAAAAATAACACTATATGTCATTCAAGTTAAAATCGTAAAGTATCCCTAAACAAAATTATCAATTCTCCAAAACCTAATTATATAAATGCAACCCGTTGTTTACGTTTTGGGATACTATATAGTTGTAGATAGTGATGGAATAGCACCGCATTACTATCAACTTAAAGAAATACTTCCGAAAACAAAAAATGAAAAGAATAATAAAAAAGCTTATCATTCCGTGTTAAAAGATAAGCTTTTTTATTTTAGGGTAATTACAAGTATTGAAATTCTTTTAATACTCTCATAATAAACTTAAAGATGCTCTTTTCGACCTTGTAAAATTAATCCTTCATTATTTAAAAGCCGTGATATACCAAATAGCAACAACATTTCCATTTTTATCGAGTACTCTGCCTTCAGCTGCTCCTTCTTCATATGCTGTTACTACACCAGTTTTAGGGTTTACATAAATTTTGTTTTCACTAAATAAGACATATTTGTATTGTTTTCCGCTTGGCGTCATTGACCAAGGTTTCCCCACTTTAATGTGCATAAATTCACCTTGCACGTCAGATACTTGATAAACCGATTTTGTTGATTCTTGATTGTTTACTGCAGCGTGAGTCTTAGTAGTAGCAAAAGTTCCTAAACCTCCAATTCCAATGGTAGCTGCTAACGCAATTCCAACAAATTTTTTCATGTGATAATGCCTCCTTCTTTAATTCATACCTGTATATTAAACGGTTAGTCTTTCATGTCACTTTCATTTACCTTACAATAACCTTAAATAGATTTTTTGAAAATTCTGACCGATGCGAGGGAGAGTATGAAAAAAAATATATTAATTGTTGATGATGACAAAGATATTATTGATCTTTTAAAGCTTTTTTTAGAAATGGAAAATTTTTTTGTTGTAGAGGCTTTAAACGGGGAAGTTGCCTTAAAGTGTCTAGAAGAAAATCATATTGATTTAGCTATCGTTGATATTATGATGCCTAAAATGGATGGTTATCAATTAATTAAAAAGATTCGTGAGACGTTACAATTCCCAATACTTATATTGTCAGCCAAATCTCAAGAAGTAGATAAAATTATAGGTTTAGGGATTGGAGCAGATGACTTCATTACAAAGCCATTTAGTGCTTTAGAAATTATAGCTAGAGTTCAAGCTCACCTTAGAAGGTCCTATGAATTTAATGATAAGGCTGTAGAAGGTAAGGAGAAGCAAATTCATATGGGTGATTTAGTATTAGATCATCATTCTTGTACACTCTATAAATCAAGCGAAACCATTACTCTCAGTGCTACGGAATATAAAATCTTAACACTTTTTATGGAGGAACCAGGGAGAATATTTACTAAAAAACAAATTTTTGAAAGTGTATGGTCTGATTATTACTGTGCAGATGATAATACGATTATGGTTCATATTAGTAGACTGCGAGAGAAATTAGAGGATTCTCCTAAGAATCCAGTTTATATAAAAACGATCCGGGGACTTGGGTATAGATTTGCTAGGAAGGAAGAACTTTATGAAAAATAAAGTTTTATATATCTTAATTAAAAATTACGTTATATTTGCACTAGCAATAGGTTTCACGGTGATAATCTTATTTATATTTTTGATGTACCAAACAGAAAAGCAACTAGGAGAGCTAAATAATTTAAAAGCAAGTGAAGTAGTGCGTGAAAACTTTAAAACTATTAATTCAGAATCAATAGAATCATTTGGTGGTTGGGTAGAAATTCTTAATGAAAATTTACAAGTTATCTATACCAAAGGGGAAAAGAAGGATAAGCTTTTATCATATTCACAAAGAGAATTTACTACTTTATTTTTTGATAATGATCAACTTCCTTATTATTCATCTGTAGCAACATTTGTAACGGAAAAAGGTGATACATTATATTGCCTTGTTAAGGTTCCTAAAAAAGCAATAAAGTATGAATATACGTTTTCTGATAAAAATGAGGAATACGTATATGTTTTTTATAAGATATTTTTTTCTACAATCGCTTTATTTTTTGTATTTTTCTCTATGAATGTATATATATTTAGTAGGCAAATTGCTAGGAAAATAACCAGGCCATTGGATAAACTAGCAACTGGATTTGAGGAAATTGCTAGTGGGAAATATGATAAAAGGTTAAACTATGAAACATATTTTGAGTTAATGCAAATACAGCATTCGTTTAATGTTATGTCGGAAAAACTCGATAAAATAGAGAAAGAGAAGAAAAGGTTGGAAGAAACCAAGCAGAAGATGCTTGTAGATTTGTCTCATGATTTAAGGACACCAATTACAACCGTTCAAGGTTATGTTGAAGCATTACAACTAGGGATCATTACAGAACAGGGTGAAAGAGAAAGAACTTTGAATGTAATATATAATAAGATTCGAATCATTGCGGTATTAACTGAAGATATTTTTGAACTGTCTAAATTAGAGCATTCTGATTACCCTTTTGAAGTACATCCAACTGATGTATCTGAGTTTATTCGTGAATTGCTTGTAGAATATTATGATTTATTCCAAGCCAAGCGCTTAATCCTTCAATATCAAATTCCCTCTAAAGAAGTGATTGCTCCAATTAACAACAGGTTACTATACCGTGCTATCTCTAACATAATATCTAATGCTCTACAGTATAATACGGCAGGTACGACCGTGTTTGTATCGTTAATTGAGGATGAATGCAAAGTATATATAAACATTATAGATAATGGAATTGGAATACCTGAGGATATGAAACAAAGTATTTTTGATGCATTTGTTCGAGTAGATGATTCTCGAGAAAATAATGGGGGATCAGGTCTTGGATTAACTATTGCTAAGCATATAGTGGAGAAACATGGAGGGAGCATAAATTTAGATAGTACAAAGAAAAAAACACATTTCGGTATTTCTTTACCTAAATGCAGTGTGTAAGTATCTTATGAAAATTGTTAGTAAGTTAAATGGTTGAATAAAGAGAACCTCACTTAAGTGATTTTCATATTCTGTTAACCACACTAACATCAAGTTCTTTAATTCAATCGTTTCAAATTCGTAAGTGTATTTTTCATTTGGTTTTGCTAACTTGATGTTGGTGTGACGTAACCTTAAAAATTTAAAAAGGTCCCTTAATCATGTTAAAGGGACCTTGCTCACGCAAATGATCTGTAAATCAATTCATCTTTGATAGACAGATCATTTGTATGATAAATCTTATAAATAATTGCTAAATAGTGAATTTACATAAATGCTTTTAGAAGTTCTTGAATTAATGGGATTGCTCCACCTATAAATTTTAAAACTGCCATTGCGATTTCCATATTATTCTCTCCTCCTTTTTCATATTAAAATGTGGTGAATCTTTATAACCTCATTATAGTAAGCGTTTACAATAATAACAATATATTTATGTATGCAATATTGCATATTTATACATTAGGCCTCTATTAGCCATTTTTTAATGTTACCATAGCAAGGTGAGAGTCTATAAGGGTTCTCCTTAATAGGAGGAAATATGGAAAGAGTGCAAGCGATTTACAGTAATCAAAAATTTAAGAGTTGGGTTAAACAGGTATTAGCTGTAGGAGGAGTAATAGGGTGCTGCTATTTGGTGTTATATGTTTTCTGTTTCTTAGTTATCATGTAAATATTATACAACTAAACTAGTAGAGTCTTGCCGAGAGAGGTAAGGCTCTTTTATTGTAGCTGAAGATGGGCAAACAATATACAATATTTTTTAGGGTTGTCAGATTACTTTGTACGGTGCCTTGTTTCTCTATATTCTAGAACACTAACTCCTATTATTGAGAGTGAATAAGCTTCTATTTAAAGTTTCCATTTTATATACCATAATCCTTATATTACCACGTAAATATAATACAGTAATAATGATTTAAAAGCAAGAATTTTAGTAGCGGTACGTTCACACATCCATCAACTTAAGAGATTTCTTCAGGTAAGATAATAAGTAATCTATCAAAAGCTCCTTTACACAATATATTTATCATTTTAGCCAAGAAGACTCCTTCCTCAAGGAGCGTGAAGGGGCACAGCCTAGTGAGTGGGAGATGAATTGGCTTCGAACAAAGGGATGGCAGGAAGCCATCTTAATTGTTCGACATACAGAAAGTGTTACTCCACTACATATCGAATGTACGTTCGGTGTAAAATAGTCATATACCAAAATGGAGGTGAATCAAATAATGATGAATAAAGCCTATAAGTTTCGTATCTATCCATATCAAGCACAAGCAATTCTAATCAACAAAACGATTGGGTGTTCTCGCTTTGTATTCAATCATTTCCTATCCTTATGGGATCACGCATACAAAGAAACAGGAAAAGGCTTGACCTATGGTACATGCTCTGCCAAACTACCTGCCATGAAGAAAGAGCTTGTTTGGCTAAAAGAAGTGGATAGTATTGCGATTCAGTCGTCTGTTCGCAACCTTGCGGATGCTTATACGCGCTTTTTCAAAAAACAAAACA
>NZ_JBQENW010000034.1:0-49110 GCF_052044835.1 Bacillus sp. 22475 | reverse complement strand
ACAATTAGATGCAGAATTAAAAGAACAGCTAGAAAATATGAAGCAAGATGAGAAGAAAATCGAGGATAGCTTTTATAAAAATCTAGAGTTTGGCACAGGTGGTATGCGTGGTGAACTTGGTGCTGGTACGAACCGTTTAAACGTATATACAGTTCGTAAAGCAACAAAAGGATTAGCAAGCTTTATTGAAAAGTTAGGTGAGGAAGCGAAAAAACGAGGTGTTGTTGTAGCCTATGATTCTCGTCATAAATCACCTGAGTTCGCAATGGAGGTTGCTGCTACACTTGGTGCACGTGGTATCACAACATATGTGTTTGAAAGCTTACGTCCAACGCCAGTACTTTCTTTCGCAGTTCGTCATTTACATACAGTAAGTGGAATCGTTCTTACGGCAAGCCATAATCCGCCTGAATATAACGGATATAAAGTATACGGTGAAGATGGTGGACAGTTGCCTCCAAAAGAGGCCGATGAGTTAATTAGTTACGTAAACGCAGTAGAAGATGAATTAACAGTTGAAGTCGCTGATGTAGAGCAATTAAAAGCTGACGGTTTATTACATATTATTGGACAAGAAGTAGATGATGCATATGCTGCAGAATTGAACAATGTCATCATTAATAAAGAAATGGTACAAAAGGTTGGTAAAGACTTAAAAATCGTCTTTACACCATTACACGGAACATCAAATATTTCTGTACGCCGTGGTTTAAAAGAAGTTGGATTTACAGATGTAACAGTTGTAAAAGAGCAAGAGTTACCAGATCCAAACTTCTCTACAGTAAAATCACCGAACCCAGAAGAGCACGCAGCGTTTGAGTATGCAATTCGTGACGGTGAAAAGGTAGGCGCAGATGTATTAATCGCAACTGATCCTGACGCAGATCGTCTAGGTGTAGCGGTGCGCAATCATAATGGTGAGTTCCAAGTATTAACAGGAAACCAAACAGGTGCATTAATGCTTGATTACTTACTATCTCAAAAGAAAGAAAACGGAACGCTTCCGGAAAACGGTTTCGTATTAAAAACAATCGTAACGTCTGAGATTGGTCGTACAATTGCAAAAGCATACGGTTTAGATACAATTGATACGTTAACTGGATTTAAATTTATCGGTGAGAAAATTAGACAGTATGAAGAAAGCGGACAATATGAATTCCAATTCGGTTATGAGGAAAGCTATGGTTATTTAATCCGCCCATTCTGCCGTGATAAAGATGCAGTACAATCTGTCCTATTTGCATGTGAAGTAGCTGCATACTACAAATCACAAGGGAAAACGTTATATGACGGTCTATTAGAAGTATTTGAGAAATACGGATTCTTCCGTGAAGACCTTGTATCGTTAACGTTAAAAGGAAAAGATGGAGCGGAACAAATCCAAGAGATGATGGCGACGTTCCGTGAGAATCCTCCGAAAGAAGTAGCGGGCTTAACAGTCGTAGCAGTGGAAGACTATAAAGCAAGCATCGTTACGTCTTTACAAGATGGACATAAAGAAGAGATTCACTTACCGAAATCAAATGTGTTAAAATATCAATTAGAGGATGGTTCATGGTTCTGCCTACGTCCATCTGGAACTGAACCGAAGATTAAGTTCTACTTCGGTGTACAAGATAGTTCTTTACAAAATAGTGAACAAAAGTTACTTACTATTAAAGAAGACATTATGAATCGTTTATAATAAATTGTGGAAGGATTTGGTTATGTGTCGAATCCTTCTTTTATAATAAGGTTGATTTATTTAATAGGTTGTATGCTGCAAGATAGGATATAAGCTATGACTTGTATAAGAGAGGGTATCGTCGACAAAATATGTTCGACAATACTCTCTCTTTTTTTATAGGATTTTTGCTATACTAAACTGTACTATAATACATGATGGAAGGAGGAAAATAATGAAAATACTTGTTGTTGATGATGAATCGAGTATTCGTAATTTGATTCGGATGCAGTTGGAGATGGAAGGTTATGAAGTATTAGCAGCGGCTGATGGGAGAGAAGCTTTAGAGCGATGGAATGAGGGGCCGGATGTATTGATTTTGGATGTTATGCTTCCGGATACGGATGGGTATGAGTTGCTTCGTTTGTTCCGTGAGAGGGATAGGGATATTCCGGTGCTTATGTTAACGGCAAAGAGTCAGATGAATGATAAGTTGCTTGGCTTGCAGCTTGGTGCTGATGATTATGTGACGAAGCCGTTTAATTATGCGGAGCTTATTCTTCGGGTTAAGAATATGGCGCGGCGTGTAAAGAAGACGGAGAACGCTGTAAGTCATGAAGTAATTGAGGCTGGAGAGATAGTGATTTGTCCTAAGGAAAGAAAGGTACATGTGAGTGGACAAGAGATTCAGTTAACGTACCGAGAGTTTAATTTATGTCAGTTATTTGTTTCAAATCCGCAGCGTGTGTTTATGAGGGATGAGTTACTTGAGAAAGTATGGGGATTTGAGTATATCGGAAATACGAGAGCCGTTGATATTATGGTGCAGAGACTTCGAAAGAAGCTCGGGACGAGCGGAGAATATATTAAGACAATTTATGGCGTTGGCTATAAACTGGATTGTTAAGTGGTGATGGTATGTCTTTAAAGCGAAATATGGTGTTTGGAATAGTTGGGCTGTTAATTCCGATTTTTGTTCTTTTATATGCAGTTGTTTATATTACGTTAGAAAAGAATATGTATCATAACGCAGCAGATTCTTTAGAAAAGTTAAGTGTAGAAGCACAAATTTATACGATGAATTATTTAGAGAAGGAAGCAGAAGTGGATACGCTTGGTCCTAATTCACTTTTAATTGCGTCGTATTTAGCGAAGCGTATGGATGTCCGTGTGCAGATGATCGGGAAGAATGGCGATGTTGTTGCAGATACACAAAAAGGAGCATTGCTTCACCGTAACATTGACATTGAGAGTTCCTTGAAGGGGAAGAAGTCTTACGTTTTTGAGGAGGCGGATCCAGCTCCTATTCTTTTGTTTTCAAGCCCAGTATATTATGGAAACGATGTCATTGGAAGTATTCGTTTTATAAATGAGTTAACGGGTGAGAAGGAAGTTTTAACAAATGTGAGCTGGACATTCTTAATGGCGTCCCTTTGTTTAGTAGCTGCGGGTATTTTCTTTGCGATTCGTTTGGCGAAGTCTCTTCATAAGCCAATTGATCAGTTGAGACAAATGGCACAGCAGCTTGCGAATGGTGATTATAAGAGTAAGATTGAGTTAAATGAGTACGTAGAAATCGCTCAGCTTTCAGCATCTTTTAACGCGATGGCCGATGGAATTGAGCTGCATATTAAGCAATTGCAGGAGGAGAAAGAGAAGCAGAAGGATTTCCTAGACCGCATTACGCATGAGCTAAAAACACCGCTAACGGCAATTATCGGTTATGTGGATTTAATTCCGAAGTTACAATCGAAAGAAGATGTACAGGAAAGTCTTCGTTATGTGGCGGTGGAAAGTGAGCGTTTATTATCACTTGTAGAGGAACTGCTCAAGTCTTCGAAATATGGGAAGAGTACGTTTGAAGTGTCACCTACAGTTGTGAACATAAAGGAATTGGCAGAAGAAGCAGTTTCAATTGTGAAACCTCGTCTAAATCAATTTGAAATTGAAGTGATAAATGAGTTAACGGATGTACATGTTGTTGCGGATTTTGATAAGACGAAGCAAATTTTCTTAAATGTGCTTGATAATGCAATTAAGTATAGTGATGCTTCGCACATTCGTATGAATGTAATTGTAAATGAGCATGAGGCGAAGGTTTTTGTTCATGATGATGGGATCGGTATAGATGAAGTGGTGCTTGCAGAGTGGAATGAGTCTCCGAAAGGAAAAGCACTTCCTTCTAGTTACGGGAATGGTTATGGTTTGTATATTTGTCAGGAGATTATGAATAAGCAGGGCGGAAGCATGCGGATTGAGAGTAGTGAAGAAATAGGTACTACAATATTCATTACATTTTTGCTTCCGAGAAGGATGGAAGACATAAAAAACTTGAAAGCGGTTAAATGATACATTTATGAAACAATTATGCGGTATTTTCGAAACAACGTTTTTTTATCTTGGAGGTAGGCAGAAATGAAAAGGCTATCATTTCAAATTCTTATGTTTGTCATTTGTATGATTGTTTCTCTTGTTTTGTTTTATGTTATGGAGAAGCAAATCTATAATCGAATTAACATTGTAAATGATAAACAAGCCGTTTTACAAAGGGTGAATGAATCTCTTCCAATTGAAGTGAAAGTAAGACATGAAAAGTGGGGAGAAATCGTTGTAACGGATGAAGTTCGTTTGCATACGATTGTTTCATTCTTTGACCGAATTCGAATAGAGCCAGGTGACGTTAAGAGCAAAGAACAAGTATTTACTGGAGAAGTAACGTACTTGAATGGACATAAGCGTACTTTTGCAGTAGGTGACTTGTTCCAGTATGGGGAAAATGTATACGGAAAGAATGGCATGGATCCGATGATTTCAGCACTTCAAACGTATTTATTAAGCCTGTATTACACGCCAGAGCGTATTAGTGATTTCTTTGCTTCAGCGAAGGAAGTCGTAGTACGTCAAGGCGATGTGGTACGTACTATCAATCTTACGCACATACTTGATTCTATTCGGCACGCAAAGCAAATTACAGATTACGGAGAAATTCAGAAGTTATTACAATCGCAGAATGAACCGATTGCTTATATTACAGCTTATAAAACAGGTAAGCGCGTAAAAAATGATCGTGAAGATATTCTTACGATTTCTGTGTATCCATCGTACTTTGTTGTGCAATATCTCGGTGATAATAACGGAAATGTCATGTATATGAAAGGCTCTCTAGCAGAGTTATTCGTAAAGGAGAATGCGTCATGAGAAAGATAGCCTTTTTCTTCTTTTTGCTAGTAATTGGAGGAGCGATGTCTAGTTGCTCTCGAGATACAACCTCTATTAAATATAGTAAAAATGGTCTCCCTATTTTGGATGATCGTCATATTGTTGCGTATGTAGCGGCTCGTGAGGAAGTTGGTGAAGCGTTACTTTCATCATTTTGTAAACCGCGCGGATGTACGTATGAATTTATTCGTCTTTCAACAGAAGAACTTCTTCGTAGAGTGGAAGAAGAAGCTGGAAATCCGAAGGCGGATATTATTATTGGCGGTACAGTAGATGCGCATCAAATGATGAAGCAAAAAAATCTTTCTATTCCTGTGATAAGCCAACATGCAAATCGTATTTCAAAAACTGTTAAAGATAAAGATGGTTATTGGTACGGTTATGAAGTGGAGAAGCTGGCAATTGCGATTAATAAAGAGCGGTGGAGCGAGGAAATAGCGCCGCTCGGTCTCTCGTATCCGTTAAGATGGAAAGATTTATTGAATCCAGTATATAAAGGAAAGATTGTCATGCCCGATCCAAATGTTTCAGGTACAGCATATACGTTTTTTCAGTCACTTATTGATACGTTAGGTGAAGAGGAAGCGAAGGAATATGTGAAGAATCTGGCAGAACAAGTTGGAGAAGTAACAGTGAATGGTTACATCCCAGCAGAACTTGTTG
The DNA here is from genome assembly GCF_052044835.1 of Bacillus sp. 22475. Classification (NCBI taxonomy): domain Bacteria; kingdom Bacillati; phylum Bacillota; class Bacilli; order Caryophanales; family Bacillaceae; genus Bacillus; species Bacillus sp. 22475. The sequence goes on along the minus strand of NZ_JBQENW010000034.1, from coordinate 43,565 downwards.
CAAGTGGTGAATATATGGTAGGCATCAACTTTATGGGAGATCAGAGAATGCTTCAAAAACAAGGCTTTCCGATTTTAAGTAACGAACCTGAGCAAACAGGGTTATCCGTTAATGCGATTTCTAAACTAAAACGTGCACCGAGTGGTATTATTGCGGATTTATTTATTGATTATTGTTTATCAGAAGAAGCGGGTCACATTTTAGAAAAAGTGTCGTTTGGCGTACCAACGATGTTTGCGAAGAATGAGAAAGAAATAGAAGGACAGCCGGTTAGAAGGACGAACCAAAATATATCAAATAGCGGAATAATCGAGATATGGAATAGACAGCGTCTCTCTCTGAAGTGAGAAAAGGAGACGAAAATATATGTTTAAATGGCTCAAGCCAGCACCTGCAATTGAAAGATTGCCAGCGGATATGATCGACCGTGTATATCGATTACTACGTATTCGTGTGTTAATCGGGATTTCAGTTGGATATGCTGCTTATTATTTAGTTCGTAGTAACTTTACGTTATCAAGTACGTATTTAGTACAAGAATATGGTTTTAGTACAGCTGAAATTGGTCTACTAGGTTCAGTAATGGCAATTGTTTATGGATTTAGTAAGTTCTTTATGGGGAATTTATCAGATAAAGCTTTCGCCCAGCGCTTTATCGCAGTAGGTTTATTCTTATCAGGGCTTGTAAATATTTGTTTCGGCTTTGCATCATCATTTGGGATGATTGTTACATTACTTGTTGTTAACGGTATTGTACAAGGTATGGGAGCACCACCTTGTAGTATCGTTATGACAAAATGGTTCTCGAAGAAAGAACGCGGTACGAAAACAGGTCTTTGGAATATTTCACATAACGTTGGTGGAATGCTTGTGCCACCACTTGTCGGAATTGGTGTAGGTATTTTTGGTGAAAACCATTGGCAAGGCGGCGTGTTTATTTTCCCTGCGATTATCGCAATGGTAATTTCAGTTCTTGTTTGGATCAATGCGAAGGATACACCAGAATCTGAAGGTCTTCCTCCAATTGATGAGTATCGTAATGACTATGAAAATCTTGAAAAAGCAGATAATGCTAACAAGATGTCACCAAAAGAAATTTTAATGAAGTATGTAGTGAAAAATAAATTTGTATGGTTCTTATGTATTGCGAATGCTTTTGTTTATTTAATTCGTTTCGGTGTTATTAACTGGGTTCCACTTTATTTAACGACAGTTAAAGGATTTTCAAAAGCAGAAGCGCATGCGGCATATGCAATCTTTGAAGGTATGGCAATTCCAAGTTCATTAATCGTTGGTTTTTTAAGTGATAAATTATTTAAAGGAAAACGTATGCCATTATGTATTATTAGTATGGTTGGAGTTGTTATTGGTACGTTTATATATTGGCAAGCAACTAGCGTACTTGTTGTAAGTATTGCAGTTTCTATTATCGGTTGTTTAATTTATGTACCACAGTTCTTAATCGGTTTAAGTGCGATGGAATTAGTACCGAAATTTGCAGTAGGTACGACAGTTGGTATGTGTGGTCTATTCGGTTATGTAGGCGGAAGTCTTGTAGCTAACGCAGCAATTGGTGTTATTGTTGATCGTTCTGGCTGGGATGGTTGTTTCATCTTACTACTAACAGGTGCGGTTTTATCAACAATCTTCTTATTTATTGTTCAACGTGGACATGAGAGAAAAGATCCTAAAGTAGCGTAATATTTTGTTTGAAAAAGCTATCCAATTGTGTGTGATTGGATAGCTTTTATATTAGAAAAAACAAACAGTATGTAAAATTGCAGTTTAATATATAAATGATTTTTGTTAATTAATATAATTTTTTTAGGTTTAATAAACCAATTACGTACATAGTTAGACCGAAAAATCCGCCGCCACAGATGAAAATTACAACCTTAAATAAAGAAATAGAGATTTCCTCTGAACCTACATAGGGAAGGATATAATTCATAAAAACAAACATTTGAAAGCCCCAAAGCACACCTGCTTTTAAGCCAGCTTTTCTTAATTTTTTCTTGTGTTGTAAATATTCTTCTTTTGTTGTACATTCAGTATCACTTAAACCTTTTTTCTTGAATTTAAAGGCTAAGTAATTAGCATAAATCATATTAGATAGAAAAATGAATATTGTCCCTATAGATATTGTGTGATTCATAGTATCAACAAGTAACATAATAAGCATTACCAACATATTTAACCACCACAAACCAATTCCAGCTACAGATAACTCTTTATTGATTTCTTGTTTTTGGTATTCATCTCTCTCACTTAGTGTTCCAACAAAACTATTATAAACTCTTTCTTTCCATTCAATTTTCATCATTTAATCTCCCTCCCAAAATAGACTATTTAAATCTGTTTTTAGTGCTTTTGCTAATTCGATACATAAGGCTAAAGAGGGATTATATTTATTGTTTTCAATTAAATTTATTGTCTGTCTCGCCACGTTAACTTTTTTAGCTAACTCTAGTTGCGATAGCCCTTCAGATTTTCGATATTGTTTAACGTTATTCAAATATAACCCTCCCATTGATGGTTGTAGACCTCGTGTACCGAAATGTCATTTATATGTGACATTTTATAATTGAATAGATGAAATGTCAAATATATATGACAAAATAGCGATGGTGCAATTAGGAAAATGATTTTAATGATTCATTTTGGCAAGAAGTTTGTTAATAAAGAATGGCTTCCATTCAATTAAAATTGCCCTTTTTCCTTTCCTTAAATCTATCTTAAAAGATATAATGTCATATTTCTAATCATTGGAATTTTTGTTACAATATAAATGGATGTGTAAAACTTTGTAAAAATAATGTAATAATATGTAATATATTTTCAGAAAGTTTTATACAATTTTTATATTAAACTATTAAGTTATAAAAGGGAGCGAGAATATGTTACCAAATACGGTTCGTACTCCAAACAAGAAGAAGAAATGGATTATTATTGGGGTTATTGCACTAATTGTTATTGTAGCGGCAATTAATATTTTTGTTATGCAAGGTAAGAAGAAGGGTGCATCAACAAATGCTGATGCTGTAAGTTTTGAGAAAGTGACAGAGCGTAAGCTGAATAATACGAAGTTAATTTCTGGTCAGGTGAAGCCTGGTAATATTGAAAGCTTCTATGCAGATCCGGCCAAAGGGAAAGTGAAAGATATTGAGGTAAAAGAAGGGCAAGAGGTAGAGAAAGGTACGAAGTTATTCTCTTATGATAATGAAGAGATTAATCTTCAAATGAAGCAAGCTGAGCTTGATCAGAAGATGGCGGATATGCGTTACGATCAAGGGAAAAAGAAGATTGATTCGCTCAAGAAAGAAATTAAGAAGGCGAAAGATAGCGGAGCTGGGAAAGAAGTAACAGATCCGATGGACGAGCAAGTAAGTGAGCTGGAGATTGCTCAAAAGACAACTGATCTTGAGAAAGAAAAAGGGAAGTTGCAGAAAGAAGAGTTAAGTAAGAAGCAGAAAGAGCTTACGATTTATAGTAATTTCGCTGGTGTTGTTCAAAAGTTAGATAAAGATGCGGCACAAAGTTCATCTCAAGCGTTAGGTGGTCAAGGAAAATCGTTTTTACAAGTAGCTTCTAAAGATCCATTCCAAGTTCAAGGTACGTTAACTGAGCTTCAGAAGTCACAAATTCAAAAGGATCAAACATTCACTGTAACGGCGAAAGCAAATAATAAGAAGAAGTGGACAGGTAAGATTACAGAGGTAAGTGAGTTCCCAACAAGTGCAGAGATGGCGCAAGCTGGCGGCATGGGTGAAGCAACTCAAAATATGTCTCAGTATACATATAAAGCTAGCCTTGATAGTCAAGATGGTTTATCTCCAGGTTACCATGTTTCTCTGCAAGTAAGTTTAGAGAATAAGACGATGATTGCTGTTCCAAGTAAAAGCATTGTAGAAAAAGGCGATGATGCATTTGTTTATGTTGAGGATAAAGGGAAGCTTCGTAAACAAAATGTGAAAAAAGGTTCTACTGATGGAGACTGGACAGAGGTTGTAGAGGGCGTAACAGTGGGGCAAAAGGTGGTTAAAAATCCTTCCGACGATGTGTATGACGGAATGGAAGTGAAAGAGAAATGATTACGTTAAATAATATTGCTAAAACGTATTATCAAGGAAAATTGGCGGTGCCGATTTTGCATGGTATTAGTTTAACGATTCAGAGTGGTGAGTTCGTTTCGATTATGGGACCGTCTGGTTCTGGTAAGTCGACGCTTATGAATATTATCGGTTGTTTAGATCGTCCAACAGAAGGCGAATATATGCTGAATGACGTGAATATCTTAACAGCAGACGAGTCAAAGCTTGCTTTAATTCGTAATGAATATATTGGCTTTGTATTCCAGCATTTTAATTTACTGCCTCGTCTTTCAGCAGTGGAGAATGTTGAGCTTCCGCTCGTATATGGTGGCGTGAAGAAAGCGGAGCGTCGCAAGCGTGCTTTGGAGGCGTTAGGTAAAGTTGGATTAGCAGACCGCGTGCATCATTTACCAAATGAGTTATCCGGTGGACAGAAGCAGCGTGTAGCGATTGCAAGAGCGATTGCGAATAACCCAACGTTCATTATGGCCGATGAACCGACTGGTGCACTTGATACGAAGTCTGGTGAGCAAGTTATGGATATTTTCACGAAGCTTAATGCAGAAGGTACGACGATTGTTATGGTTACGCATGAAGAGGAAGTAGCAGCGTATTCTTCCCGCCGCATTGTACTACGGGACGGGAAAGTTACAGAAGATAGAAGGTGTGCGGTATGAGTTTACTAGATAGTATAAAAATTGCCCTATCTTCTATTTTAGCTCATAAACTACGTTCAGCTCTTACGATGCTCGGTATTATTATCGGGGTAGGTTCGATTATTACTGTCGTTGCAATTGGGCAAGGCGGGGAAGCTGCATTGAAATCGCAGTTTGTTGGGGCAGGTAATCAAACGGTTCCGATTCATTATAGTGCAGATATAAACGATCCTTTCGGTATGGGAATGGTAGAAGCACCGAAGATAACTGAAGAAGACATTTTTGAAATTAAAAAAATTCCAGAAATCGCACATGTGGTAACAACAAATTCAACCATGGAACCACTTGATATTGAAGATAAAAAAGAAATGGTGAGTATTACTGGATTAGATAGTGAGTACTTTGCAGTAAATAAAGTAAAGTTGTTAAAGGGACGTTCTTTACAAGAATCAGATGTGGATCAAGGTAATAACGTTGTCATGATTAGTAAACAAATGGAAGAAAAGGTGTTTAAGGATACCAATCCAGTCGGTAAAATTATTGAAATGAAAGGTCAACCGATGCAAATTATTGGTGTCTACAAATCAGATAATGAGTTTATGGGAATGGGACCATCAGAAGCACTAGTTCCAATTTCATTATGGCCGACACTGTATGGGAAAGATGAAATTCAAAATATTTCTGTGCAAGCAAAAAATGTAGATAATCTAGAAAAAGCAGGTAAAAAAGCTGCAGATGTTTTAAATAGTCGTAAACCGACTGATGCAACTGGTAAATATGAAGTTATGAATTTAAAAGAAATTCAAGAAGGTATTTCGAAGATGACCGGTATTATGACAATGATTATCGGTGGTATCGCTGGTATCTCATTAGTTGTTGGTGGTATTGGGGTTATGAATATTATGCTTGTATCTGTAACGGAGCGTACGCGCGAAATTGGGGTACGTAAAGCACTTGGAGCAACACGTAGTAAAATTTTATTACAGTTTCTAATTGAAGCAGTTATGTTGACGCTTCTAGGTGGTTTAATCGGAATTGGTCTTGGATATGGCGGAGCATATATTGTTTCCACATTTGCAAAATGGCCACCACTCGTTTCATGGGAAGTTGTCGTTGGCGGCGTATTATTCTCGATGACGCTCGGTATTATTTTCGGATTAATTCCAGCAAATAAAGCTGCGAAATTAGATCCAATTGAAGCATTGCGTTATGAATAATTAATAGTGTAGTAGAACTACACATTACCGTTCTAGTGGGCGGTTCGTAGCCTCTTGCGTGGAGGAAGTGAACCGCCCGTTAGAACGGGTTATATAAATAGAAGGAGGCGTTATAATGGAAGCGAATTTGAATACGCAAAAAGTTGGCGGAGAAAAGCCATCATTATTTGGAATGATTGCTTCTCCGGGTTTACAGTTTGAGCGAATGAAGACGACGGAGAAAGTTTGGGGTATGTTCTTCTTAGTCGCATTGTTACAAGGGCTTGTAGGTGGTTTAAATGCGTATGTTACGTATACATCACCTGAGATGATTGAAATGCAAAAGAAATTAGGAGGCGAATTTGCAAAACAGGGTTCGCTTGTATCAGAGGTAATTTCTGGTACGATATGGGGAATAGTAGGTGTTATGATTGCAACACTTGTTATTGCAGCTATTTATAAGGTGTTTATGATGTTCTATGGGAATGATACTTCTTATAAAAAAATAGTAATGATTATTGTATATGCGGATATTGTTGTTGTTATAGGTGGACTTATTAATGGTGTTATAGCTTTAATTTTAGGTGCTGGACCAACTGCGTATACAAGTTTAGGACCACTATTTGATCAAGGTTCACTTGCATATGGAATTGGTAATACAATTGAATTGTTCTATTTATGGAATATCGTTTTAATTTGGCTAGGGTTACAAATTACAGCTGGAGTAAGTAAAGTGAAAGCAGCTATTCCAATTATTGTTTTATTCATTATTAAAGCGGGATTCCTAGCTGCGATTGTTGTATTGATTGCAAAGTTTTTACCTGGTTTGCCTGTATAATAATATGATTGAATTAAAAGGTGACTCTTCAAGAGAGTCACCTTTTTTATTTTTACCCTTACTTCAAATACCGCCAACAAAATTTCAAATACTATCTAGTGTAATTTCAAATTCCATCGGTAGTATTTGAAATTACTCACAGTGAAATCTTTTCTTTATTTTTATATTGTGAAGGTACCGCGGAATACTAGAAAGGTATACCTTTTAGAAACGGGTACTGTGTGAAGCCAGCGACTTTTACAGAGGCAGTTGTTTTGTATGAAGGAATGATTGTAAATCAAATAAAGAAATTAGGTATTCGCCAAGATTATGAAGAATATTATCAATGTGGTTTAATTGGTCTTTGGCATGCGTATGAAAGATTTGATGCAAAGAAGGGGTATTTCCCTGCATATGCACTTGTAACGGTGCGTGGTTATATATTAGAAAGATTAAAGAAAGAATCTACTTTGCAAGAAAGATGTGTATGTGTAGGTGAGTATGAGGAAATCTTTCATTTTGAAGATGTTGAAATAAGAGTGAAGGATTTTATGAGTGTGTTAGATGAGAAGGAGAAGTATATTATTTTTGAACGTTTTTTTGCAGGGAAGACGATGGGAGAAATCGCTTTAGAGACGGAAATGACATATTATCAAGTAAGATGGATGTATCGGCAAGCAATCGAGAAAATGCGAGATAGTGTAAGAGGATAAAAATAACAAATAGAATGGAAGGTAAGGAAATACTACCTTCCATTCTATTTGTTATTAAGGTGATGAATCTTGCATGTTCATTTGGGATAATACATATCCAGCTTTCCATAATTGCTGACTTAGCTTATGGGAACTAATTTGTATCGTTACGGTAGCTCCGTTTGAAAAATGAACTTTAGCTCGTTTAGCTTTTTGGAAAAACTCTATTGTATGAACATGTTTAAAGAAAAGCCAAATACAATTTGGAGAAGCAGGAGATTCTGTTGGGAAAGCACAAATATATTCTCTATGATTGATCGGAATTGGAACGTTTTGTTTAAATTTAAATTTTGTTTTTACGGCATTACGTCTCCCTTGATAAGTAGAATGAATATTTGTTAGACAAGATTTCTGTATAAGTTGGAGAGCAGTTTGACAGGAGTAAAGATGGTTCCCGCTACTGTCGATAATTTTTGTACGGTAATAAGGGTGTTTACATGGTTCAAGCATCATTGTAGAACTAGAAATAAAAATGTTGTTTTCATTATCCATAATTCTATATCCTCCCTTATAATTTTCATTCTGAATATAATTATATATAAATTAAGTAAATTGATTGTTAATATTCTATTTCATATTGTAAATTTTGGCTATTCGTTTACAATCAATAGGTGATGGTCTTTCTAATTTGCATCGCTTGTACATATATATGAAAATAGAAAAGAGTAGGCGGTGATATAGTATGAAGAAAAAGTATATTATTATGGCTTTAGTTGTCATTCTCTTAGTATATTTAGCAAATAGCAATCCGAGTAAAGGAGAATATACAGAATGGGCAGCGAAGCAGTTTATGAAGCGTAATGATGTGAGTAAGAAGCTAGATGAAGTTCAAAAAGAGAATGAAGAGGGTCTCCTTGGCGACTTGGCATCGGCCGGTAAAAAGTTAGCGAAAAAGTATGTTGAGCCACAAGTTGGGTTATTAATTGATCATTATACGAAGCGAAATGATTATATATTCTTCTCAACATATACGACTGAGTTTGATATAGGTGAAGAACATTATAAGTACGTATGCGTCGGTTTTTCAAAGATTTTTATTCCGATTGAAATGCCGAAGAAAAAAGACGAATCTGCAAAATGATGCAGATTCGTCTTTTTCATTTTATAGAGTAATTGGAACTTCAGATACATTTTTTTCTACAAGGCGAGCTCCCTTTTTTCTTGTATTTTCATCAATGGATGAAAATACAGATGAGGCAAGGATTGTATCCATTACTTGATTTACGACTTGTGCATCAATTGGTGTGATAGGCGTATCAATAGAAAAAACGACTGTTTTTCCATCTTCTTTCGCGAAAATTAACTCTAGTACTTGCATGTGTTATTCCCTCCTTTGTATTTATCCCGCTATTTACGGGATTCGGGTCTGCCGGTTAAATTGCGGGCTAATAATCAGTGGGGATGAATAAAATCCCCACTGATCCGAGTTTTACTTTATAGTTTAGAAAGATCTGATGTGCTTACAAGTTGTACAGCGTGAAGTGGTGATGCTTGTAAGGAAGCGAGAGCATGAGCTACGTTGTGTACTTGATCTAAGCTCGCATTTGTTTTAACACGTTTAAATTGTTTGCTCTTGAAAACTGTTTTGCCGTTCTTATCTAATCCGTTGTTTAAGACAAGACGTAAAGTTAAATCCATTACGATTGTTTCAATTGCCATGTGTATCACCTCCTTTCACTTTATAAATAGGGTACAAATGTCATGTTTTGGCGTGAAATTTTTTCTTTTTTTTGGTACCCTTAAAAGATTAAGAGAGGAGAATTCTGGATAATGAATCGTAAATGGTTATTTTGGATTCCTGTATTACTATGGATGGGGCTGATTTTCTATTCTTCGGCACAACCATATAAAAAGCAGGATATGCGTTCAGATATTGAACAATATGTAAATGTTGAATTTGTGAAAGAACATTTTTCATGGGTATCTATCGATTATGGTGGAGGAACCCCTGTTAGTATTGCGAATAAAGGTGTAGGCGGATTTATTGAGTTTTTCCTTCGTAAAGGTGCTCATTTTATGGTGTTCTTTATGCTAGGTTCATTGATTTATTACGCTTTTCATCGATCAGGTAATTCGAGGAAAAGATGTTTTATATATGCCCTTCTTTTCGTTGCAGGTTATGCAACATTTGATGAAATCCATCAATGGTATACGGGGGACCGTACACCAATGTGGCAAGATTCATTGCTTGATACGTGCGGCGGATTAACGGGGATTATAATAAGTAATTGGTTTTGGAATAGAAAAAAGCGCTAATCTCATTTCGAGATTAGCGCTTTTTTTTACGGGTAGTAAAACTCCCCGTAAACGGCCTGATTCAAGTTTCACTTTATACACCAAGTAATTCTTTTAGTTCGTCTGTTGATAGTTCAGTCATCCAGCTATCGCTTGTGATGACCGCATTGTTTAGAGATTGTTTTCTTTCTAGCATTTCATCAATTTTTTCTTCTAATGTTCCTGTAGTAATGAGTTTGTGAACATGAACAAATCGTTTTTGACCAATGCGATATGCGCGGTCTGTTGCTTGATTTTCCACAGCTGGATTCCACCAACGATCGTAGTGAATGACATGGTTGGCAGCGGTTAAGTTTAGTCCTGTTCCGCCAGCTTTTAAGGATAAGATGAAAATGTCATACGTTCCATTTTGGAACTCCTCAATCATCTTGTCACGATCTTTTTTCGGTACACTACCGTTTAAGAAGAGGACACGCTGGCCGAATTTTTCTTCTAGCACACGTTTTAGCATGTTCCCCATACCGATGTATTGAGTGAAGATGAGGCAACTTTCATTTTGATCTTTTATATTTTCGATGAGCTCCATTAACGTTTTTGTTTTCATAGAGCGTTCAACGACATTTTGTGGCTCTTCTTCTTTTAAATAAAGAGCTGGATGATTACAAATTTGTTTTAGCTTGTTCAGCATAAGTAATATAAAGCCGCGTCTTTCAATTCCGCTTAATCCTTCTACATTTTGCAGTGTATCTTGAACAAGTTGTTCATATAAGGAAGCTTGTTCACCAGTAAGAGGACAGTAAGCTTTTTGTTCTTGTTTATCTGGTAAATTTAATGCGACTGTTTGATCTTTCTTCGTTCGGCGCAGTAAAAATGGTGAGATAAACCGTTGAACTTGCTGGATTTTTCCTTCATCACGATCTTTTTCAATCGGTGTGACGAAGCGGCGCTGGAATTGCCCTAAGCTTCCGAGATATCCATGATTAATAAAGTCGAAAATGGACCAAAGTTCAGCGAGGCGATTTTCCATCGGCGTACCAGTTAAAGCGATTTTGTGATTTGCTTGCAAGTTTCGTACTGCTTTCGACTGTTTTGTATGTGGGTTCTTAATATTTTGTGCTTCATCCAAAATAACAGCATCCCAGCATAATGAAGTTAGTTCTTCCTCATCGAGTTGAGCCAATGCATAAGATGTTAATACAACATCTGCTGATTGAAGGAAATCTTCAAATGAATTGCCCTTATCTCTATTACTTCCGTAATGTAATTGAACACGTAAATTCGGTGCGAAACGCTCAAATTCTTTTTGCCAATTTCCAAGAACAGATGTCGGCGCTACGATTAATGCAGGGCCTTTTTTGAGATTGTTTTCTTTTATATATAGTAAGTAAGAGATTGTTTGAATACTTTTCCCGAGTCCCATATCGTCAGCTAGCAATGCTCCAAATCCAAGCTTTCGTAAATATAATAACCATTCAATGCCGTGTTGTTGATACGGACGAAGTGTTGCGTTTAGTGAAGTAGGGACATCTACTTTTGGAATATCTCCAATATGAAGCAGCTTTTGGAATAGTTCCTCATAATATCCATCTAGTTCGATTTCAATATCAGTAAACGGACTATCATCTTCTACAATTTCGGTTTCAGCCGTATTTGATAAATGTTGCTGCAGGACATCTTTCATCTCTAGTCCGTATTTATCGGCACGGTTCATGAGTTTCCTTACTTCTTCGATAAAGGCTGGATCTAGTCGCATCCATTGACCGTTTATATTAAATAGACGTTTGTTTTGTTCAACGAGTTCGAAAAATTCGCTTTCTGATAAATCAATGCCATTCGTCGAAATGCGCCAGTCAAAATTAACGAGCGTATTCATACCGAAGAACGATTGTGTTTGTACTGTATTTTGCTTCAGCTGGACACGTAATTTCGGTTTTGTTGCTTTTAAATTTTGCCACCATGATGGTAGTAAAATTGTAATGCCGGCTGCAAGTAATTCATTGCTTGCTTCTGTTAAGAAGTTCCACGCTTCGGTTTCAAAGAGCTCATTTCGGAACGTATCTCCTTCTTTTAACCACGGTATGAGCTTACTAAAACCTTCTTGTGTCTCTGTAATCCGTTCTTCGTAATCGTGCCATCTTTTCGGTAAGGAATCGATGTTTTCATATACATATATGCGATGCGCCCCGCGCTTTGGTGTCACAATTGTTTCAAGCTTCCACATTTCAAATTCTTCTTGTGGTTCTTGCAATCTTAGTCCGATTGTAAACGGAAGATCATCTTCAATATAACCAATTTTTCGAAGCCAATCTTCTTCATGTAGTGCTGTTTCCAATTGTCTTTTCGTAAAGTCGTAATGTTCATATAGTCTTTTGGCATCTTCCCAGCCGTCATTTGAGCGATTGTCTTGTAATATGCTTTCATTAACTGCTGCTGAGAAAAGAGATGCTAATGTGTCATCTTCAATTGGTGTATTTTGAACTTTCCAAGATGGTCGTTTGGACCAATGATTCATATCTGGTACGAGGCTACCACTCGTAAAGGCATCCCATAATTCATTTGCATCTTTCGTAAGGGCTGTAATAGGTCCGTTTATTTGCATATGTGCAAATGAATTCATCGGTTTGTTTGCAATGTATTCAAAAGCTTGTGCATTTGTTAGCATAACACCTTGTTTTCCTTCGAAGGTTGCTTCTTTTAGAAACGTACCGTAGAAAGAAGTGGAGTGCCATGTGAATGCATTTCGTTTCCAACTTGTTACGGATAATGGAGTACCGCTGTCATCTTCTCCCCAAAGGAACCAACCTTGACTAACATGCTGGAGCCTAATTGTTACTTCAGTTTGATTGATCATCGATTAATTTTCCTTTCCGTAATTCCTCTTGTAGTGCACGCAGACGTGAATGGAGATTGGCAATGTGAATAATGAAAGCATCCCATTCATCGGTGCGTTTTAATCGTTTATATAATGTACGTAATTTCTTTAAGTAACGAACTGCGCGTTTATATGATTTACGATTTCGTTCTTCAATCGCCTCTACAGCAGCAAGATGGTAAAGAGGAAGTGCCGCTTCTGGCGCTTCTTTTTCAATATCTTTCAGTGGCTCTTTCAACAGTTCAATTGCTTCAAATCCATATAGGAGATGAAGCTCTGCCCATGTGCGATACTGTTTTTTCGCGAGTACGTACTGTTCGTAGTTTGTGAAACTATATGGTAATAGTTCTTGTAAAATCATTTCGAAACCAGCTTGTTCATTTGTATGTGTTGCATATGTTTCATACATGATTACAAATAGCCGAACGACGTCTTTTATGAAAATCGTATTTTCGTGATCTTGGATTGTTTTCTTTACTTGTTTATACGTAAAGGAAAGCCAATTTTTCGCACGATCCCACTGCATGGCACTTAATAGTTCTTCTAACCAATAGAAGTATAGACTCACAACAGAAGCAGGCTGTTTTTTTAGTAAGTCCATCGCTAGTAGATCTTCGTCATCCAAAAAGAGAAGATGGGAAGACGCTAACGCTTTGGATAGTGGATTGATTTTCGTATCGATTCGTTTTTCTTCTTCTTGTATTTTCTCTTTATTGTTTAAAAGTTCACTCCATATGTGACGATAAATGAAAAATCGCTCTTGCGTATAAGTGTCGGTAGAGAAGAATACTTCATGAACGAGACGAGCTGTTTCTTGTAAAATTATTTCAGACTCTGAAGGAATCGCTTCTGATTGTAAGTCCCGAACGATGGATTCCACTTTGTCTACAAATAGGCGAATGACATTAACAGGTTGGTGATAAGAATACGTTTTGTTTGCGTCGAATGCCTGAATTTCTTCTAATAACTTTTGAAAGCAGTAAAGTGCTGCGTGTAACCTGAATAATTCATGTATCGCAATGACACGCGGAGCTTTCCGCTCAAGTTTCGTATAGAAATCTGTAAAGATACTCATAAGAAAATACATTTGTTTATAAGTAAGCCGAGCTTGTTCTTTTTTAAATGAATCATATTCTTTTTCAAAATATGATTCCCAACTTTTATAGTCAGTTTCTTCAAAAGCTGATGATTGCAATACTTGTCTTGCAGTTCGAATAGGGGGAAGGGAAGGTTTCGTATTATTTTTAAATAAAGTTAATACATCTCCTACTTGCCCAAAACTAGACGCTGCAGATAGTAATACAGCAAGCATATGCTCACATTGTGTTGGTGCGAAGCAATCACAATAACTTTCAGCGACGTTACGAATCGGAATATGAACGCTATATACGTTGCCTTCCGCATCTACAGTTCCTGATAGTGTATAACCATCAAAGTCAACGTTGTAGACAACACCACTACGATATAGGTGCCGAGCTGTAGCGACATGTTCCTGATCAGCTGTTTGCTGTGGATCTAGTCCTTGAACGAACTCATTCGCAATCATCATAATTTCATCTTTCGTAATTGAGTGTTGCAGCATAATATTCCTCCGTACACATATTTCTTTCCTTTACCATTATAAACAAAAAATGCTCAAAACAGAAAAAATGAAATTTGGATTACACAACTTGAAAATCATGGTAATATATAAAATGTTAATTTCGTATATTACTATATATTTATAGGAGGGGAAGTTGTGTCAGATTTACAAGCGAAGTTTGGTAATGGTATGAACAAGTTGCAACAGGGAATTGAGCAAGGAAAGATGAAGTTGCAAGTTGCACAAGAGGTTGCACAACTAAAGAAAATTACGCAGGAGAAGTTACAAGCGAAAACTGAAATTTTGTTGGAGCTTGGTCAAACTACATATATGCAACTGCGTAATGATGAAGTTCGAATAGAGGTATTGAAAGGAATTGTAGAACCGGTGCAAGAGCTTGATATTGCTATTTATAACATGCGTAAGCAAATTGCTAATTTGCAGAATCAAGGTCAGAAGGGGCAGTGTAGCTGTGGTGGTTCATTATCATTAAATGATAAATTTTGTGGACAGTGCGGGAAAGAAAATGAGTTACTCCTTCAAACAAACAATGTTGAAAATGAATCATGTTCTTTGTGTGGTGAACAAATCGTAACAGAAGCTATATTCTGTCCAGTTTGTGGTATGAAGCAAAGTAAGGAGTGAGGAACATGTATTGTAAAACTTGTGGTTTAGAACAGTCTGATGTATCAAATTATTGTACGCATGATGGGTCTAGTACAGGTAGTGTAGCGAGTCATATTATATTAGCGCCCAAAGACTCAAAATATTGCCGAACTTGTGGAGTGGAAAGTAAAGAAACTGCTACATATTGTGAGAAATGTGGCGATTCCTTACTAGTAGGTATTACGAAAAAAGAAATGAAAACGAAATTACCAGACCAGGGTGTACAACTAAATGTGGGTTCATCTGGAATTGCTTTGAAAAAAGGCTTACTTGGTGGTGGTCTGGCAATTATATGCATGTTTTTGGCTGGCTGGATTAGTAGTTTAATTATCGATGCAGCGATGAATGACTTAATGAGAACGATGGTTACAAATATGAACGGTATGCTGGATATGACTACTATTAATCAATCTTTCATTGGCATAGCACCATTAATTTTAACGTATCATTTAATGGGTCTTGAAGTCAGTGGAAGTGGTACATACATAATGTCATTTATTCTTCATGTCCCATTGTTCATTTTGTTAACTATTCCAGCACTTATATTAGGTGGAATTGGCTTTTTTGTAGAGAAAAAAAAACCGTCTATTGTTTGGCGTGAGAAGCTAGTAACAGCATGTATTATCGGTATTGTATATGGAATTTTCTTATGTGTTGTAAGTTTTGTAGCAAGTTCTTCTACGACGATTTCTCAATTCTATGAAACAATGACGATTAATGTTAGTTATTCTCATATTATTAGTTTGTTGTACGGTATTATATTTGGTCTATTATTTAGCTTTATTGGCATGAGTATTGCAGCGGGACCACATCGTATGCTTTCCGCGATTAGTCAAAGTGTTCCATATGCAGCATCTATTTATTACAGTGTAGTGACTGTTTTAAAAGGATTAATCATTACATTTGGTATTATACTTATTACGATTTTATTTAGTAGTTCAAAATCAATGGGACCAATTGATTTTCCTGAGAAAACATATAAAGCATTAATTTCATTAGAAGCAACACCGTATATGTGGAACATGGCTCACTTTGCTCCAACTGCAATTGAATGGGCGAACATGGAGAAAGAAATACAGAACTATCCAGGAGGAAAAGGGCCGTTACATTTATCATATACATCAGGCATATCATTAAATGGTACGTCTTTAAAAGATGTGGCAATTGCTAATGGTGCTTCTGTTAAAGAAATTAAATATATGGATGATTTCAATTCCTACATGCATTGGTGGGGGTTATTAATTTTAATACCATGTATCTTACTATTTAGAGCTGGAATGAAATTAGCTCAATATCCAATGAAAAACATATATGTAACGATTGCGATGTTTAGTGCGGTTTATACTGTGATGATGCTTTGTGTAAATGGATTAGCAAAAATCCAAATCGAAGCTTCAGGTAGTAAGGAAATTATGAAGGAATTTACGGGGATTTCTGGTCCGCTATTATCGATTCAAAGTAGCACAATCTATTTAATAGTAGGTAGCTTTATTCTTTCTTACGTATTAGTGTTTGCTGGGATGAAATTGATAAAAAAATAAGGGGGAGAGTCGCTTGAAGTTGTGTGGAATATGTAATGAAAAAGTTGCAGACCATTTAAATTTTTGTCCAGAGTGTGGAAGTAAGCTAGAAGAAATCGCTGATCAAACAGCTTCTTCTCGTTCAGAAATACAAAGGGAAACAAAGCCGGTGAAAAGTAAGAAGAACATATTTTTACTGCTAGGTTTTCTCGTTATTTTTGCTATATTGTTCGGGGCATATAAATTTGGTGCAAGCAAGTTTTCAAAGGAAAAACAAGTAAACGTTATGATTGAGGCATTTCAAAAGAAAGATGCGAATGCAATTGATGAGTTTGTAAAGGTAGATGATCCGAGCTTAAAGATTAAGGCAGAGGATATTAAGGCGTATATCCGTTATTTAAAAGACAACCCTTCATATAATAAAGAGTTGCTGTCTTATTTACAAAGAGAGACAGTGGATCAAAAACTAGCAAGTGATAAAGCATCGTTTAAAGATGGACAAATTATAGAAGATGGAAAAGAATGGTTTTTGTATCCGAAGTATAAATTTAGCATGAAATCTTATTATGTGAATGTAAGTACAACTGCGAAGAATGCAGAAATATATGTGAATGATAAGAAAGAAGTAGAATTGTCTAATGACAAAACTTCAAAAGAAATTGGTCCATATTTTCCAGGTTCTTACGTTGTAAAGGCAAAAGCAAAGTCAGAGTTAACTGAGTTAGAAACAGAAAAAGAAGTAGATTTAGCAGATGAAAAAAGTGCGAAGGTAGATGTGAATTTATCATTAGAAGGCAATTATGTAACAATTTCCTCTGATGAAAATGATGCAAATGTAGTTGTGAATGGTAAGAAGCGTGGGAAGTTAAGCCGCGGAAGTTATAAACTTGGTCCTGTACCAACAGATGAAACGGTAGAAGTGCATTTAGAGAAAAATGCTGAGTTTGGCTTAATTAAATCAGAAAGCGTTAAAGTGGGAGATCAAAGTACATATTACTTAAGATTCCCGAAAGAAACTTCGAGTTCGGCCGTTGGAGATTTTGTAAGAAATCATATTTATGATAACGTACGTGCAATTTCATTAAATGATTTTAGTTTAATTGAAAATAATTATGATAAGAGCGGGAAATCGTATAAGGAAGATCGTGATTATATACAGTATTTACACAAAAAAGGAATTACAGAAGACTTATTAACGATGGAAGTTCGTAATGTAGAGCGTCAAAGTGCTACGAAATATAAAGTAACGACATATGAAGAGTATCATATTCGTTACGGTGATGGATCTGTGAAGTTCAAAAGTTTTAATAACGAACATATTGTAACTGTGAATGGAAATGGAAAGATGCTGTATCATTCTCTTGGTGCAAATAATACGTTGAAATCAGAAGATGTATCTGGTCCAACTCGTTAATATGAAAGAGGCTGTTCAATATTTGAACAGCCTCTTTATTTTGTAGCTAAATCAATATTTCGTGTAACCGTTGATATATCGTAAGTTATGATAGGTATAATTGAAAAATCGTTGATATATTTTTCTTAAATTGTGTTCACGAAGGGAAAATAAAAAGGATATCACTTAGCCGAAAAATCGGGCGAGGTGATATCTTTTTTTACGATTATGAGTGCGTTTCCTTTAATATCGCTTGTACATACGAATCATGTAATATTTGCTCTATAATTGGCAACATATTTTGTTCAAATGGAATGTCGATAGGAAATGGTTTTTGAGAGCCTGGTTTTATTCCATATTGCACAATTTTGTAATGTGTATTGTTTTCAGACTTGAGCACAATTAACTTATAGCGATTATCATCGCCAGCGAGTGAGAAATCAATAGAAGTAGCGTTATATGTTACTTCATCTTTATATATGTACGGCTTTGGCGTACCAATCCAGTCTACTTTTGCTTGTACATTCATGGGCATAGCCTCCTTATATGTATTATAAATAAATAAAAGCCAGCTCTCAATAAAGAGAACCGGCTTGTAATTTAGCAGTCATTGGTTATTTTAAAATTTTCACTTTAACAGTTTTGCGTCCCCATTTTTGAGCAGCGCTATCTGATCCAAGTAAGATGTCGATACGGTTACCTTTAATTGCACCACCAGTATCTCCAGCGATAGCTTCTCCGTAACCTTCTACCCATACTTTAGATCCTAATGGGATTACTTTCGGGTCAACAGCGATCATTTTCATGTTTGGATTCGCAGTTAAATCATGACCCATTGCAGTTAATACACGGCCGCCATATGTGCCACCGTTTTCGCTCGGGTGAGCTGTATATGCTGTAGCTACAACTGTTAACTCACGACCACCAGATGGTGTGCTAGTTTCAGCAGCTTTCACAGCAGGCTTAGCAGCTGGTTTTGCTTGTGCTGCAGGTGCTTGAGCCTTAGCTGGTGCTTCAGTTTTAGCAGGAACAGCCGTTTCTTGTTTCTCAATTACAGGTGCTGTACCTGTTAAGAAAGGAACGTGAACGTAAGCTGTTTTCCCGTTATATTCAAATTGTAACCACTCATTTTGTACTTGGTTCGTTGTTTCGATTACATCGTCTTTCTTCAACTTTCCAAGAATTTCTGAGTTTGTGTTCGCTTCAGCACGTACGTTTAATACGTTAGCTGTTACGTAGTAGATGCTTTTTGTGAACTCTGTACTTACGAATGCGTCTTTACCGTCTAAAGTAACTTTTGACCATCCGTTCTCTGTATTTTGAACATCTATCTTATTACCGTTTAGTAATTTACCGACAACTTTTGATTCCGTAGTAGGGTTTTCGCGTACGTTTAGTACGTCTGTTGTTACAACAGTTTCTGCATTAGCAGATGATGTGAAAATCCCAAGACCAAAAACTGCTGCTGTTGCTATACCAATTAATTTTTTCATGATAGCCTCCATTGCGTTTGTTTTCGTGTCCTCATTATAGCAACAGATTTTTTCGGATTTGGGGAAAACACACAATTACAAACCATTCGTAATAAGTCGTTAACATCCTGTAATATAACAAAAAATATAGGAAAGCGTTTTTCATTCTATATGACTCATAGGTTTCTAGTTATATTCAAAATATTTAATACAACATGTTTTTTTCGACGCAAATAAAAACATTACAGGAATGTTACATGATGTTTACTAAACGATTACATTCCTTGAGTATTTTACCGTTTTATGGGTAATATAGTTATATAAACATAAACATTTTGTTTGTGGATCTATAAACACGTGCTATATACTAGCAAAAAAACCGCATAATTGTTACAAGACGAAAGGGTTGCAAGGAAGAACTTTGCCCTTTTTTACATATGTAACACATCCTTTTTTAGGAAAATACATTCCTATCCGCGTTTTTCTCACACAATTTGACAGCAGTATTTCTAACTTGTAGCTCTTGCAGAGTGAAAAGGTTATACGAAAGGTAAGGCTGTCCATAAGAATTCGAATTGGTGAAGGTGAAAGTAAGAAAATCACCGCAAAATTATAGTTTTCTATCCGATTTTACATATCGGAATTTATGTTATTTACAAAAACGAAACCTACGAAGGGGGATTTGATGAGGAAACTGACAAAAACATTCATCGTTTCATTAACATTATGTATTGCATTTACAATTTGGGGGATTATTCCCGAATCTATTATTGGAAAAGGTAGCTTAGGAAATGTAACAACCGCAATTCAAACTGCATTAGTTAGTAAGTTTGGATGGTTTTATATTATTTCCGTTTCTATTATTTTAGGTGTATCTATCTTTTTAATTGTTTCGAAATACGGTTCTATTCGTTTAGGTAAAGATGATGACGAACCTGATTATAGTTATATGACATGGTTTGCTATGTTATTTAGTGCTGGTATGGGTATCGGCTTAGTTTTCTGGGGCGTTGCCGAACCATTAAACCATTTATACGCACCTCCATTTGGAGAAGGTGCAACTGAGGAAAGTGCACGCCTTGCACTGCGTTTTTCATTTTTCCATTGGGGATTACATCCTTGGGGACTATATGCGTTTGTAGCGTTATGTATTGCTTATTTTACCTTTAGAAAAGGAAAAGCAAGTACGATTAGTGCAACAGTAGGTTCGTTATTTAAGGGCGGGGAACACGGACGTATTGCTCATTCGTTTGATGTGTTAGCTGTTTTCGCAACTGTGTTTGGTGTTGCAACGTCGTTAGGTCTCGGTGCAAAACAAATTGCAGGTGGTGTTAGCTATTTAACATCTATTCCGAATTCATTAACGACACAGTTAGTTATTATTGCAATCGTAACAGTTCTTTTCATGTTATCTGCACAAACAGGTCTTGATAAAGGAATTAAATATTTAAGTAATACGAACATTATTTTTGCATTTGCACTTATGATCATTGTATTATTTGCAGGTCCAACAAACTTTATTATGAATTACTTCACTTCAACAATCGGTTCTTATATTCAGGAATTACCAAGCATGAGCTTCCGTTTAAGTCCATTGGATGAAGGCGGAAATCAATGGATTCAGTCATGGACAATTTTCTATTGGGCATGGTGGATTGCGTGGTCACCGTTCGTAGGTACGTTTATTGCTCGTGTTTCACGAGGTCGTACAATTCGTGAGTTTGTTATCGGTGTGTTACTTGTACCGACCGTAATAGGTGCACTTTGGTTCTCAGTTTTCGGCGGGACTGGTATTCACATGGAGCTGTTTAGTGATGCACATGTCTTTGAAAAAATTAAAGAGATGGGAACAGAAGTAGGATTATTCGCTATGTTTGATCAAATGGGAAGCTTTGGATCAGCTTTATCTGTTTTAGCGATTCTTCTTATTTCTACATTCTTTATTACATCTGCAGACTCTGCAACATTCGTTTTAGGGATGTTAACGACACATGGTAGTTTAAACCCACCAAATCGTATTAAAATGATTTGGGGTATCGTTCTAGCCGCGATAGCTTCAACCTTATTATATATTGGCGGATTAGAAGCATTACAAACAGCAGCTATCATTGCAGCATTCCCATTCGTCTTTGTTATTTTCTTTATGATGGCAGCATTATTTAAAGAGTTACAAAAAGAAGGACGTATGAAGCGTCATTAATAATAGAAGAAAAAGAGCTGATTTTATATCAGCTCTTTTTTTTATCCCTCTATTTGTTGGCTGATTAAAGTTTCACTTTATATAGAAGGAATTTGAAATGCGGGTAAGGGAAATAAAATACTTTACTATATAAGTAGTATGCCTTTTATACGAAGAAAAAACGATAGGTTTCGACAATATTCGATACCTTACGAATTCTATTCGTATTTTTGTCAAAAATATGTCGGAAATGTGTTGTCACTTTTATGTATATGTGCTATATTATTTCCTGTAAGCGATTTCAAATAGTTTTAAAGCGCATTCAAGGGGGACATCTAGAATAATGAAACGTTACGAAAGAAAGTGGAAGCATATTTGTTTGAAACGTGTGGCACATCGTAGTGTCCAAGAAAGCACGGAACCTAAGACTGAAACGCGCAAAGAACAGCAAGAGAAGCAATTGGTTCTACAAAAATAGCAATCACTTTTTCGTATATAAATGAAGGTCGATCGTTCGTTGGGGGATGGACGTGAAATTACTTTCAGCTAAGGGGTATTGTCTGATATATAATTTATACGGCAATAAATAAGCACAGAGCATACGGCGCTCTGTGCTTATTTTTATTATTTATCTTTTTTGAATCGAACTGTCTTATCCCAGCCGATGACTTGTTTCTTACTCTTTGCACGTAAGTATAAGATTAAGCTACGAATAAATAAGTACGTAAAGAGCTGTGCGTACGTAAAGTACATAATAACGCTAATAAAAATATTAGTCGGTGTAAAGGTTCGTTCGACACTCTGGGCACTAAATAATTGAGAAACATATGTAATATATGCGACATACCACATAAATAGTAGCGGAATGCTATATTGAATTTGGAATATCCCGAGTAGCCCAATTACAAACCAAACGTTCGAAATGATTAGGAATAGCCAAAATACAACATACACTAGAACTTGTTGTAAGGAATGAACGAGCAGTTTTCCTTTAAAGAAACTTAATGACGAGAACATTTTTTCTAAAATGTATAAATTTCCTTGGAGCCAACGTGTACGTTGTTTAATAAGAATTTTTAAATGCTCTGGTTCTTGTTCCCAAGTAACTGATTCTGGGACGATTGGTAAGAGATAACCTTTTTGTGTAATTCGTAATGTTAATTCAGCATCTTCTGCAATTGCATAAGGGTCATAGCCACCAAGCTCTTCTAGTGCGGAGCGACGAAGAAGCATGTTTGTTCCTGTCAGTGAGCCCGTTTGGAATAGTAACCAGCGGCCAGATTGCATAAGGAGCTGGAAGATTTGAAATTCTAGCGAAATCATTCGCGTCAGCCAGTTTCTTTTTTCGTTTACTGTACGAACATGTCCAACTGCTCCAACAGCATCTTCAGTTGTTTCAGCGTGCTCTACAAGCATTCGTAGTGCGTGTGGTTCAGGCTGGTTATCTGCATCGTAAACACAGAAGTATTCACCATCTGAAATACTAAGGCCGTAGTTTAGTACACGTGATTTACCCTTCGGTTCACCGGGTGGAACACGAATGTGACGAATGTGGGCATAAGCTTTGTCGAAATCATCGCCGATTTCAGGTGTTTCATCTTGAGAGTTATCATTTAATAAATAAATGGTTAGCTTTCCTGGATATTCAATCTTCGCCATTGCCTCTAAAGTATCTTTAATAACGACCCCTTCATTATGAGCAGGTATGAAAATATCAACGCTCGGATAATGTTCTAGCGTACGATCTTTTCGTTTACTATTTCGGTGAATTAAGCCCGCGATTGTTAAGAAAGAGTAGTAAACGAGTAAGCCAGAGAATAGAAAGGCTGTAAAAATAAGTACATATTTAATTGAAAATGTGATACTGATCCAAAAAACGAGTACGCAAAACAGAAGAAATAAAAGAAGTATAACGAGAGTCATCATAACAATGTCTGTCCTTTGTTTCCAATTTGCTCGCGTGAAATTTTTACATCTCGGATTGCTTCAGCTGCAAGCCATTGCTCCATTTTTGGCTTTAGGCGGTTCATTACAATATCAGCACCAGCTTCATTTGTGTTTTGTAATAAAATAACTAGCGTATTATTATCATATTCAGCAGCAAGGTCAAAATCATTCCTTACCGTTTCAACTAATAAGGAAGCTACACGGTCCATAACACTTTCCTTCGTATATTTACTAAAGGAAGTGAAATCAAAGTAAACAATAATGCCTGTTTCATTACGACGATTCATTGCAGTCGTTAATAACGCTTGGCGTCTCTCGAATTCTTGTCTTGTTAGTAATTTTGATTCTCCAATATATTGCTCCAACGTTCTCACACGCTCAGTTAAAGTTTTATTTTCATGAATCACTTTTTTCAATAGGTGAGTTGTTATGTATACAATGAAGAAGTTAGCTGCCATCAGGAAGTGGGTAATCATATATTGCCATTGAACTGATGTACTCCATAAATGAAGCCATGCTTGATAAAATAAATAAAATACGGAAATGATGGTTCCTAGTATGAAGAAAATAAATGCTGTTTTGTCAGCTAAAAATAAGAATAGCACATTTACGATTACGTATATTATTGTAAAAATGAGCGCATGCTCATAATTCGTCACATGTACAGTAGTAAAATAAAATACAATTTGTAGAATCCACATAGAGAGGATTTTATAGAACTTATCTTTCACAAAACTTTCCTCCTTAAAGCTATTTCATCCATAGATACTTGTAGTATGCGCAATTATTAAGAAATTGACTATGTCGTTACATTCTTTTGAAGGGCAACAACAAGTAGTATCTCTATTTTCATGAGAAAAATAAAAAGACCTAAACATTATTGTATCATAATGTTCTTATATTTGGGATAAGGTGATTGATAGATACATAAAAGACGTTTGGAGTGCATGAAAAAAGTCTTCTCTTGGAAAAAGAGAAGACTGTATATAAGTTTATAGGAACATCATACCTGCAACTGCTGCATTTAAGAAGTTCGCTAATGTACCAGCGATAACTGCTTTAATCCCTAATTGTGCAATTTGTTTACGTCGAGTAGGAGCTAGTGTTCCTGTTACACCTAATTGAATTGCGATAGAAGAGAAGTTTGCGAATCCACAGATTGCGAATGTTAAAATTAGATTTGTTTTTGCAGAGAACTCTGCCATATGTGGTCCTAAGTTTGCGTATGCAACGAATTCGTTGATTGCAAGTTTTTGACCGATAAAGCTTGCTGCTTGTACAGCTTCACCTGGAGAAACCCCGATTAAGATTGCAAATGGTGATAGTAAGTAGCCGAAGATTAAATCAAGGCTAAGTTTAATATGGAATAAAGACCCAACTAATCCTAATAGACCATTTAATAAAGCGATTAATGCGATGAAAGCCATTAACATTGCTGCTACGTTAATAACAAGTTGCATACCTTCAGATGCACCACGTGCAGCTGCATCGATAACGTTTGCATCTTCACGTTCTGTAGAAAGTTCAACGTTATTATCTACTTTTTCTGTCTCTGGCATGATTAGTTTCGCAATTAATAAGCTTGATGGAGCGGCCATAATTGCAGCTGCTAATAAGTGCTCTAACGGAATACCCATTGCTGCATAGCCGACAAGAACTGATCCAGCAACAGCTGTCATACCGCTTACCATAATAGTGAAGAATTCACTATTTGTTAAGCGTGCTAAGTAAGGTTTAATTAAGATTGGAGCTTCAGTTTGTCCTAAAAATACAGTCGTTACTGAGTTTAAGCTTTCTGCTTTAGAAGTTCCAAGAAGTTTACTTAATGCACCACCAACGACGCTAACAAATTTCTGCATAATACCGAAATGATATAAGATTGCTACTAATGAACTAATAAATACGATTGGAAGTAGTGCTTGAATAAAGAATACAAATCCCCAAGGTCCTTTTGCGTTGACTAAATCCCCAGCAACGAACTTAATTCCCTCGTAAGAAAAATTAATTAATCCTTGAACACCGTCAGCAGCGTGTTTTAAACCTGCTTTACCAGCATCCCATCGTAATACGATAAATGAAAATGACATTTGTAATGCTAGCGCGATTAAAATTGTGCGCCAATTAATAGCTTTGCGGTTGGAAGATAGTAAGAAAGCAATTGCTAATACCCCAATCACGCCGCCAATTCCCCATAAAAGATTCATGCAGTGTATGCTCCTTCCTCATAGTAAAAAAGTGTATAAACCAGTTGTCTATACTTTTGCGAATATACATCTTAAGTAACTTATCATAATGGACATCGGAGGTCAAACGTCTAATGAAAAGTTTAAATAAAAAGAAAATTCTTCAAAAAAACACATATGAAATAAATAGACATGAAATAGGTTATGTTTTTTATGGGAATATATACATTATGATAACGTTATGGATTGTTTTTGCAGAATAAAGTGTATGAAATGGAAGAATAGATACATTATTTTTGTAGAGGGTAGCTAGGGGAGAGGGAGTAATGTGTTGAAATCGCACAAAAAAGCCTTCTAGTAAACTAGAAGGCTTTGAAACTATTAATTAAGGTGCTTTCGTGTATCCTAAGAAGTGGCTCTTCCAATAAGAGTTACTTAATGAAGCGATTGCTACACCCTTATCTCCAGCTTGGATAAATGATCCGCCCCCAAGGTAAATACCCATGTGAGAAGGACCTGATTTATAAGTATTTTGGAAATAAATTAAGTCACCTGGTTGTGGAT
The DNA here is from genome assembly GCF_052044835.1 of Bacillus sp. 22475. NCBI lineage: Bacteria > Bacillati > Bacillota > Bacilli > Caryophanales > Bacillaceae > Bacillus > Bacillus sp. 22475. The sequence continues at coordinate 17,440 of NZ_JBQENW010000034.1, read as the reverse complement.
TTGAAGTTTGTGGTAGGCTACTCCAATATCCCGCAACACTTTGACGGCTAATGTTATGACCAAATTTCTTAAATACGTGGTAGATGTAGCCACTGCAGTCTACGCCGTTAGCAGAAGTTCCGCCCCAAACGTATGGTACACCTTGCATTGATTCTGCATATGCAAGTACGGAAGAACTGTCGCCACTATTATTGCCTGTATTATTATTGTTGTTGTTATTGTTTTGATTGTTTTGATTGTTTTGATTGTTATTTTGGTTATTGTTAGGCTTATTATCTACTGCGCCTCCAACTGGTGTTTTAGATAGGTAACGTGTTCCGATATAACCAGTTTGACCGTTGTAGTTAATTTTGCTCCATCCAGAGTTTTCAGAGATTACTTGAACCTTCTGACCTTGTGGAAGTGCGCCTATGATTCTATAATTTGTACCTTCGCCGCTACGTACATTTAGTGCAGAAGCATTAATGTAATAGTCGCCAATTGCACCTTGGTTAGGTTTTTCAGGTTGTTTTGGTTGCTCAGGAGTAGTAGTGCCACCTTTAACGAATTTTACAAATTCGCTACTAACAAAGCCTGTTTTTCCTTGGTAATTTACTTTAAACCAACCGTTTTCAGATCCAACTACGTTTAATGTTGTACCGTTTAAAACGCCACCAATTACACTATGGTAAGCGGCAGGGCCTGTACGAACGCGTAAAGATGTAGCGTTAACTACGTAAGAACCACCAGTTTGAATAGTTCCATTATTATTGTTTTGCTCTTGTTTGTTGCCTTCTGTAACGTTTTCGTTAGAACCGCCTTTTGTTACGTAGTCTTTGCTTATATAAGCAGTTTGTCCTGCGTAATTGATTTTGAACCAATCTTGAACTTCGCCGACAACTTGTACTACTTGTCCTTTTTTGACAGAACCTACAGTTGTGTGAGAAGTGCTAGGACCTGTACGAACGCGAAGGGAAGATACATTTACTGTATAGTTTCCGCTTGCTGGTTTTACTTCTTGGTTGTTATTATTCGTATTGTTGTTTGAAGAACCCCCATTAGAAGAAACGCCAGATACGAATTCGCCACTTACATAACCTACTTGTCCATTATGGTTAATTTTCACCCAACCATTTTCTTGTCCAATTACGTTTAATGTTTGTCCTTCATATACACGTCCAGAAACAGAACTAGATGTGTTAGGAGCTGTACGTACACGTAATACATCAGCAGTAACTTTATTGTTTCCACCTGTGCTTACATTGTTGTTTGCTGCTCCACTTTTTGATACAAATTCGCCACTAACAAAGCCTGTTTGTCCGTTAATGTTAATTTTGAACCAACCATTTTCTTCGCCAATCACGTTTAATGATTGACCGTTATAAACGCGTGAGATGATGTCGTGAGAAGTGCTTGATCCCGCACGAACATGTAATACGCTCGCGTTTACCTTATAAGATGAGTCGTTTGATGCAGAAGCTTGGACAGTTGTAGCAGCTTTTTGTGCATTTTGTTCAGGTGCAGCTTGAACACTATCAAGTGTAGGTGCTGCTCCTCCTGCTACAGACACTGCCGCAAGACCGGCAAGGTACTTTTTCATAATTTGTCGATTCCTTTCTGTCTGTAATGTAGTGAAGAAATATTTACCAACTGTTAAAAATTCTAAAGAGCATGTCGATTACTGTCAAGACTTATATAGGAATCTGAATATGACAAAAAGATTACAAGAAAAAAATCAAGGCATAAAATTACACCTTGATTTCCATTTAAATACATATATTGAATATGAAAGGACAGAAATTATTCGTGTTTAAGAAGATGCCATATTGGATTGTAACAAGATTTGATTAAAAGATTTTTGCAGTTTTTTGGTGATAGGTCCAACTTGCCCATCTTGAATCGCGGTTCCATCAAGGTGGGTCATTGGTAAAATTTCAATCGTTGTGCCTGTAAAAAAGCATTCATCTGCTTGATAAACGTCACGAACGCTGAAAAGTTCTTCCTGTACAGGAATGTGAAGAGTATTGGCTAAAGAAAGGACATATTGACGAATAATGCCATTTAAAATAAGGTGATTGGCTGGATGTGTGTAAAGAGTTCCGTTTTTAATTAAAAAGAAGTTGGAATGGCTTCCTTCCGTTACAATACCATTCCTTACGAGAAGTGCTTCTTTACACCCTTTACGTTCAGCTTTCGTAGCAGCTAGTACGTTTGGTAATAAATTTAATGATTTAATGTCACAGCGTAGCCATCGAGTATCCGGTTCTGATATAGCGCGTATACCATATTCGATCCATAACGCTGGTCTTTCTTTTTTTGTAATATAGGCATAAATTGTCGGAGGGTTGTCATATGAAAATATATGTGTGCGAGCTTGTACACCGCGAGATACTTGCAAATAAATTGTGCCATCTTCGTGGAAATGGTTTCTTTCAATTAATTTGTAAAGTAAAGTGATGAGTTCAGCTTTTGAGAAAGGGAGCGATAATTCTATTTCTTCCATGGATCGATATAATCTCGTTATGTGCGGATCTAATAAGTGAAAGTTCCCTTTATATAGGCGAATAACCTCGTAGACACCATCTCCGAACTGCAAACCTCTTTCTTCAAGTTCTATGTACGTTTGTTGTTTTGTTGTATCAATAACTTTATCATTCCAAAGTACAAATTTTTCGTATGCCAATTTCCGTCCCATCCTTTCGTAAGTACGTAAGTAACGTGAAACTTTCATTCATGCGAGATAAGAATCACTATAGTAATTTTTATGTAAGTAATTCTCTACATATGCCCGTAAATGCCCGATTGGTGAGGGCTGATTAAAGTTTCACTTTACAGCATTTTGTATATACAAATTCGAAAATAAGAATGAGAATCCTGCTTTTAAATAAAAAAAAGCAACATTCTTATGGAATGCTGCACAAGGAGGGTAGCTATCTTTCATAGGGACATTGTCTCGTTGAATGCTTTGTATGGAAACAAAACATGTTGAAAGACAATTATAAGAAAGTAGAAACAAAAGATTTACACATTTCTTTAAGGGATCTTACGAAAGATGAGAGATAAGAAATATGTAGAACCTTGTTTACATATTTTATTATAGAGATTTTTCATTAACACTATGTGAATATTTGGTAAAGGTTATGTAATTTTAAAGTTAATGAATATAAGTAGTTGTATGGAAGAAAATAAAAAAAGAGGCTGAGATTACTCAGCGCTCTTCTTTTCTTCTTTAATAGCTGTTTTTACTTCACCAGTTTTGATCTTATTACTTTCAGAGAAGCGAAGTAAGTCACCTTCAATGATTTTATCAGACATGTTCAATTCATTTTGGGCACGATCAATTAGTGGTTGAGATTCTTCTTTCGGTAATTGTACAACTTCGCCAGTAGCACGGTCGTAGAATGTACTGTTTGTGTACATGTATTTATCTGTAATGAAGCTACCGTCACGAAGAACAACAAATCCTTTATTATCAGGTGAGAATACATCATGACCGAATCGAACGTCATTTGTAGAATCTACACCAAGTAAGTTTAGAATAGTTGGTTTAATGTCAATTTCACCAGTTGGTTTCGAAATCGTTTTACCTTCTTTTTGACCTGGAACGTGAATAAACATCGGTGTTTTTTGTAAGTTCATATGATCAAATGCAGTGATTTCTTCTTTTCCTAAGAACTGTGCCATTGCACGGTTATGGTTTTCAGAAATACCGTAGTGGTCACCGTAGAATACGATTACTGAGTTGTCGTAAATACCTTCTGCTTTTAGACGCTCAATAAAGTGTTTCATTGCTTCGTCTAAGTAACGAGCAGTTACCATGTAACGGTCAAATACTCCATCACCAGAATTATATTCGTCGATTAATTTTGTACTGTCATCGTAAGTGAATGGGTAATGATTCGTTAAAGTAAGGAAGCGAGTATAGAATGGTTGCTTCACTTCTTTCAACATATCAATAGATTGATCGAAGTATTCGATATCTTTTAATCCCCAGTTTAATTTTGTTTCCGGCGTAATCTTGTAATCAAGCTCGTTGTAGTAACGATCATAACCAAGTGCTGGATACATAATGTTACGGTTCCAGAATGTTGCGTTGTTTGCGTGGAATACCGACGTGTGATACCCTTGCTGACGTAAAATTTCTGGAGTTGCTGTATATTCATTGTTACCGTGTGTGAAGAATACAGCACCGCGGTCTAGTGGATATAAAGAAGTATCTACTAGGAATTCAGCATCAGATGTTTTACCTTGCCCAGTTTGATGGAAGAAGTTATCAAAGTAATAACTTTCTTTCGTAAATTGGTTTAAGAATGGTGTAACTTCTTGTCCGTTAACTGTTGCGCCAATTAAGAATGTTTGTAATGACTCAAGAGAGACAACAATTACGTTTTTCCCTTTTGCAGTACCGAACATATTTGGATCTGGTTTACTTTGTGTTGTTTTCACGTAGTTTTCTGTTTCTTGTAATTTACTACCGTCAGCGAATGCTTTTTGTGAACTTGATTTCGCTTGTAAGCCAAGATCGTATACTTGGTGTACATATAATCCTAAGTTTTTAACAAGCATAACGCGGTCGAATGAACGTGTTAATAGTTCTGGGCGTTCAGCTTCTGCAAGTCCTAAGTTTGCGAAGAAAATAGCAACTGTTGATACGAAGTATAGAGAACGCATCGGGCGTGCTACACGCTCTGTAGGTGCAAAGTTTTTCATTTTCTTCAATAGAACGAAGAATATGATAATGTCTGCAAATGCAAGAATAATTTTGTAGTTAAATAATTCTTTTACACTAGAACCTAAACTTCCGAAGTTAGATGTTTGTCCGAGTACTGGTAAAGTAACGAAGTCATTGTAGAATCCGTAGAACATTACGTTACCAACAAGAACGATTGTTAAGACAAAATTAATTCCAAGTGCTATATAGTTACGTTTTTTCCCTTTTGCAAATAATGCAAGACCAACAAGCAGTAATGATGCTGCTAATGGGCTAAGGAATAAAATGAATTCTTGCATGAAAGATTCAAGTTTTAAATCAAAGCTTGTGCGTGTAATAATGTAAGTTTTCAGCCATAAGGCTAATGCTACGAATACAGTGAAACGCACATTTTGAAATTGTGATTTCAAGGTTTCTTTCATTCATTTCCACCCTTTCTCTATCAGGCTTGGTCGATTTTGGAGCGAAAAATGCTAAAATAAAAAATACATAGTTTTCTTGGCCATAATTAAAGGTTCTATATTCACCCATATACGACTATAACTATGCATACCCTTTTGGTTTCTTTTGTTGCTCATAAGCATAACGTCATTTCTGTATTATACAACAAAATTCATTTCTGAGAAACACTATAACATTTTACATTTTTTGTATAAGATTTGTCACTACCAGAGAAAACTTTAACATTCGTTTTTATGTCCGTCAACTAGAAAATATAACAAAGATAGAGCAGAATGTTAAGTGGAAGTGAAAATTTTCTTTGTTGAGAAATAAGAAACGAAGATGGGTAAGGGTTATCTAGAAATCTATTATATGAAGGAAATTGTGTAAAAATTAACGAACACTTGTTCTTTTTTAGTTTGTTTGTTACAATGAAAGTTCATTGATAGGTTTTGTGTAATTTCTATGAACTTTTACTGATAACATATTGTAGCTTATTTCTTTTTAAAAATAGGGAGGCTTTTACATGAAACAAAAATTTTCAGTTGAAGCGTTTTGGAAGAAAGTAAAACATGTTGCAAAGCAAGCAGGGCAGTCGGTCATTTATACAAGTTTATTACTGTTTTACGTTTTGCAAAGACCCGATGTTCCAAAACGAGTGAAAATTATTGTAATTGGAGCACTTGCTTATTTTATTGCACCGATTGATGCGATTCCAGATTTCATTGCTGGAATTGGTTATACGGATGATTTAGGGGCGTTAACGGCCGCACTAATACAGGTGTCGTTATACGTCAATGAAGATGTGAAAGATAAGGCACGAGTGAAGTTGGCAGAATGGTTTGGTTCGGATATAGACACAACATTTATCGATCAGAAATTAGGTCAATAGGTGAAACCTGTCATAAGGTGACAGGACGAACGTAAGCGAGGAAGTGCATTATGCCATCAGGAAGAACGCATACGAAAATAAACTTAATATCCCTTCCGGTTGTTTTGTTTTTGCTCTTTTCGTATGGATTAACAAATTTTGATTTTTTATTAACTTTTGCAATTGGTTTTTTAGTAGGTACTTCATTTTTAACACCAGATTTAGATACGTACAGTAATGCTTATAACAAATGGGGTTTCTTACGTATATTTTGGTATCCTTATAAGAAAGTAATGCCACATCGATCTTTCTTTACGCATACGATTATACTTGGTGATGTGATTCGTATTGCGTACATGTTAATCGTCTTTTCTCCATTTTTATTTCTATTAAATGTAATCGCACTGGATGGTAATTTAATAGAAATTGCGAAGAAACATGAGGTTGAAATTGTAACGTTCTTAATGGGAATTGTTGTGGCAAGTACGCTCCACATTATAGCGGATAAAGTGAATACACGCCGAAAGAAAATGATGAGAAAAAAGAAGAAACGCAGAAGATAAAGTGAACGAATTAGGAAAAGGGCCCCTTGCAATTTGCAAGGGGCCCTTTTTAAACAAACATTTGTTTAAAATTAAGCTTTCAGCACTTTAATTCCTTTTACAATGTTCCAGATGAAGTAGTATAAGCTGATGATTCCGCAAATAGCTAAGACAATCATTGATCCAATTCCAAGTGTTACATCTGGTTGATCAGATCCAAGACCCATAATTCCTAAAATAGTTACGCCAATGAATGTAGCGATACTTGGAATGATGTGTGTCCATAGAGCACGTTTTGCATGTGGTTTTGTTTCAGCGTCTCCTACAATCCAAACGATAATAGGGAATAAGATAGGGGCAAATAGTACACTAAAGTATGATAACGCAGCTAATATTTTATTTCCGTTCATATATATCACCTCATAAATAATTTCTGTTGTTATACTATTATTATGCAATAATTTTGGCAAACTTCCTATCGATGAACATTACAAGAACGTGACGATTTTGTAAGATTTTCTGTTAAATAATAAAATTTTCAAAAAAATCTTTTTTAATAGAAATTGTTATGGTACAGTATAAATGAAAGTTGTTGAAAACGTTTTCTTAAACGTTTTTTTATTTTAGACTTAAAGGTATGATGACCTGATATTCTATTGATGAGGTTATTGTATTTAAAAGGGGATTCTTTAGGGGGAGAGAACAATGAACACATGGACACAAGTTTATGATCCATTCGGAAACATTTGGATTTCGGCAGCGGTCGCACTTATTCCGATTATCTTTTTTTTCTTAGCTTTAGCAGTTTTCCGCATGAAGGGGTATGTAGCAGGATTTATTACAGTTGTACTTACAGTTTTAGTAGCGTTATTCGCTTATAAAATGCCGTTCAAGATGGCAATGGCAGCAACCGGGTACGGTTTTTTGTACGGGTTATGGCCAATTGCTTGGATTATTATTATGTCGGTATTTTTATATAAAATTTCTGTAAAAACAGGTCAATTCGATGTGATTCGTGCATCGGTATTATCGATTACGAACGATCATCGTCTACTCGTTATTTTAATTGGATTTTCATTTGGAGCATTTTTAGAAGGAGCGGCAGGATTTGGAGCACCAGTAGCGATTACAGCAGCGCTTCTTGCGGGTCTTGGGTTAAATCCTTTATACGCAGCAGGTCTTTGTTTGATTGCAAATACTGCACCAGTGGCGTTCGGAGCGATGGGAATACCGATTACAGTTGCTGGACAAGTGACAGGTATTGATCCACATAAAATTGGACAAATGGCTGGACATCAATTACCGTTCCTATCATTATTTGTTCCATTCTTTATCGTATTTTTAATGGATGGATTTAAAGGGATAAGACAAACGTGGCCTGCGTTACTTGTAGCGGGTAGTTCATTTGCGATTACGCAGTTTATTACAGCGACATTTTTAGGGCCAGAACTTCCGGATATTACATCGGCACTTGTAAGTTTAATTAGTTTAGCGCTGTTCTTAAAAGTTTGGCAGCCGAAAGAAATCTATCAATCCGGGCAAGCAAATAGTGAAGTAGCAGCAACAACGACAGCAGCATCGATGCCGAAATTAACGTTTGGAAAAGTAGTAAAAGCATGGTCTCCATTTATCGTATTAACGGTTATGGTAGTCATTTGGAGCCAAAGTTTCTTTAAGGCATTATTCGCTCCAGGAGGGGCTTTAGAAAGTCTTGTATTTAAGTTTAAAATTCCAGGTCTGCATAATCTAGTAATGAAAGCAGAGCCAATTGTAAATAAACCAACGCCTTACGAGGCAATTCTGAAGTTTGATGTATTATCGGCAACCGGAACAGCGATTTTAATTGCTTGTATCATTTCCATGTTTATTTTGAAAATGAATGTAAAAGATGCAGTAGTGACATTTAAAGAAACGTTAAGCGAATTAAAAATGCCAATTCTATCTATCGGATTCGTACTAGGGTTTGCATTTATCGCAAACTATTCTGGTCTATCTTCCACGTTAGCGTTAGCATTAGCTGGAACTGGCGGACTATTCCCGTTCTTCTCACCATTCTTAGGCTGGATTGGCGTATTCCTAACAGGGTCTGATACGTCTGCGAATGCACTGTTCTCAAATTTACAAGCCATTACAGCGCAGCAAGTCGGCGTATCTGAAGTGCTCCTCGTTGCAGCAAATACAACAGGCGGTGTAACAGGGAAAATGATTTCCCCGCAGTCGATTGCGATCGCTTGTGCGGCGGTTGGTCTTGCTGGAAAAGAATCGGATTTGTTCCGTTTTACAGTGAAGCATAGCTTATTCTTCGTAATTATTGTTGGTATTATGACGTATGTGCAGGCGTATTATTTAACGTGGATGATTCCATAAAAAACAAAAGAAATAAACTTTGAATTTTTCAGATTATCGTGTATGATGGGAAAGTATTGAAAATTAAATCAGTGATAAACTAGGGGTGCCTAACGTATGCGTAGGCTGAGAGAGAAGCGCGTGAACTTCTTAACCCTTTGGACCTGATCTGGCTCGTACCAGCGTAGGGAAGTTAACGGCTTTACATAATGATGTCTTTATGAGCCAGGTCCTTATTTTTTTATGGACCTGGCTCTTTTTATTTTGGCATGCGCTGGCCATATCTCGTCCTTGTCACGAACAGGGGGGCAACAAAAATTATGAAACAATCTGTTTCAGCTGAGCAAATTGAATTGAAATCGAGTTTACCAGGGAGTAAGAAAGTATATGTGGATGGACCACGAGAAGGCATGAAAGTACCGATGCGTGAGATTGAACAAAGCGAAACGAATGGCGTCCCAAATCCACCAATCCGTGTGTATGATACGAGCGGTCCTTATACAGATCCTGCGTATAAGGTCGAGCTGGAAAAAGGCATTCCAACGCCGCGCCACTCTTGGATTATGGGGCGTGGTGATGTAGAAGCATACGAAGGGCGTGAAGTGAAACCAGAGGATGACGGTGTGAAAGTAGCTTCGAAGCATACACCTGTTTTCCCGCAAATGGATCGCCAACCGCTTAGAGCAAAGCAAGGTGCAAATGTTACGCAAATGCACTATGCACGTAATGGCATTATTACTTCTGAGATGGAATATGTTGCGATTCGTGAAGGGGTAGAGCCGGAGTTTGTTCGTAAGGAAATCGCAGAAGGCCGCGCTATTTTACCAGCCAATATTAATCATCCAGAAGCTGAACCGATGATCATCGGGCGTAATTTCCATGTGAAGGTAAACGCGAATATTGGAAACTCAGCTGTATCTTCTTCGATTGCAGAAGAAGTAGAGAAGATGACATGGGCAACGCGCTGGGGTGCAGATACGATTATGGATTTATCTACAGGTAAAAATATTCATACGACGCGTGAGTGGATTATTCGTAACGCGCCTGTACCAGTTGGAACTGTACCGATTTATCAAGCGCTGGAAAAAGTAAACGGAATTGCAGAAGATTTAACGTGGGAAGTATATCGTGATACGTTAATTGAGCAGGCGGAGCAAGGCGTTGATTACTTTACGATTCACGCTGGTGTATTGCTTCGTTACATTCCAATCACGGCAAAGCGTACGACAGGTATCGTTTCGCGCGGTGGTTCGATTATGGCGCAGTGGTGTCTATTCCATCATAAAGAAAACTTCCTATATACTCACTTTGAAGAGATTTGTGAAATTATGAAGCAGTACGATGTTTCGTTCTCTCTTGGAGATGGATTACGTCCAGGGTCTATTGCAGATGCAAATGACGAAGCACAGTTTTCTGAGCTTGAAACACTTGGTGAATTAACTAAAATTGCTTGGAAACATGATGTGCAAGTTATGATCGAAGGACCTGGACACGTACCGATGCACTTAATTAAAGAGAATATGGAGAAAGAGCTTGATATTTGTCAGGGCGCGCCGTTTTACACACTTGGGCCGCTAACGACAGATATTGCACCAGGTTATGACCATATTACATCGGCAATTGGAGCTGCGATGATCGGTTGGTTTGGAACGGCGATGCTTTGTTATGTAACGCCGAAAGAACATTTAGGTTTACCAAACAAAGATGATGTACGCACGGGTGTTATTACGTACAAAATTGCAGCGCATGCGGCTGATCTTGCAAAAGGACATAAAACGGCTCATCAGCGTGATGATGCACTTTCAAAAGCACGTTTCGAATTTCGTTGGCGCGATCAATTTAATTTATCTTTAGATCCTGAACGTGCGATGGAATATCACGATGAAACGTTGCCTGCAGAAGGGGCAAAGACAGCTCACTTCTGTTCAATGTGTGGACCGAAGTTTTGTAGTATGAGAATTTCACATGATATTCGTGAGTATGCAAAAGAAAATGATTTAGAAACGACAGAAGCAATTGAAAAAGGAATGAAAGAGAAAGCAGAAGAATTTAAAGAAGCTGGTAGTCATTTATATCAATAACATGTTACACCTCTTTACTTGATTGATCACACTGTAGTACCTAACTTTATTATAGAAGAAGCCCCATTTGCTAAGACGGTAGCAAATGGGGCTTCTGTTGTTTATCCCGCTATTTGTGGGCAGTAAGACCCCCACCTCAAAATTCAGCGGAAGCAAAGAAGTTAGGTCGGGGTCGGGCTGCCCGTAAAAGCCTGATTGGTGAAGGCTAATAATCAGTGGGGGATGAACAAAACCCCCACTGATTAAAGTTTCACTTTATAAGGCGAAGAAGAGATGTACCCAGTAGAATAAGAGGAATAGTGTGACGACTGTTGTGAGCGGGATAACGATAAGGGATACACTTAAATAGTCTTTCCATTTTACTTTAATTTTGTTTTGTTTCAGAATATACATCCAAATGAGTGAAGCTAGTGTACCAATTGGTAGTAATAGTGAACCGATGTCACTACCAATGATGTTTGCAAGATAGATTGTTTTTAATGTGACTGGATCTAGTCCCATTTCTGTTAATGTAATTGTACCAATCATAAGGGCAGGATGGTTATTGAAGACGTTAGAGAGGATGGATACAAGTCCACCCATTGCAAAGCTAGCATAGAGTAGATGCTGATTCACAATTGGCTCGAGCCATTGTACAAGTGCAGCTGTTAATCCTGCGTTGTGGAGTCCGTAAATAATGACGTACATAGAGAAGGCGAAAATTAAAATGTGCCACGGTGTCTTTTTCAAAATGTCGACAGGATTTGTTCGTAAGTAGTACCATCTCCAAATGAGAAGAACGAGTGAACCAAGTACTGCAACGATTTCAATTGGGATGGATAAGAAGGATGCAACGAATAGAAGACAGCGCATAAGGAAGACGAAACCTAATACTTTTAACATGAATCTTGTCCGTTTTTGTTTCGTATCAACAGAATTATTTCCTTTTAGTGGATGGAAGTTTTTCGTGAAGAAAATTTCTTCAATATCATATGAAGAAACAGGTAATTTTTTCGGAAGTTTTTTCTTCAAAACTGTATACATGAGCCATGACATAAATAATAAGCCTAATGTTGCAGGTACAAACATCATAGCAGTATGCATATAAAGAGTCATATTAACGATATTTAATGCGATTAAATTTACGATATTACTTACACCAATTGGTGCACTAGATGCGGTAGCGATTAAAGCACCACTTAATAAATAAGGAATTTGCTGATGAGGTTTTAATTGAAGATTTTTTAGAAGAAGAATTAAAATTGGAGTTGTAATTAAAATACTACCGTCGTTATTGAATAAAAGAGTCATGAGAAAACATAATAATTGAATATACCAGTATAAGCGGCGTCCAGAACCCTTTGCTAGATTTGCTAGTTTCGCTGCGGACCAATGGAAAAAGCCGAAGCTTTCTAATATAACTGCCATGACGATGGTCGCTAATATTGTTATGGAAGCACCGCCAATTTTACTTATAATATCCATGACGTCTGGTTTTGATACAAGTCCAGTAATTATGATGATACCAGCTCCGATTGCTGCTGGCCACGCTTCATTTAAACCTCGAGGCCGCCAAAAGATAACAATCATCGTTAAGAAGAATACAATAATAGTAATCCATATTTCAATGCTCATATTTTGCCTACCTTTCTATTTTCCCTTGAATAGATGTAGCTTGTCTCAAGGTTATATTGGTAGTATATTCAGCAAAAAATAAGAAGAACTAGACGTATAACGAGATGAAGCGAATATGTGTTTTTCATGCTAAAGGACAAGTGTCACGAATAGTGAAATAACTATTATGAGATGAGTCTATAAATTATTGGGGCAGTAAAATAGTAAATGAAATTTATATGGGCGATTATGGAGATATATTGGCGCAATTTAAAATATATCAGCGATTATTGAAATATATCGGCGCAACTTAAAATATATCAGCGAGTATTGAGATATATCGGCGCAACTCAAAATATATCGGCGATTTTTAAAATATATCGACTTATCGACAAAACATGACAAAAGGAGCCCATCCCAAAATGCCTTTTGGAACAGACCCCAAGACTATATTATTTTTCCTTCAAAAAAGTACGATCCTTCAAGAATAAATTCCAGAAGAAAATAAATCCTGGTAATAAAATTGCAATCCCAATTGCGTATAGAATGAGCAGTGCATAGAACGTTTCTGTCGTTGTAAAGCTTGTAAATACAGTTACGTCAGGATAAATAATATACGGTAAATGCGCGACGCCGTAAGCGTAGCTTGCAAATGCATATTGAGCGATGACAGCTAAAACGGCAATACGAGGATATCCTAGTGTATTGTACTTTTTGTTTGTCCACCAAAGGGACGAGTATCCGATAACGAATAAAACAATAGAAACTGTAAACCACGGGAATTGCTTTATTAATCCTTGCATAAGCCAATGTGTTTCAGGATCCATTACAACGAGGGCGATGATCGCCGTAACGAGCGTTGCAGGACCAAGGATGATGGCATTTCTTCTATAAATTCTATACGTATCTTCTGAACTTTGTTCTCTCGCAAAATCAGCAAGAAAGAGAGAGGAGAGAAATAGTTCAGACGTTATTCCGAAGAGCATATAGCAATAGATAACCGGGCTAGAAAGAAGTTTTCCATACAGGAGTACTTCTTTCCCTTCAGACATTGTAATATAGGCTCCCTCTGTAACGGGTAAAACGGTAATTAATAGTGCTGGAATTAAGAGACCAGTAATACCTGAAATAACCCGAAGAAGGTACTGATATTTCGGCAAGGAGTAAGCAAACACCATAAATGTACTACGTACTGCAACGAGCACTAAAATTAACATAACTGGTACGAACATTACTGTCGCAAGGGTAAAGGCCGCTTTCGGAAAGAAGCCGAGAAATGCGACAACGACGAAGACGAGAAACGTATTTGTTACTTCCCAAGTTGGTGATAAGTACCGATTCGCAAGTTTGGCAGCGAGCGTTGGATGTTTTGCGTATACCATGCCCCAAAAACCAGCGCCAAAATCGATGGACCCTAATATACTGTATACGAAAATAAGGGCCCATAAGATGATGATTGCAATACTTTCCTCATGCATGAGAATCGCCTCCTTGGTGTTGTAAATCATTCTTTAATGGATGTCTTCTAAAGAATGTCCGTAGAACAAAGACTGTTAAAATAGCGAGTCCAATATATAAAATGATGAACAAAATAAATAAAGGACCGACGAAATCAGCGCGTGTAGCTGCATCGACGGTACGTTGCATACCATAAATTGTCCATGGTTGACGACCGCTACAACTGAAAATCCATCCGAATTCAATACCGAGCATCATAATTGGTCCGCATGCGGCAGCCCCCCAAAGTAGCCACTTCGGTAGTTCTGTTCCCTTTTTTCGGTACACGAAGTACCAATATAAGAGCGCAATTGCTGCAACTGCAAAGGTGAACGCAGCGGTGCCGACCATTAAGTTGAATAGTGTATGTGTATAAAATGGTGGCCATGTTTCTTGTGGGAATTCGTTTAGACCTTTTACGACAGTGCTAGGGTCTAGTCCCACTAATAAGCTAAGCATGTTTGGAATTTCAAGTGCATAGTTTAGTTCAAGTGTATTAGGATCCACAACTCCGCCAATGGATAGCGGTGCGTGTGATGTCGTTTCAAATAAAGCTTCAGCAGATGCAAGTTTTTCAGGTGAGTGTTTATGTAAGGCAATCGCTGATTCATGTCCTGAAAGCCACATCGTAGCGCCTGTAATAAATGTAACGACAAGCCCTAATAGTAGCCCTTTTTTATGATAAGCAATTTCACGTGTACTTAAATTTTTCTTCAATAATTTAAATCCAGCGATAGAAGCAATGACAGCCGCACCAGTTGCATAAGCCGTAATAACAACATGGAATGCACTTGTGCCAAAACTTGGATTAAAGAAAGCTTTCCACGGATCAACGTTAAAAACAGATCCATCTGGATTCATTGAAAAGCCTGCTGGTGTATTCATCCATGTATTTGCTGATGTAATAAGCACGGCGGATGCCGTGGCACCAAGCATGACGAAAAATAGCGAGATTAATCTCATAAATGGAGGAAGTTTATCGGCTGCATATACGTAAATCGACATGAATAAAGCCTCCAAAAAGAAGGCGAAAATCTCAATTTGGAAGGGAACAGAAATAACTTGCCCAACAATTTTGGCGAAACCAGGCCAAAGAAGTGAGATTTGCACACCAACAATTGTTCCAGTTGGAATTGCTACACCGAGAAGAATAGCAAACGCCTTTGTCCATCTTTTCGCCATAATGGCATAGTCGGAGTCTTTCTTCCAGTGATAGAGTATTTCGCTTATAAAAATCATCAATGAAAGTCCGACGCCAAGTGTTGCAAAGATAATGTGGAATGCTAATGAAGAACCAAAAAATGCTCTTGCTAATGTTACCGTATCCATATGTAAACTCCTCTTCTTTTTTGCCATTATTTTCTGATTGAATTGGAAGATTTATTCAAAAAACTACCAAAAATATATATGTATTTAAAAAGTGAATATGATAATATAATGTTGTAATATTTTGAATAGAAAGAAATAAATAGTTGGTCATGTTTTGTTTGTTTTTTGCTCAGGAATCTTTTATAATCTTTTATGCGAACATAAGTTCTGTTTTTCGGAATCAAGAAGTTTATGTGAAATGGAGAGGGTGTTTTATGTATCCTGAAGTCATTAAAAAGATGGCATTTTCAAAAGAGCATAGAGATTTATTATTGAAGCTATATAATAAAGAAATTACACGTCGTGAATATGATCGACTTGTACAATCGCTATATAAACCTTCTAAAGAGGTTTGCGGGGGATAGAAATGCGGGAGACAATCTAATAGATTGTCTTTTTTAAATTTATGTATGTTCTGATAAAATTAAGGTTAGCCTTACTAGGGAGGTGAAAAGATTGCGGAAACGTTTATATATAGGGATTGGAGTTATCTTCTTAATCGCTTTAGGTGGAATTGTATTTTGGTCAGCTTTACAAGGAAACCGTACAGAAAATTTTATTTTAAGACATATGGTGAATGACAATGGAACGCTTGCCACGTATCGTTTAGTAGATACTAAGGCAGGTACAGGTGAAGCCAAGGGACGTGAAGCTTTATCAGAATCGGCGGGATTATGGTTACAATATACACTTGATAAAGATGATCAGGCGTTATTTGATGAGCACGTAAAGGTTATTCAAGATAATTTCATATATAAGAATCATATCGTTTTATGGAAACTCTCTGAAAAGGGAGAGAGGCAGTCAGCTACAAATGCACTTATAGACGATCTTCGTATTATAGAACAATTATATCGTGCTTATGAAATGTATAAGGAAGAGCGTTATAAAAACCTTGCCGATCAATTAAGTGATGCTGTACTTCGTTATAATAAAAAAGATAATTATTATGTTGATTATTATGATGCAGATGCAGGGAAACAAAATAATTTTGTAACAACATCATACATAAATCCGCGTGCATTCTCCTATATGAAGAAGTACGACAAAGTTTCTGCTCAGCAATATCAGGAGGTCGTTCAATTTTTAGCTGATTATCCAAGGCATGGCTGGGCATTCCCAAAAGAGTATAAAGAAGATGGTACATTTACGTACGATAAAGAAGTGAATCTTATTGACCAATCATACGTTGCATATCATCGAAGTTTAGGTGGTCTTTCATCAGCTGCTTATTTGGAATTTATAAAGAAGAAGTTCCAGGAGGATGGAAAGCTATACGGTCGTTACAATTTAGAAACGGGAAAACAAACTGTGAATTATGAATCGCCGGCCGCGTACGGACTAACGATTTTGTACGTACTACAAACAGGTGATACAAAGTTTGCGAAGGAATTGTATGATCATATGGCCACATTCCGAAATGACAACGTATTTAGTAGATATTACGGTGGATATGTAACAGGTGAAAAGAATAATACGCATATTTTTGATAACGTACTACCACTTTTAGCTGAAATAGAATTAAAAAAGAGTGAACAATAATGAACTGCACCCCAATTGTTAGACACAGTCTAACAATTGGAGGTGCAGTTTTTCTATGGCTAAATTTACAGCTGATGAAAAAATACAAATCGTTCTACGTTATTTGAACGGAAATGAAAGTTATCGAGAAATGGGTAGATCGCTCGGTATAAGTGACACAATCATTTTGAATTGGGTAAACCAATATAAACAGAATGGTCTGGAAGCTTTTCTAAAACGATGTACAAATTACACACAACAATTTAAACTAGACATACTAAACTTTATGATTGAAAACGGTATGTCCTTATTTGAGACAGCAGCTATCTTTAATATTCCTGCCCCTTCAACGATTTCTGTTTGGAAAAAACAGCTCGAAACACAAGGAATTGATGCCCTTCAATCTAAGAAAAAGGGGCGTCCATCCATGAAAAAAGATTCAAATAAACAATTAAAACAACCTTTAGCTGAAGGGTCAGTCGAAGCACTT
>NZ_JBQENW010000033.1:0-49136 GCF_052044835.1 Bacillus sp. 22475 | reverse complement strand
CAAGGACTGCGGGGTTAGCCTAATCAATTAGAGTTCGATAGAACTCTTTACTTAGGAATCCCTCACTTCTAAACGAAGTGAAAGTGGGGGTAGTTCAAAAGTTAGTGAGCAGTTAGCTTTGGCTAGCTGCTTTTTTGTATATATTGGAATCGATTCTACATTTTACTGCTTTTTGATGATTCATATATAGATTTTATGGCTTTTAAAAACTCTGTAAGTGTTTTGTAATATTTACGAGAGACTTTTTTAACAGTTATGAGAGAGAAAAGAAAGATTTGTTATATATGATGAAATTAATCTTACTAGTAGGTGTTCTAATTGACCTAGAAACCAAGGAGGAAAAATAACAATGAAACAATTAAAGCCAGCAATTAGTGTATTAGGTAGTGTATCGATGGCACTGACTCTAGCATCTCCAGCTTTAGCAGATGTAAAACAACCGAATCCAGGAGGTACAGTTGAAATATTCAAAGAGAATGCAAATGCAAAAAAAGAAGATAAGAATTTCACGCTCGGATCCGATGGGGAGATAGGCTCGCTCATTACACAAAACATTGAAATGGCAAACAATGATTGGGATAAAGATGGTATTTCTAACGACTTAGAAATTAATGGATATAAAATTGAATTCAATTCACAAACTGGAAAAAATGAAGCGAAAGCATGGGATCCTGAGAAGGATAAAGGAAAACCAAAATTTATATCGAATCCTATGAATGCAAATACGGATGGTGATCCTTTTACCGATATGTATGAGGTTGAGAATTATAACAACGATTCTGATACTAATTTCAATCCGATAATTGCCAACATACCGAATTTGCAAATTGGTGTCAAACGTATTGAAGTAATTCCTATTGCAACCATTACGGATAATAATGGCGGATCCGTTAGCAGAGGATGGGAAAAAAGCGTATCCACACAACATTCATTTAATGTAGGTCTAAGTGGTTCAGGTGGTGTAGAAGGCTCAGCAGCCGGTCCTGTTCCTTCCGGAAGTGTTTCAGCAAATGTGGGATACGGATATTCAAAAACAACTACGGAAACGGAGAGTTATACAAATAATTTTGATTGGTCTACTGCAACAACTGTGGACACAGCGAACGCAGCAAAATTACGGGTACATTTGGAATATAAGAATGTAGGAACAGCATCCGCTGAAAATGTTTCGCCACATTTTAATATTCGTTTAGGAAACAAAATTATTAATACTGTAAAGGCAACACAAGATCGTTATAAAGCAAACTATTTAAGTACAGAAAAAGGTGGACGCAATAAAACAGAAGTAGTTATTGACAGTTTAGAAGGACAAGCAGATGCAAATATTGTCTTATCTTTGGATGAATTGAAAGCTGTTGAACAAGGGGAACTTCTTTCGATTGAAGTTTTACCTACAAGTACAATGGATTTATCTATTGAAAAAGGTGAAGAAATTATGCATTTGGGGGATTCAGGAAGATATGAGTCTAGAGTGCATGCAGCTACTGAACAATTAGAAACAGATATAGGAAATATACCAAAGTTTAGAGTATATACTCCTAAAGACAAATCCCTTGCTGATAAGCCAGTTTTATCCTATAACGAAGTTTTTCAACATGTAAATATAGATACGAAAAAAGTAAATCATATTGTAAACAAGGCTAAAAGTACTAATAACGTATCAGTGGTTTCAGCTAATAATGGAACTGATGCATTAAACGATTTAAAAGCGGGACAGGGAGATCGCGGTTATTTACATAAAGACTCTGTACACGGTGCTTTTGCAAAACTACAGCAACCAACATTAGTAGAAGGTAGTTATGATTCTGTGACGCAAAAGATTAGGGCAACAATTTTACCTGGTTTATTTGGGGTGAGTAAAGAGATTCCTACTACTTATAGCAAGAAATGGAATGCTCCGTCACAAACAGTAAAACTAGTTAAACGTGAGAATGGATTTACATATGAATCTAGAGAAAATATACACCCTATTAAATCTGAAATTGCTGCGCACAGAAAAGTTACATTTGAAATCAATGACGCACACAATCTAACGCCTACACAAAAGATTGATACTGAAGTTAAAGCTAATAAAGAATTTGAAGATTATGTAGTAGATAATTCAGGTGAATTTGTTACAGAAGGAGTTCCTTATACTGTGGCCTCATATGGAAATACAGCTTATTGGGGAAGTCATCATGCCGGGAATAAATGGGAGTATCTTTGGTCTGAAAAATCTAGTGATGAAAAAGCGAATGTAATTATTGAAAGAGTAGGTCAACCTAAACCTGGAAAACCAATTAAAAAGGATGAAGAGGTATTAATTAAATTTCAAAATCCTATTTATTCAGATTATGCATATTTAAAACTTCAAGATAGTTATATCCATTTAGATCAAAAACAGAACGCAAGTACTTTTAAATTTAATCATGCATATCCAAAGAATTTCACTGGACACCATAAGCAATGGAACATACTATCTAATGGTAACAAGTTAAAGGTAGGATATTTAATCGATTATATGAAATATGGTAATGGAGAGAATGGGACTGATACTATAGCATGGAATCTATCAAGAGTTCAGTAATAGGTAATAGTTCTGTTGCTAAGTTTGGAAAGAGAAACGGAAATGAATTGAATCCGAAAAGTTAGATACAATAATTTAGGTTACTAATAAGGAATGAGTTCGATGTTGAATCGGACTCATTTCTTTTAATTTATATGATTTAGTAACTACTATTTTAAATGCTTATCTAGTCATATAAGTAATCAAATGTTAAGATTACTATCTAAATTACATAATTTATTTTCCGAATTTTTATTTGTTTCGAGTCTGAAATGTGGAATTCTGATTTATTTATGTGATTAGTTTCTATATCTTTACCTATAAAGATATTTTTATTGGATAATAGAAAAAATAAATTTTGTGTTATTGATGAAAAAGAAGTGAGGATAGTATATGAAGAAAAGAATTTTAATCGTAGAAGATGAAGAAAATATTCGAGAAGTATGCAAACGGTATTTAGAAAGAGAAGAATATGAAGTTTATACAGCTGTAAATGGTAAAGAAGGTTGGGATTTATTTCTTACACATCAACCAGATTTAATTATATTAGATTTGATGATGCCAAAAAAAGATGGATGGGAATTATGTGAGGAAATTCGTCAACAGTCAAATGTCCCTATTATTATGTTAACTGCTAAGGGAGAGGAAAGGGATCGAATTTTAGGCTTAACAATGGGGGCAGATGATTATTTAACAAAGCCATTTTCCCCTCGTGAATTAGTATTAAGGGTTCAAATTATACTAAGAAGAGGAAGTCATGTACCAATACAAGCGAAAGAATCCCTATTGGAAGTGATAGAGTTTCCAGATTTAAAAATATATCCAAAGACAAGATATGTACTTGTTTGTGATAAGGAAGTGGAGTTAACGGTGAAAGAGTTTGAGGTACTTTATCTCATGGCAAAGCATCCAAAACAGGTATTTTCTCGCTCGCAGCTTCTTGAATTAATTTGGGATTTTGGACATGAAGGGGCATCAAACACAGTTACCGTATTAGTGAGTCGTTTACGTGAAAAGCTCGAGAAGCATACGATAAAGAATCGTTGGATTCATACGGTTTGGGGTATAGGATATCGCTTTGAGCCAAATGGAGGAAATGAAACATGAGATTACGTATTCAATTGTTACTCATGAATCTATTAAGTACCAGTATTATGGTAATTGCTATATGGTATAGTGAGACCAAAATGTTACTTGAACCGGAACAAACGCGGTTATTAACAGTAATTGCATTTGTGGCATTCATTATTTCAACGTTTATTTATTGGTTAATGACACGTCCTATCATGAGATCTATACAAAATTTAATAAAATTGACGAAACAATTTAGTGATAGACACTTTGAAACAATGTATATAATTGGGCAAGAACCACGTGAGTTTAAAGAATTAGCAACAGCCTTTCAACAGATGGCAAAAAAATTAGAAGAAGGGTTTACTAAGTTAGAGGAACAGGAAAACTCTCGTAAGGAGCTAATTACCAATATCTCACACGACTTACGAACACCTATGGCTAGCATGCAAATGATGATAGAAGCATTACAAGATAACCTGATTGAAGATCCTGAAATGAAAAAGCAATACTTAGCAACGGTTTTAAAAGAAATAGAAAGATTAAATGGATTAATTAACGACTTATTTGATCTTTCAAAGTTAGAGTTTGAGCAAGTAGATTTTCACCCAAGTTTCACACATTTAGATAAAGTTCTATTAGATGTATTAGAGTCACATTCTGTCTTATTAGGGGACAAACAAATCCATGTGCAATTGGATGTCCCTGATACATTACCTCGACTTTTGATTATGCCTTGTAAAATAGAAAGGGTCATAGGTAATTTATTACATAATGCAATTCGATATTCTCCTATCTCTGGAACAATTGAGTTGACTGTAGTGGAAAATAAACTAACTCAAAAGGTCCAATTCACTTTGCGGGATGAAGGAATAGGAATTTCTCCAAATGATCAATTACGTGTATTTGAACGTTTTTTTAGAACAGACCGATCAAGAAGTTCACAATCTGGAGGTTCCGGACTTGGATTAGCCATTGCAAAATCATTAATTGAAATGCACAAAGGGGAAATTGGTGTAAGGAATCGCGCAGATGGTAAGCAGGGAAGTGAATTTTGGTTCACTCTTCCCATCACATCAGTAAAAAAATAAGATGGCTGAAAGACTTTTGTAACATTTACGTTAGAAAAATGAAAGACCTTCTTGTTAACATACTACTACACAGTATGTTACAGGAGGTTTTTTACTTTATGAAAAGAAGATATGTATGGCTTATAGGTGGTTTGATAATTGTATTGGGGATTTTATGGTCATTGTTCCGACCAGAGAAATTATTTATTGATAAGCACGTAAATGAATCATTGCCACAAGCAGAGATACAATCAACTGAAGTAAAGCAGCAAAGTGATCGAGTAATAAGGGAAGGTCAGTTTCAAAAAGGTGTCCATGAAACAGCCGGAATGGCAAAAATTCACCAATTAGCGGATGGAAAACGTGTTTTACGACTTTCTAATTTTGCAACATCTAATGGGCCAGATGTACGAGTTGTATTAGTTCCTACAAATCGTTTGAAAAATAATGAAGACGTGAAAAACTATCAGTATATTGAATTGGGAAAATTAAAGGGAAATAAAGGAGACCAAAACTACGAAATTCCTGAAGGGATAGATGTAAATGAATATGGGTCGGTTTCTGTTTGGTGTAAAAGATTTAATGAAAACTTTGGTGCGGCTTATTTTAATAATTAAATATGAACTTAAAATATCCTCTTACAGGAGAAATTCATATGGGTTATGGTAGTAGCTGCAACGGACTTAGTTGCTAATAAGGGCACTCATAAGAGTGTGTTTTTCATATTTCTTAATTTTTGTATATTTTAGAGCTATTGGACGTTTACGGGGTACCGCCACATCACTATCAAGCTACCAAAATAAAATCCTAGATAGAAAAAACGGTATTTTTTCTATCTAGGATTTAGATGTATCTTTTGAATAAAGTTTGATAAAAATGCTTTTTCTCCCATCCATAAGGAATAGTTTATTGTGAATGGAGAAAAAATGATTACAGAAGGAGACGGTGGTTGGAGTTCGGCTCCACGAAGTATTATGACCCAAAAAGAAGACGGCACAATAATGTTTCTAGAGATAGATGGTAGGCAAACACATAGCATAGGGGCTACGTTAAAAGAGTGTCAAGATATCCTATATGAAAAAGGAGCTATAAATGCGTTGGCAATGGATGGAGGTTCTTCTGCTACGCTATATTTAGGGGGAAAGGTTATAAATTCGCCTTCCACATTATCTCATGAAGATCGTTATTTACCGAATGCTTGGGTGGTAACAGCAAATTCTAAGCAAAAAATACAGATGACAATAGATGAGGAAAAGGTAAATCCAAAAAGATTAGATGAAATTGATACAAAAATTTAAGCCCATGTATGAATTACTTATATAGATCAAAATTATGGTTAAAACCGTAGAATGTATAATGCATAAAATCCGTGAAATGAAATCCTTACACAACAAAGAGAAATGAAAATAACACTAAACTTTTTGATGAAATTCACAAAAAGTTTAGTGTTATATTTAATACAGTTACACTTTCAAGGTCTATTAACTTGTAAGGTCATCTAACTTTAACCATTGAGATTTTCAAGAGCGTTCAATAAATTAGTTCCATCCGGACTACCTAATCCTGTACAAGCATCCCATCCGGAAGATGCTTTATAAGCACCATTTCCATTATTTACATTATTATTTCCGACTGTAATATCATGAAATATACCAGTTTGAGTCGATAACTTATATAAAACTGGATTGATAAATCCGATTGAGTGACCCAATTGTTGATTGATATTTGCAATTAAACCAGCCCAAAGAGGAGCTACAGCGCTAGTTCCACCAGTAACAGTTTGTTGCCCATTTACTTCAATTTGATACCCTGTTTCTGGATCAGCATTACCTGCCACGTCTGGAACACCACGCCCACTTTTTCCCCCTGGATTAGCTGAAGACGGAACATGTGCATTTATCTGCCAGCTTGGAAGAGGGAATACATCACTCACTCCGCCACCAGTAGCAATTTGCCTTGCAGGACTATTGTTCCAAACAACCTCATTAGTTATTATGTGATCGTTCCCTTCTAAACGTGTACCACCACATGCTAAAGCAAAAGGACTAGATGCAGGGAAATCAGTGTGAAGTAATTGGTCTGGTGCAGAACCATCTTGGTTAAAATCTGATGAACCATTATCCCCCGCGGCACAACATACTGTTATGCCAAGTGTTGCAGCATCTTGGAAAGCTCGATCTAAAGCTATTCTAGCTTGATTTGTCCAGCTATCTTCAGATGCACCCCAACTTATAGAAATTACAGAAGGTTTGTTAATTTGATCATGGATGGCTTTATTGATACTATGAAGAAATCCAGCGTCCGTATTTGGTGCAAAATACATAGCAATTTTCACCCCAGGAGCAACTGCAGCGGCTACCTCAATGTCTAACTGTACTTCACCATCTGCAGCATCCCCTGTTTGATTATGTGCTCCATCTACAAGTACATCAACTAGTTTTGGTTGAGAAACTCCTAAGCGATTAAAGTATTGTACCATATCATTAGGATTGTATCCCCCGCCAAATTCTGCAATAGCGATGCATTGGTCCTTACAATTTAAAGATGGAAAATTATAAAGCTTTGCTACTTCGGGTGGTGTAAATGTTTTTCTTGCAGCTGCACTTACAACCTTATCTTCTTCCAACATACAAATATGTGGAGACACTTGTGGCCTGTTATCTAATCCTAAAACGGCTTCAACAATATCAGAAATTTCTTCTGGAACATGTACATGCCCTGTACGTCCGCGATATGTAAAGTCAGGATGCTCATATTGAGCAAGCTCCACACCAAATGCTGTACTGAATCTATCTACAGTTCCCGCTAACCTAACTGTTCCAGCAGCAACATTTATGTCTTTTACCTCTAGCCCTTGTTCATTTGCAAATGCTTCTATCTTTTTCAAATCATTAGGATTAGCGCCATGCTTGGACTCAAACTCTTCATGGCTAAGGTGACCACGTTCTGAAAGCGGACTAGTAGTTGCCTTTTCAATCATAGATTTCAACTTTTCAGTATTAGAAGGACGTTTAACAACAATGGTTACTAACATCTTTTCATTTGGGTCAGCTGGAGCCACCTTCTTTGCGTTAGATGGGACATTACGTTCACTACCTGAAACCCTAACCAGATTCTTGTTCATTTTTTTACACCTTACTTTCATTATTTTTAATATTGTTAATTTGCTATATTATATTGCTACTAAAAAATTAAAAGCAAACATAGCAACCTTATTATGTACTTATTAAATATTTTTATACTCTATTAAAGAAACATGCATTTAACATATATATTGATTTAAAAAGATAGATAGGGAAAATATATTATATCTATATGTTTATAAAGTGTTTTTGAATTTATAAAACTCATATTAATATATGGAATTATAATATTTACTAGTTGTTATAATGTAAATAATCCAGTTCTATTCCTACAAATTCCAGCTGTTAAAGCAGAGTTTGCTAGTGAGAATACAGAATTTATAAAAAAGTTATGGTTATAGTAGAAGGTAAATAGTCTGTTTAATTTTAAAGGAAACATTATAGGTACGTTTTATTTTTTAGAGCAAGGAAAATATTGCTTACTTGATCGTTACGCATAAAGCAGGATCTCCTTAAAGATATTACCATTTTAAACCTGGTGTTTTTCTTAAGCAGAATTAGTGTTTATTCATTATTTCATATTATTTTTGTCTGGAATTTTTCATTTGGATTAGCTAGGGATGATATATTTGGATTTTTTGATGTTAATTATGTAATTAGTTCGCTCACTTTGTAGACTGGACAATTCAAGCATCCAGGTGGATGATTCTTTCTTTAGGAATAAAAAATTCTTGAAGTGATTTAGGTTTTATGAAAAGCTAAATCACTTCAAGAGGAGGAGTAATACCGTTAAGGAGATCCCAAGTACTTAATCCAAAAGAATACTCGAAATGCGGATAATCAACTAGGGTAGTAAAACGCCCACCCCAATTTAAACCAAGTTTTTCTCCTATATACCCCATTTGCTTGAATTTTTTGATGTTACCCCAAGGTATAGAGTTATTTTCGTAAGGTGCAGCATCAAATGCCAATCCCCAATTGTGATATGATTCCCCGCCCCGAGCATTTGTAACCTTTTTACCTGGTTGCCATCTTCCTAAAGAAAATAAACGGTCTTGTTCACTCCAGCTCCTAAATGCGGAATATATTCGAACATCTAAGCCATTAGCTTTTGTTACTTGAAGAAACTCTTTAGCCAACATCTCAACATATGGGTGTAAGGAGTGTAAGTGATTAGAGCTAGTATAAAATTCAGATTGAGAATTGGGATTAAACAATTTGTGGCGTGTTCTAGGTGTAATATCTCCAGAAGGGTATAAATTTTGATTTTTTTGGTATTCTTGTATGGCTTGGGTAGTCGATACATTGAATAGCCCATCAAGTTCTCCAAAATAAGTCCCCATAGATTGCAGCTTCTTTTGTATTAATATTCCGTTCTCAAACAATGATCTCCATGTGTTAACTTCTACTATTCCATTTGAATTTAATTTATTTTTTTCTTGAAAAATTTTTGTGCATTTATTTGTTTTTTCGTCAAAAAAACCGGTAATAGCAAGCTTCTCGTAGTTTACTCCCAAACCGTTTAAATTTAATTGGAGGACTGTTACATAATATCCTGTAGAGCCTAATTTTAAAGTGGGTAAATTATCCATATTTCACCCCTTGATTTTAGAATACTGTTATTTATTATAGCTGAATTGAACTTTAATATGACCGGTATTAATCGTAGAAGAAATAGCGGTTAATATATTCAGTTTTATTCACTCAACTTGCTAAAAGTAAAGTTACTTTATTTAAATATTTGTAAGTATTTTTTCTATTCCTTAAATATAGATTTTAAAGAAGTAATTTAAAACAAGTGCTTTATAAATCAACTGAAATCTTTAATTCATAACTTTCTTTGTTATAAGCAAGTATAAATTTGAATTACTTAAAATTATCTTTGTAAATAAGGTTATTTAACTTTTATAGTATGTAACAAAAGTGTAACTAGATTAACCTTTTGGATTGAAGAGTTATTTCGGTTAGATTAACAGAAGATAGTGAAAAAATAGAGTTGTTCAAACGTGTGTTACGATGATTTTAGAGAGGATTTGAGCAAGTATAAAATTGAGTTATATAAAATTATCTTTGTAAATAAGGTTATTTAACTTTTATAGTATGTAACAAAAGTGTAACTAGATTAACCTTTTGGATTGAAGGAGTTTTTCGGATAGATTAGCAGGAAGTGGTCAAGTATTAATAGAGTAGTCCATACTTATTTTTTTAAAAATCTATAGAATCTTTAAAGAAAATAGGCAATTATATGATTTCAAAAAAATAGAGTTGAGCATAATATCATGGATAAAGGGCCTTTTTATTTTGTTTATATACGAGAGTTTTAATATAAATAGGATTTGATGAGAGGAGAGATGAATTTGTATAATTATCCACCATATTCTTCAGGAAATTCTAAACCACCACATTCTATAGCAGGAGTGAGTGATGAAGGTCAGGAAGCTTTTTATCGGCAACCAAGTGGCAAGATATTTGCAAAAATATATGAAATAGGTACAGAAAGACCGATTAAGGGTGTCAAATTATCAATTTATAAAATGACAAATGAAGGGCGTATTTTAGCTTCCCGACAAAGTGAGGTTATTACTTTATATACGAATGAATTCGGTGAAACAAATACAGTTGCCTTACCTACGCCTCCTAAAGAAAATGCGGCCGATCCATTAGGGCCTAAACCATATTCAGAGTATGCAATTTCCATTGAAGCTACAGGTTATGCACCTGTAGTACTACGTGGTACACAAATTTTTGAAGGTGTTACTGCAGTTCAAAAAATGGAACTTATACCTATTAGTGGCGCGGAAGGACGGGATTCTGTTGAAATAATTGATATTCCGGAACATACATTAATCGGACAATATCCTCAGCAGGAATCGCAGCAGGAACTACAAAAAGAAATCAAGACACAACAAGAGACAAGAGAAGATAGCGATAGAGATATTGTGATACCTGAATTTGTTATCGTTCACGATGGTCATCCAAATACGCCCGCACGAAATTATAAGTTAAGATTTAAAGATTATATAAAAAATGTGGCCGCTTCCGAGGTTTATCCGACTTGGAAAAAAGAAGCATTGTTAGCCAATGCTCTTTGCATATTGACTTTTACATTAAACCGCATTTATGTAAATCCTTATAAAGGAAAAGGATTCACCATCACAAGTAGTACACAGTTTGATCAACAGTATGTTCATGGGAGAAATACCTTTGAATCTACTGATGATGCAGTGGAGGAGGTATTTAAGCAATATCTTGCAAAGCATGGAGAAAACACACCATTCTTCACGCAATATCGTGCTGGTAAAAAGCAACCATGCCCATTTGCAAGTCGACCAGGAATGCTTTATCAATGGGGGACAGCATGCCTTGCAGAACAAGGAATGAGTTACATGGATATTTTGAAATACTACTATAAAAATATAGAAATCCGTTTAGCTGATTTTATAAAAGTAATTAAGTCATTCCCAGGATATAATTTAAAGGAAGGAGATCAAAATACTGCTGTTGAAACCATTCAAAAATATTTATTCCATATAAGAAAAAGATATACAGATATTCCTGAAGTAAGAGTAAACGGTACATTCAATTCAAGTACTGCAAACGCAGTTAAGGCTTTTCAAAGACAGTTCCAAATTTCTGAAAATGGGACTGTAGATGAGGTAACTTGGAATAAAATGAATGATGTATATGTGTATGTTACTAATCTCCCTGGCATGTATCCTATTTTGCAAAATGGTAGTCAAGGAGAAAAAGTAAGGGAATTACAAAATTTATTAAAGGATTATGGTTTTTACGAGGGTCAATTAGATGGATTTTTTGGCCTTGGAACTGAAAAATCAGTGAAAGAGTTTCAGAAGATAAAAAGTTTTACTGTTACAGGAGTAGTGCGTAAAGAACTATGGATAATCCTTGAAGCAATACAATATACTCTGGGAACTTCCCGAACGTCTTTAACAAGTAATTCAATTCCACAGCAAACGAATACAGGTTTAAATCTTAAAACACAAGCCCCTTCTCAAAATCAAAACCCAGTATCTATTTATCCCCCTTCTATGACAAATGTGTCCAATTATCAGCAAGCTCAATCATTCTACAATAATAATAGATATTATCCCTTTTCTTAAATAGTGATGTATGTAAAAGTGACAAGGAGTAATTAAATGAACAGACATAGAGGGAGGACGAATAGATTTGAATGAAAATTATTCTTATCCATTGGATTTAGGACAGCAAATTTATTATCAACCACATCTATTTTTTAATGAAAATCAAATTTATTATGATACACGGCATTCTTATCGGGCATCAACTGGTAAATTAATTGTATCTGTTTATGAAATGAATACAGATAAACCTATTAAGGGTGCAAAGGTATTCATTCGTAAGCAAGAGGATAGTAGTCAAGTTATTGCTACACTCCAAACAAATGACATTGGTTTCACAAGTCCCATTTCTCTATCAGCGCCTCCTAAAGAGTATTCTCAGAATCCTTCAGGACCTAAACCTTATACAGAATATGTCCTTACAATCGAAGCACCTAACTATGGAGTTAAAATAATTAGAGGTGTACAAATCTTTCCGGAAACTACAGCGAAACAAAGAGTGGAAATGGTTCCTGTTAATCGAACAGGAGAACGCCAATTAATTGAAACAATTAATATTCCTCAACATGCATTAACTGAATATTATTTAGAGAGACAACTTCGATCAAACTATCCCCGTTTTTCTCACTTTCCTCAACATGCAAATAGCGTAAACATCCCTCAATACATTATCGTTCATGATGGAAATCCTAATGAATTAGCTCCAAGGTATAAAGTGGAATTTAAGGAATATGTAAAAAACGTAGCTGCTTCAGAACTTTATCCAACATGGCCTAAAGAAGCAATTAAGGCTAATATAATTTGTATAACATCTTTTGTATTAAATCGTATATATAATGAGCATTATTTGGAAAGAGGGTTTACTATTAGTAGCACTCCTTTGTTTGATCAATCTTATAATTATGGTAGAAGTACTTTTTCTGAAATAGATGATATAGTTGATGAGCTGTTTAATCAATATATTGCAAAACCGTATAGTATCGAACCAATGTTAATTGCATATAGTAGTGGTATAAGAAATTATTCAAATGAATACTTTTGTAGATGGAGCAGTAAATATCTTGCTGATCAAGGTATGGATTATGTAGGTATTTTAAAGAGCTATTATCCATTAGCTCAAATTTATTTTTTATAATTTAGTAAAAAGGTATTATGTAATTTAGGGGTAAGATGAATTACAAATGGTATATGGATTCAAGTTTATTATTAAAATATAGATAAATCAAAAACCGTAGAAGTAGTTAGGTTCTATGGTTTTTCTGTATATAATTATTAAAAGGTTTATTTTGTTAAAATAAAGAAAACTCCCTCCTAAAAAAGGTAAGGGAGTAAGTATTAAGCTTTTTTAACTTATATTTATTTGAATTATAAAAACTCAAGAAGAACTCAATGAAAAATCAATTTTACGAGCATAGTTAGGAAAATCAACAAGGGGTTTTCTATTCCTTTGAGTGTCTTGAATACTTTGATTTCGATGTCGTTCATATATACTTACTGGAAATTTTCTAAACTTTATTATTAACAATCGCTTTTGTAATTACAATCTTCAACAGGTTTAATTGCATGGCCAGAGTCATCTGTACACCATGACTGTGACTGGAACGCTAAAAAGACAGCTTCCCATTTATCAGTGTCTTTATAATGGAAAAGTACTCCACCATCTTGCCAAATGCCGTCATCTTTTTTAAAACTTCCTACATTTCCTTGGTTCATGTGGACATCATGAATTCCAGGAGGGATTTCTTCACCATATGCATAAATATCAACTTTTGGATTATTTTCAGATGTTTTCATGTAATTTAAAAACTTATCTTGCAAATCGTTATCCTCACCAGGTGCAGTTACTGGAAGTGGGACTAATTTACAACGGTCAAGTAAATTACCTCGAATATAATCAAGCGCAATTTCTCTATTATTACTAGTAATGTTTGTGAAGCCGTAATTTAAGTTAGGTAGGTTTGTAATTTGCTCAGAATGAAAATTTTTACCTGCATAATATAATAACTCTGATGGTTTTTCTTTTGATTTGACATTAATAATAATTTCGTATTCACGGTTATTATTATCTGAGATATTAACTGTAAAATGAGGTGTGCTATCCTGATTGTCAGGAGGGGTATATCCTACAACTTGACCTTTTAAAACTCCATAATTTTTTAACGGCATTGCTAACAGCTCCTAAAAATTTATTTAAACAGAATATAGTATTATCTGTGTTTTGTTTTTTATTCTAAAGTTATATTAATAAAATGGGAGGGAATATTTTTTCTATTAAGAAATTATAATCAATTTATGATTTTCACTTTTCAATATCAGCGGATAGTAGTAATCTTAAGCTGTACGAATATTTTCTAATGACTATTACAGGAACATCAATTACAACAGTAACTGGATCTATCCCCGGTTTGCATGGAGCTTGTATATTAGAAAACGTAACAAGTCTTTTTGGGGGTACTTCTAGTGCCACGCCCTTAGTAGCGGGAATGGCTGCTTAAACTATTTCAGCGAATCCAGAATTAACAGCTATAAATATAATTTCTATCTTAAAAAGCACCGTTTCTAAATTAAAGACGCCACCAAGTCCATTTGATAAAGGAGCATTTATTGATATTGGAAGTAGTGATGGAACATGAAGTCCCTTGGTTTGGGCATGGTAGAGTGGATGTATTCAATGCGGTGAACGAAGCTTTATAAATTAAATAATGTTTGTAAAATATCCTTTTAATAAGTATTGGTACAAAAAGTGGTAGAAAAAAATAGATTTGCTGCTATAAGTAGAAGATATAGTGAAGGGTAAAAATTTAGGTGCGATGCTGAAAAAAACTATAAGATTTTATTTTTATTATTAATATCAAGTCAGGAATAAAGTGAGTGTTTATAGTTAGTTGCATAATTAAAATCCACCTCAAAAATGACTCTTTTTTTAAGAACGTTTTTAATTTATTCACCATAATTTTATAATAGCATATACAATTACAAAACCGGAATAATTGCTATATAATAATATCCGTTTCTAGTTTGTTACAGCTTTCTACAAAGGCAGGGGAACTAACTTATAACCTTCAAGTGCATGTTGAATTTCTCTTTAAGGTAATAAAGGTATATTAAATTTTAATCATATAATAATAGATGAATTGAAAAAGATATGGGGATGCTAACTTATTTTAAGCATTTTTAAAATTTAGATCTTGATAATCTCAAAGCATATAAATTGTATGAATTTCAAACATAAAGAACAAATTAATAGAGATGTTATAAACTACTATCACGAAAGGGTGTAATTTATGCATACAAAACGTTGTTCGCATAAGAAATGTCAATGCTTTATTGTTCCAACCTATATTCTGGAGAATTTAGCACAAAACGATATAGAAGCCGCACGAATTAGTTTAGCAAAAAGTCGCCAAATTCGAAAACGTAGAAGCTTGAAAGAATATGATATTAATGGGGTTGTCGCTTTAACTGATGCTGGAGCAGGACCTAAAGGTGAATCTGCACGCCATGTATATGATTGTAATGGTGGAAGAGACCTTCGAGTTAAAGAGGTTAGAAAAGAAGGCGATAGATCAATTGGGGATAACGCAGTTAACCATGCGTATGATTATGCTGGTATAGTACGTGATTATTACAAAAATGTGTTCCACCGTAATTCTATTGATAACAATGGTCTTGATCTCATTTTGAATGTTCATTTTGGTCATAACTATCAAAATGCTTTTTGGGACGGGGATGAAATGGTGTTTGGTGATGGGGATGGAACTATTTTTACTAGTTTTACAGATTCACTTGATGTTATAGGGCACGAACTAACACATGGAATTACTCAATTTACTAATGGTTTAGAATACGATGGACAGTCTGGAGCTTTGAATGAACATATTTCGGACGTGTTCGGAATTGCAATTAAGCAATCTTATTTAAAGCAAACGGCAAAAGATGCGGATTGGTTAATTGGTGCTGATATAATGGGACCAACATTAAAAGGACAAGCACTTCGTTCAATGAAAGCACCTGGCACTGCATTTGACAATAAACTAATGGGTAAGGATATGCAACCAGATCATATGAAAAATTATTATCAAGGATCTCAGGATAACCACGGAGTTCATATAAATAGTGGTATACCAAATAAAGTGTTTTATCTTGTATCTATGGAAATTGGAACAGATAAAGCAGCTTTAATATGGTATAATGCAATGCACAACTTATTTGCAACTACTAATTTCAATCAATTTGCGCAAATTGTAACTAAAGCAGCACAAAAACTTGTAGATAGTGGCGAAGTTCCGCAAACAGCTGCAAAAACAGTAGTATCAGCTTTTAAATCGGTCGGTTTACCTTCTT
Organism: Bacillus sp. 22475; assembly: GCF_052044835.1. Taxonomy (NCBI): domain Bacteria; kingdom Bacillati; phylum Bacillota; class Bacilli; order Caryophanales; family Bacillaceae; genus Bacillus; species Bacillus sp. 22475. The sequence continues at coordinate 32,923 of NZ_JBQENW010000033.1, read as the reverse complement.
AATCAGATTTTGTATCATGAAGGGAGGGCTAATATGCATATTAAATTTAGTTGTACCGGGGGGCTTGCTAACCTCCACATAACCTTTCAGACGGATACGACGGATTTACCAGAGGAACAAGCTAAGGAATTAATTAATTTAATTCAACAATCTAATCTTTTATATCTTAAACCAAGTGAAGTAAATGGGGCTGCTATCCAAGGAGCGGATGCTTTTTCTTATGAGTTAGGAATAACAGACGATGAGAAGAATGTATCCTTTTCAGTAAACGATTTGACAGCTCCAAAAGATATGCTCCCCGTTTTAGATTATTTACGCAATTTAGCTATTAAAGAAAAGATGAAAAAATAATAAAAAAACCAAATTCTCAATTAGAATTTGGTTTTTTTATTATTAACAACATCTATGTAATTTTAAAATTTATCTACTAAGCATACGTGGTGAAAAAATGTGTTATCATGTATTTTTTACATGATAACATAAAGGTGGAATCGAATAATATACCTTATTTAAATGTCGTAGTCGTAATAAAAGTCCAGCAAAATAAAATTGCTGAACTTTTATTCTTTATTCTTTCCTATTCTTCCTAAACTATCTTTAATAGTTGTTTCCCCAAGTTGAGTATATAACAATGCTGTATCTTGACTAGTATGTCCAAGTTGCTGCATCACTTGTAAAGAGTCTTTCTCCTCCATGTATAACTTATTTGCCAATGTATGTCTTAATTTATGAGGAGACATTCTTTTTCCATAGGCCTTAGTATATTTTTCTACTATATCTTGGATGGCCCTAACTGATAGAGGCTGTGCAGTATGTTTATACTTCGATAAAAAAACATTTTTTAATTCTTTTCCTGGAGCATATTTGTTATCTCTGATTTCCATATACTTTTCAAGATCATTCAATGCAATTGGGGTAATCCATACAGAATCTTCTTTGTTTCCTTTTCGGATTACATCAATTAGTCTTTCTTTTAAGTTTATATCTTCTATACGTAGATCGGCTAATTCGCTTACTCGAATACCACTACCAAGAAAGAGGGAGAGAATAGCTACATCACGATCTTTATCTCTTAGGAAATAGAATAACTGATGTTTTGTTAAAGATTTTTCATGTTCATATTTAACGTAATTTAAAAATTCTTGATCGTCATCATTATGGAATATTTTAGATCTCATACGTTTTGCACGAGCATTTAATGTTTCTTTATCTTTATGTATTTCAATTTTGGCCATTACATTTCTATAAAAATAACATTCTCCTTCATCATTCTCTGATAGGGAAGTAAGGTACTTGAATAAAGACTTTAAGGCTGAAATTTTTCTATTAACAGAGGAATTCTGCATGTTTTGTTGTAGTTTTAGAAACCTCATGAAGTTCTCAACATCTTTTTTCTTTAAATTCTCCAAATCAGAGAAGGATATGTCTTTAATGGGCTTAAATTCAATAATTTGCTCGGATAATAGCCAGTTAAAGAAGACTCTAAAATCATATACATAATTCAGTAGGGTGGAGGGAGAGGCATCATGCAATTCTTTGTACTCCACAAATTCTTCTATGTAAAAGGGCATTTCATTTAGATTTTCGTATAATTTTTTACGATGTACGGATTTTTGACGTTGCTTACTGTAATCCATAAAAATCACCTCATATATACTATAACAGAAAAGAATAGCGAACACAAGTTCGCATTAAATTCAATTTTTACACAAACTTATTTACATAATTAAATTATGAAATACTAAAATATGTTCAAAACTGAATGGTATAGTGTAGTTAGTCAAATGAAAATTATAGCTAACTAAGTGATAAATTTGTATAAGACCATAAAATTCAGTGAAAAAACTACATATAAATGTATGTAAAATAAAAAAAATTTTATATATAAATTCATACAAAAAATCAATATATGAAAACAGTTTAAAATTCGTTATCTAACATGAATTGGTTAATTTAATCATGATTATAAGGAGTTAAATAGATCAACATAAGAAAAACTTTTATAAATTTAAGTGTAATTTACTATAAAATTTTGCAATGAGTAATTTAGTATTTGCTAATTTCTATATAAAATATGAATTATATAGACACATACCAATATACGGAGATTCATGCTAACGAGCTCGAAATCCCTAAATACTGTATTAGATTTTTATTTATATATCTTATTGTTCGTAAAATTGGTATTTCGTGCGAAGTTGTGAGTGTTTATTTTTTCACCTCTTTATAAAGGTATCATCTACCTTACCTTTCATCAGTCTAAATATCTTTTAGTTTCAGATACATTCAGCTATACATTATTAATATTGATTAAATGGTCGCTTATAGCGATATAGCCAGTGTATAACATTTTAATACAAATCAGTTAACTTTAACTCCTTAAGACTAAATAGATGGTGTATTTTACAAAATATAATTGTTGTGATGTCGAAATAGAGCATTTCCTTTAATTCTTTTTATTGTACTTGATTTAGCTGAGCATTCCGCTAAATATTATTTAAATGCAGATTTCAAAATATAACTACTAAATTTCTCTTTTCATCTCAATGACATAAGTATTCTTTTTATTTTGAGATTTATTCACTTGTTTTTTACAAATACCTATGAGATGTGTTATGTAAACTGATTAAAGTAAGTTATTGTAATGTATGCTTTTGGCTTCATGTAAGTGCGAATCCGTACATCCGCATTCGCACTTACATGATATATTCCAATTTGACTTATATAACTGTGCTCCAGTATATATCGTTTAATCTTTTGATCATCAACTGGGATTGTAATGGCGTTTGCGCCAGATGCGTATATATCCTATCCTTTAACACTCTCACTACTAATACTAACTAGATCAATTCTTTATTTTTTCAGATTCATATATTCTTCTAAAGTTAGTTTTTCTTTATATATATTTTCAGCAATATCACCTACGTAACGTACATGCCAAGGCTCATAAGCATATCCAGTAATATTCTCCTTACCTTTTGGGTAACGAATGATAAATCCTGCACGATGTGCGTTATCTTTTAGCCATTTGCCTTCCTTCGTATTTGCAAAGGATAGCTCTAGTTCATTGTTCGCACTTTTAGATGAAACATCCATTGTTAGCCCTGTTTGATGTTCACTATGCCCTGGCTTTGCAGAGAAGCGATCCGTATGCTCTTGCCCATTCTTTTTAACATTGCTGGCATACAGACCTTTTTGATACTCATAGGAACGAAATCTTGAAACAGCATTCAACTGAATCCCATCTTGCTTAGCTAAAAGAAATAGTTTTTCTAACCCTTCCGCTGCTTCTTTACGAAGATGACTCTTTTCTACCGTTCCACTAAATGAGAACGGTACATTTGGTACAACTAAATCTTCTGGCTTATAGTTTTCGGGTAAACCATATTCCTTATTTACTACAGCCTGTATACTAGCAAAAGAGCTTGCTATCTTTCTTGAAGTCCCAATTTGCTTTCTATTTTTTTCATTATTTATGGAGTTTTCATTAGTTTCATGGTTTGTCTTATATGGTTCTTTACCAATAGATACATTAGTGTAAACGATAAAGATACCTAATATTACTACTAAACAAGTTAAGGTTCCTACTAATTTAAATCTCATCATTCATTTCCTTCCTGCAACGCCTACTGTTATTCATTCATCATACTGTAACCATGTCAAATCCATATTAATTCCCTTTGAATTTTTCTTCATAGCGTATTTCTTAATAGATTGATAGTATATCTTCCCGTACTTTTGACATCCTTAAAATATCAGTTCTATTCATACGTGTAGAAAAATAATCTAAAAATTTGTATAATAAGATAAAAAGTGTAGCATTCTATTATAGAAAGGTCTTGGTATAATGCTAGGTATTGATGTAAAAAAAACAAAAGAAGAGTTAATAATTTCATGGCAATTGGCGGAGGTTACAATCCCATTACGTGAAGTGCTTGAGGTTACCGAAGATGCTACCTATGCGGGAGTTGAAGAACCAACTGCAATCCGTATTGGAACTGCATATGGGACAACTGACCGTATATTAATTAGAACTGTAAAACAAAATTATGTATTATTTACTACAAACAAAGTGTCGATTTTAAAAGCTATTCTTTCTTAAATATGGTCATATAAATAGACTCAAACAAAGTTCGAATAAAGCAAAGGAGAGAAGTCATAGAATAGACTCCTCTCCTTTATTTAATTGAAATGAATATTATAATCCATACTCATTTCAGTATAGCTTTTATAACCTAAGAACATCTTTCTTTTTTGATTCTGATATTACTAATCAAATTAAGACCAAATCCACACATCATCATTATTTTGAGTGCTATTGTTTACCTCATACACTTTTTCGATGTGATCAACTGTGTTGTAATTAATAGAAATGCCGCCCCAGCCTACATACTTCATATCAATTTTCACTTTCTCACCTGTTTTAAATGATTGTCCCTTTGTTAAGAACACGTCAATAACGTCTTTCTCCCCATTTTGTGTTGGATACTCACTACGACATATTTAGTAGCACTGTCTTCCATCGTACCTACTTCTGATACTTCACCAATCACATAATCAGGTGAGCCATTTTCTTTCAAATGCATACCTAGTTTATTTGTAGATTTCATAGGAACTAGTATATTATATAACTCTTATTATAGTCCGCTGCTTGGTATACAATAAAAATATCCACATACTAGGAGTGATAAGTAGGTTGTGTATACTCTCCGGTGTTATCTCAAAAATATGGTTAACCATATATACAGACGATTCTTTACTATGTTCACATAAACTATCTAATGTTGTAGCGACGTATGACGCTCCGGATTTCTCCTAAGATATTGACATATAGAATTTCTTTACGTATTCCCTTTCCGTTCATATCACCCACCACTCTCTGTACTAATAGGAAGTAATTTGTTTAAATGCTCCTTATGTTAACTAAAATACTTATTGTTTATATTTTTTTATTGTTATATAATATTTTATGTCTTTATTTATATGCGATTAAGATATATCGGAATTAGAAAAAGGGATCTTTCGAGATTCCTTTTTCTATTTAAAATAAAAAAGAAGCGGATTCGCTACCTATCCATATTCCTCGCCTCACAGTGATTCCTTTATATTTTTTTATTATATCCTAGCCTTTTAAATCTATTTATTAAAATGTATAATTATAAATGACCACTAACATTTTGAATCGAGGTGACAATCATGAGGAGTTTTAGTTCATTATTGATCTCTACTATCTGTTCAACAATCCTTTTAGTTTGGAATTGCTTTTCTTTCTATACTGGATTCACAACAGGACATACATACTACTGGGTTAACGGAATCATAGCCTTGCTCTTCCTTCTATTCTTTATCCTAAACATGCGAGATATTATCAAGAAAAACTACAGAACATAAGAAAAATAGGAGTGGATACATATGTGGAAAAAGATTAATAATTATAAATTTCATCTAAAAGATTTGAAATTTATGACTTGGCTATTCCCAATTGTCGGTTTATTATACGCTTATGAATTCTTCTCTGGTCTAATATTCCAACAGGAGGTTCGTTGGCTCAAGTTAATATGCATGACAATAATGATTATAGGATTTATAGATATTAGAAAGAAGCTTAAAAACAAAGATTATAGAGCGGCATGAATCAACAAAACTCTTGAACTTATTTTCAAGTCTTTTCATTATATTTTCGGGACTTACTCAATTAAAAACATTATCAAGAGAATCTGCAGTTCTGCAGGTTTTTTTGTAAGGTAAAAAAGCATCCTATTTAGATGCTTGCCATTATCTTTTTTCTACATAATAATACTACCAAACACGATGCAGCCTACCCCTAATAATATGAACAGTTACGGAAAATTAAAATCTAAGGAAATAAGGTCGACAAGATGTTCAAAAGCCAAACTAACTTTTTCTTTCCAATTGTCACCTTCTACTTCCTTAATTTCATAAATCAAGGTCAAACAAATAATTAATATCCCTAAATCAATTAAGTATATAACCAAAATTCATACATCCTTTTTTAAATATAAAATAGCAGTGGAATCACTATTTTAATTTCTACATAACCCCTTTTACTTTTACCCGCTTATAAAGAACTTTACGACTTACACCAGTAACTTCACATATCTTCTTAACCGTATATCCATTTTCTTCACTATTAGCAAGCAGCTCTAAGGCGTGCTCCATTCTAGGGTTTTTATCCCGCATTTTTTAGTTCTTCCCTTATATACGCCACATTGTTTAGCAAAGTCTATCCATTCTCGCTGGTGCATCTTAATTTTGTGCTCGTTTGTTATGTAATATTAACAACAAACAAGACGCTCCCCAGATAAAGGAAGCGTCTCCGATAATTGCTATAAACTTTATCAAACTTATTTATCCTCACATTATTTATTTCTTTGCTTCCATACCCCATTATCTTTACGATAAGTATTCTTGCCATCCATGAAGTCAGCCGTATTACCCGGAATACTATATTTCTTATTCTTTTTCTTAGCCTTCTTCTTCAGCCTTTTCTCTTCTTGAATAGCTTGCAAATCCGCCTTCCATTGTTTCAACAAATCCTTTTCATGTCGCATCGAATTTGTACCCCTTGGATTAAAATGTGAACCAAATAATTAGATTCTACCTATTTATATAGATATCCTCCAATCCAATGTACCAAATTATGTTTTTTGTTTTAAATAGACCGAAAATATGTTAAAATACCCCATATATCCAAGGAGGGTTGTCATGCTCAACTTCCATAAAGAATTATCCCTATTAGGATTCTTTTTATTTTTATACAGTTTCATCAGTACCGTCTTTTTATTACTATTTCTTAGCGTGTAGTAACAATGCAATGCGTATAAATATATGTTTAATGTCTTAATTCTATAAAAGAAGTAAAAAAGCACTTCTGTTGGATGATTAATATATACTAGCTGAAGCCAATCTATACCCGATATTCTTTCCTATAGCAATAATAGGAATCTCCACTAAATGAAGTTGCACATCATCTTTTTCAAAAATTCTCACCTTTATAATCCCTGTTTTTAACCATAAATTATATTAACATTAATATAATTTATGCACTTTATTCTTTCCACCCACTTTATGAAACATCAAGTGTTTCAAATAAAACATTTTTTAAAGCTCTCCTACCTTTCCGTAAGCGAGCTTTGTTTAATAACTATTTTGCTTAAATTCACATCTAGTTTTCTTAACATTCGAATTAATAACTGTATAATATAATTAATCTATTTGTATAAGAGGTGATTATTATGAAATGGAAATGGAAACAAAAATACAATCCGAAGTATCTCTTTTACCGCATGTATAGTTATGTTTATAAGGCCCTTGATAATATATCATGGTCTTTAAAATAAATTACACATTTGTAGTATGCTCTTTTCCAATCGCTATAAAATTAGGAAGAATAAAGATGCTTTATTATATATGTTTTCTCCAAACCGTCTTAAGAATAATGCAGTTTTTTATTTTTTCAATAGTACTTACTAAGTATTTCTGTTAATATTTAATTACCGATATGTGTATCAACCGGCCTGTGCTTCTGTACGGGCTTTTTTCGATGCTTTCACGCTTCGTAATCCCCAGGAACCTGCCTATTAGGTGGGGAATTCTACTAGATTCCCGAATATTAATACAAACAAAAGCCTGCCCTATTATCTCTATAAAGACATCATTGCAAACATAATCCCTTATAGCTTCAATGGATTATCAACTTTTTCATAATATTTTTCAGAGTTTTTATATTCATATTTCTGTAACATCTTTATATAACATTTTAATATATTACGTGTTAAACTTAAAACATTCCAAGAAGTCCTTTACTTTTAGAATCGACAATTCTTCAATACCCTTAGTCTTGCCCTGCATCCCCTGCAGGGCTTTTATCATTTAGCTAAAGGCTGATATAGGTAAACCTTTTGTGCGTTTCTTCAACCTTATCTGTGCTGTTATTTACACCCCTAGCTCTTGAATTCTTTATCATCCACAAGATTTTCTTTCGTTCGTATTCATTTCTCTGCTATTTACCCATTATTCCCCATCCTTAATAACCCGTTTATTGATGTGTTCCATAACTTTATCCTTAGTTAGATTTTCAATAACAACCTCTATTTTCCTAAAATTCAATCAAATCTTTATAAATTTTTAACGAGTATTAATTGATAGGAATCCCACAGCATAAAATGGAATTTATTCTCAAAAGTTATTAATTATTCTATCTGTCAAACTATTAGTTTATCTCTGCTTCATATTTTAATTGTCTTTTAACCACGATCAAACAAATAAAATACACAAATAGGTAAGGAGCATTAGTATGATTATACAAGAAAAATTATCTTTTTCAGATCTAGATTCATTAGATTCAACTACCGACTCCATAATGGATGCGTTTAAAGATCTTTATGGAATACTTCCTGATGAAATTGCAGTAAATAATGAGACGTTTCCAATTCATAATAAGCCTGCTATTACTGAACGTTATGATCATGCTTGTTATAAAATGCTGGGACCTTTTATATTTCGAGATCCTGAAAAACCTTCAATAAATGAAATAACCCTAAAGGAACAATTTGTATGTAATCCTAATAATGAAGAAAAAGAGATTGTAGTGACCATAGAAGAACAATGGGTAAATATACAATCTTGGACTTCGAAATCTATTACAGGTTTAACTTTAAAATCAGATCTCATCATTGCAGGTAAATTTCAATCGGGTAATGAATTTAATATTTCAACTTTTGTAGGCGAAAGTAATTCAAAATCAATTCATATCTCTCCTTCAATTGAACATTCTATTAAAGTGCCTCCAAATAGTAAAATCAAAATAGCAATGATAGGAACATTAATTACTGAGGTTCTACATTTCCAATCAATTATAACAGTACAAGGCATGTTAGGTGCATGTTTTCCACGTATGGTTCGTGGACATTATGTTGGGTTTAAAAGTGCCGGTCACATCCTAAATAAAACATTTGGAGTAATTGAAGGATCGATTAACAATACAGTACTTCAGGATATTGAAATGGATATTAAAGGGATAGAACCTTATTCCTATAAACAAAAAGTGATCAAGTAGTAAAGTTGAAAAACAAAAAAAATATACTGTTTTTTGATTCTATATCATATATAGATCAATAGAATAAGAAAACGGAAAAATCTATGGCTAATCGTACTTCAAAATCACTGAATGGGGGAAAATCAATTGTCAAACAAAAATGATTTAAGTTTTTTCATTATTAGATTAGTATTAGGGTTAACTTTTTTTGCTCATGGACTCACAAAATTTCAAGATGGCATTCATAATACGGAAAATTTCTTCAACAGCCTAGGAATATTCGATTGGCTTGCATATCCAGTAGCAATTCTTGAACTAGTGGGTGGAATTTTAGTTATTCTGGGGCTTGGTACACGAATTATTTCAACCTTATTTTCTTTCCTTATAGCCGGAGCTATTATTACTGTGAAATTTGATCAAGGATTTATAGGAGGGTATGAATTTGATTTATTATTATTGGCTGTTTCTTTATTTTTTGTAGTAAATAACAGCCAACCTATATCATTAGATAAACTCCTATCGAATCGTAATAATAAACAACAACAAACTCTATAAACATAAAGTTTCTCCTTAACACGTAAATTTTTATTTTGCGAAGAAGCTTATTTATATGAATTACTCAATTTAGATCCGAAAAAAATAAAAAGAATCCCTTATATTTTGAAAAAGTTTTTTCAAAATATAAGGGATTTATAATTTACTTTTAAATTATTGTATAAAAGGACTTCAACTTTTGGTTACATAAATACCTTCTTATCTTTTTTAAAACGCTCTGTATGCATTTTCTCAGTTGTTAATACCACTTTCTGTGGAATCTTATATAATGGTAGTTTATCTTTACAGAACTCTCTTAATCGCTTTCTAAATTCACTTACACTTTCATTTGTACTTAATTTAACCACAGCCTTAACCATTTGCCCTGTGATTGCATTTTTTTCACCAACAACAGCAACCTCCTCTACTCCATCCATTACCTGTATTACATTTTCAACTTCAGCTGGAAATACTTTTTCTCCGCCAATATTTATAATCTCTGATTTTCTTCCTAAAATTTTAATATAATCTTCATCTACTTCCACCATATCTCCTGTCATAAGCCAGCCATCTTGAGTAAATGGACTTGGAGCATTAATATAGCCAATCATTGTAGACATTGATTTGATCTGCAACATTCCATCCACTACTCTTGACTCAATATTCTTATCGCTTAGTTTGATCCACAAAGAATCATTCGATTTAGATTGTGAATATAAAACTCCATATTCTGACAACCCATACATTTGTGTAATTTTAACATGAGGGAATATTTCGTTTATTTTACTTAGTGTAGCCTCAGGCATAACTTCTGATCCATAAGAAATAGTCTGCAAACTATTTAAATTATACTTTTTATAAACCTCACTCAGTATAAGTAAATTTATAAAAGTTGGTGATGCGGGTAGAGCTTGTACTTGATGTTTCTCAATCATGTTACATACTCGATTAGGGGTACGATCATCAATAATTACCAAACACCCTGAGCTGGAAATAATTTGGAAGATAGTATTAACTCCCCCAATGTGATCAAATAACATAAATGGTATAACACGTTTTGCACTCCTTGCGACACTGTACTTCTTTTGAAGTAATGTAAAATCATGTACAATTGCTTTACTACGTCCGGTTGTACCAGATGAAAACAATACTAATCCTGGATGTTTTAACTTTTTCAGTTGTAATAATAATTCATTTTGAATGTAATCCCTTTGTATATTGATTATTTCAAAGCTTGCCCTTTCAACTTTAATTACATTTTCTAATTCAACTATTTCATAGTATTCTTTCTTCTTACTGTCAACCAATGAATTTAATATCGGTACTACAGTACATCCTAATTCAATAAGTGCTAAAAACATTGCTATAGAGTATGGAGAATAATCCGCTTCCAAAGAGACTATTGTATAATCCATCTTTCTATGTTCATTTAACTCCCTTGTATAAATCTTTATTTGATTTAGAAACCACTCATATGTGTAAGTTTTATCCTCCCAAACAATAGCTTCGCATTCTTTATTCATTTCAAATCTTTCAAATAAAAAATCAATATGCATACCTAACCTCCTTTTAAATTTTCTCCTTTAATATTTTGTCATGTCAGTGATTTTAATTGTTCCTGGCATTCTAAAATATACGCAACTAATGTTTCTATTGTTTTGAATGGGCTATTATGTTGCGACATTGTATCTAAATTAACCAAATCAACCGATAAACCCAATTCGTCTTCCAAGCCTTGTTCAATACTTACCAGTAAAGATACCAATCCTAACGAATCTAAATACCCTTCCCAATCATAAAGATGTGCTTTCACTCCTTTTTCAAGATCAATTTTATTTTCAAGATTTTCATTCACTTCTTCAACACAGCACAATACGATTTGAATAATTTTTTCTTTATTTGTATCTTCCAAGTAAATACACTCCTTTTTATGAATCATCTTTTTACTATGAAGAGTTCCTTTCAGCAACTGTAGTACTGTATAACATGAACATTGAATACACTTATTCAACTACTGGTAAGGTTCGTAAGTGTACATAGTAGCCTTACTCTACTTCTCTCAATTATCTTTTCCCTATCAAGACTGAAGGCTATAATTATGTTGCAGAAGAAATAAAATATTCTCATGTAAGACACACTCTCTATTAATAATATCCATCATTATCAAATTAAAAGATTCGAGATCATTTAAGTTACTATCTTTTTTTAATAATTTAATATGTGCAATCTTATACAGTCTTTCCCATGATTGTTTTATATCCATTAACTCACTAGTAACATGAATAAATTTATCTTCAAATAACTCATTCATGTCTATAAGTAAGTCATATAAAAAATATCTACTCCATCTCATATCAAATAAACATTTCAAATACAAAGGAAACATATTTCTTTGTTTATGAAAATCTTCATTTATATTTTCTTTAAGTTCCAGGGCTGCAATCTTACCAAAATAATATATCTTATTGTTTTTTTGCATAACTAAACCTCGAACATACTCACTTGATATTTTTTTTAGTGTTCTTAAAAAAATATCTCTAAGATTTTCCATGCTTATTTTTTCTTGTATAATTACATCAATTGATGAGTAAGGTGAAATCCTTTCTATACCTTTTGCTTGAGCCAATTCAGGTATAGCTTTTCCTCCTTTCCAAAAAGAATGGAACTCCTCCATTGATATCTCACCCATAAATTTATTAGGAACTGGATCTTGAACAAATACTTTATCTTCTGTAAGTTTGTTAATTGCGAGGTAATGGTCTGTAACATATTTATCCGTATGGACATCTATATGACTTTTTATAAATTTGGGGTTCAAATAATCATTACTATATGGTAGAAAAAAGGTGCTTCCTAAGGCAATAAATACTTCTTGACGATTCAAACATTCTTTTATATATTGAAGCCCCTTTTCGAAATTAGAATATACATGTTTCTCCATACGAAATGTTTGATTATATTCTAACAACTGTGTATATCTTGCTACAGAAGGTATCGATGTGATAGTATCCATACGATATGATGGTATACTATATAACTCTTCATTCGCTATTAAACTCATGTAACTAACGCTACCCATACTTTTTAATTTATCGTGAAGAATTGGTATATAGCATGAATAATAATAAGGGACATCAAAAGTTGGAATTAATTCTTTCATTTTCACTACAGCACTCACCCCATATTTATTTTTTTACAGCCCTATCCAGTTCTCAACAGTATAATTCAACTGTAAGTCCTTAGTAGCTTTAAATTTTCTATTTGGAATAGGTTGTCCTAATTTATCCACTTCAAAGAGTCTAAAGCCTCTTGAAAACTTAAACCTGCATTCAAGGTCCCTTGGCACTTTAAAATTCCCTGCAAAACGATTTTTTTCTATTCTATCTAGTATCATGCCTACACTCATATAAATTCGTTCACCAACTGGTGTATTTTCAGGTACTTCGACTGTTACAGAAACATCTACAAATTCTGATAATGTTTCTATTACCTTATATTTTTTAGGTATTCCTTTTACACCTTGTGTCACAAAGGTAACTTCGGCTTCTCCTATTTTCTTAGGTATAATTGTTCCATCCCCCATAACCTCTAGCACGTCTGGGTTATCAACTAAAAATACACCATCTAAAACACTCATTTCAAAACCACTATCGTACGTAACAATTGGATTAATTTTCACTTTCATTCCAGTTAATCCAACTACATCTCGACCATCTAATATAACATTAACTATATTGCCAACATCTCCAAAGAAATATATTAATGGTAGATGCATACGTTCTCCCCAGTCTTTCTCAAAATGTGCACCATTTGGATCCTGATAAAAAATTAAATCATCTCTATATTTGTAACCATTTTCCAATAAGGTTTCTGCAATATCTCTCACATGTTTTACCAAGAAAAAACCTTCCGCACTACCTATATCCATCCATATTTTTAAGTCTTTTTTTCCTTCATACATTTCATATAATTTTAATTCCGAATGATCATCTTCAACTTTCACAAAGAATGGAGATAACATCCCAATTTTCCCAAACACTTCAGGATTGCGGAAACCAATATTATAAGTTGATAAACCACCTGCTGATGACCCTATTAGAGCTGTATTTTCAGCATTAGTCAATGTTCTAAAATTTTCATCAATGTAAGGTTTCACCTCATTGATTATAAATTTTTCATATAATAACCCTGAGCATTCTATATGTTTATCTGGTGAAATGAAATGACAAAACTCATTATTTTCTATGATTCTTTTATGTGCTATACCTACTATTATTATCTCTTGAATTTTCCCTTCATAGATTAGCATATCAGTCGTCTTGTGGACATTCCATGATTCATCATTTTTTATTACTGGCTCAAACAAGCGCTGCCCAGCATGCATATATAATACAGGATACTTTTGGTACGAATTGCTTTCATAACCAGGTGGTAAATATATAAATAGTTTCCTACTATTCTCAAGTATTTCAGAATGAAAATTTTCAATCGTAATCACTTTAGAAGTTCGTTCCATAGTAACCTCCAATTTTCTATTTTTCACTATCATTAATACAGTTCTTTTCTAGTTTTTTCTTTAAAATCGTATCCTTTATTAACTTTTAAGAGAATTTTTCTGTATAAGCTTTTGTTTTAGCTACCAGAATGAACCCCCCGATTTTAATTACAATTGTAAAAAAGTAGACCCATATAGTTAAGACTCCACCAAGATAGTTTTTTCTGCAGTTTGCCACTTTACAACCACTTCTCCAGTTCCAAAACTTGGGGTCCGATACTTATGATTCTCTCCGCCTTCAATCAATAGTGTTTTATTGATCTTTCTAATAAATTTAAATTCAAGCAAGGTATCAGCCGGAACACTTATATCAAGATAACCCGTAGGAAATTGATACATTATTTGATTAAAAAATGGCCCTACTGCCTTGCAAGGATTCATATTCCCTAATGAATATGTGTTCCCCATTATAAAAACTTCACTCTCTGGTATTTCATATCCATTTTCAATAACAAATCGAATACAAACTTGCTTTGTATTGAAGACCTCTACATGTTTATAGATATTACTCCTAGTTCCTGTATCTGTTACAACAGTAATTTCATATTTACCATCGTTCACTGCTGGAACTTTTACTTTTATACTAGTATGTGACCATGAAACAACTTCCGCCTCTTTTTCCTCAAATAATACTGATCCTTTTTTAGAAGTAAAGCCACATCCTTCAATACAAATTATTTGACCCACTGTTGTCATTTTATGTCCCACAGTTCCTATTAAAGGTATACTATTTACTCCTTTATGGTGCCAAACATGTACTGACCCAGGTCCAAGCCATAATGAATCTATATTATTATTTTCAACTCTAATTGCTTCACCATCTAAAAGGCCATCCAATATGTCCTTATACTTTCTAGAAGGAAGAATTGTTTTAACATCTTTTATTTCATATCCTTCTGTTAAATTTCGATTCAACGCTATTAATACCACATCACTTCCAAAGTACCTTTCATATACATAAATATCATCCGTTATATATCTTTCTTTGGTATTTCCATATGGAAGTGCATAATTTAAACTACGAAGCGAAGATAAAGATTGTATTATCTTAAAGTTATCTGTATTCACATCAAAAGATTTCATTTGACCACGATTGTTCGGATCTCCATTTCCAACCATATACTGCTCTGTACCATAGTATACAGAAGGTATTCCCCTTGAAGTTAACAAGAATGCTAATGATTGTTCTATTCTACGTTTACTTTGTCCATTAATGTGAAAACGGTCCATATCATGATTATCAATAAAAGTAACAAGATTATTTACATCATTATAAATTTGATATGTTTCTTCAACCATTTTGTGTAACCCATGCATGGAATCCATTCCATCTCGAAAAACTTCACGTACTTTATGAGCAAAACTAAAGTCTAATAAACTCATACCACTATTATTTGCAAAATGAACATTTCTATGGTCATACTCATTCGGATTGATATACCATTCACCAAAAATAAATACTGGTCTATAATTATAGATTGAATTTAGCCAACTTTTTTGCCAGCCATATGACATGTGTTTTACTGCGTCAACTCGTATACCATCTATTCCTTGGTCTAACCATAGTTTAATAGCTTCTTTAAAATACAAATCAATAGCTATATTTTGGTGATTTAGATCTGCAAGATCAAATAAATTACGATACACTCCATCTTCATATTCTTCAAAATCCGTCCCACCATTATGATGAAAATAATGATTGTAATCATTATCGTATCCACCAAGTAATAATCCATTATCATATAATCTACCATTTTCAGCATAGGTCGCATCATCATGTAATGCAGGCGAAGTGTGATTAGGTGCAAAATCCATAATAATTTTTATATCTTTTGCATGAGCGGTTGTTATTAAGGTTTGAAAGTCTTCAAATGTCCCAAAAAAAGGATTTGTTCTTTTAAAATCACGAGCCCAATATCCATGATATGAAGTACTTCCTACCAAATCATTTATTGGAGTAAAGATATTTTCTACTGGTTGAGATATCCATAATGACGTCACACCTAGTTCAGTAAAATAATTTGTATTTAATTTTTCAATAATCCCTATCCAATCTCCACCAAAGTATTTCTTTTTATTTTTCCTAGATTCATCGTATAATCCCCCTTTGGGATTATATGATGGGCATCCATTATGGAATCTGTCCGTTACAATTTGATATATTATATCTTTAGAAAAATTAACGTTGTTCCTATTCACCTTAAGCTTATCTTTTTCTTTCAAATGACAACCTCCATCCCATAGAAGCATTTACCAGCTATTTTCAAACGTTTAGCACTCTACCCTTAAGTACTATTTGAAAAATAGTTAAAATATATTTCGCCCCCTAACTAGTAACTCATGTTTCGACTCAGTTTTTCATACAAAATAATGTCTACAAGTGGGTTCTATATTTGTCCTATAAACTGTACCATTTGATTTATGTCGAAGTAAGGGAAAAAATGTCATTATATGGGGAGGATAAATATAGAAAATTCTTACATAGAATTATGCTTACAAAATATAGCCCCAATAAAATACATAGACAAAACATTTTTTATTTGGTAATATTCACCTGAAAATATTTGGTAAAACTTTATGCGGAGAGGAGTATTAAAAATAAATACTAGATTATTAATAAAAATACTATTTATACTACTAATACCAATCTTATATTCCAAAATAAACTATAAAATATAAATATAGCTTCCGCTCTTACAAATATTAAAAACCTAGGGAAAAGCTGTAAAGAAATTTCAAAATAATCTGGAGAAATATTTTATTTGTAAAAATCTTATATAAAAATTAAAACATTATTGTACAGTTAAAATATTCCTTCCTAAATGCTAATTAAAATTTTCTTTATAAATTAAAGATTTACTTCTACAAATTTGATAATGCCATTAGTAGATATTTTCTAGTAATTTAATTTCATAACAATGTAAATCCACTTACATTCTAAGATTTCTATGGTTAATTTATATTGTTTTTTATTTTTCAAACATTTATGTACTTAAATCCATTTCATACCTACCATTTTTACCTCAAAATAACAATATCTTATATTAATATAGTTCTTTTACAATGAGATTCCATTTCATTAATCGTCTAATTAACTCGATTACTAAAGTTCATCACCATTAGTTTGCAAACAAATTTTTATAAATGAGTTACTTAAATTTGTGAGGTGACAATACTATGCAACAACAGGTCGAATTAGATTCCGCTCTTGCTGCTTCTTCGAAAAAGACATTATGGAAAAATCGTACATTTACTTTTGTATTTACAGGTTATACCTTATCAATGTTCGGAAATTCATTTCACAGTATTGCTTTAAACCTTTGGGTACTACAAGCAACAGGAAGTGCCAAATTAATGTCTACAATTGCCATAACTCATATGGTCATGAGCATGTTGTTTTCTTCCATTGCAGGTACTGTTGCAGATAGGGTAGATCGCAGAAAACTAATGTGGATAACAGATATAATAAGAAGTCTTTTAATACTAAGTATCGCATTTTGTATTGCAATACCCGGTACCCCCTTTATACTTATTATTATCTTAACCGCTCTTACTTCTTGTGCAGGATTATTTCAGTCTCCTGCATTCCATGCTTCCTTAGTTGATATTGTAGGAAAAGACAAAGTTCAACAAGCTACTGGAGTATTAAATGTAGCAGATAATGTATCTCGTATTTCGGGGCTAGCTATAGGGGGCGTTGTAGTTGCAGCATTTGGTGGTAGCATTGCTATCTCAGTTGACGCAGTTACTTTTATGTTATCCGCTATTTTAGTGTTGTTAAGTGGAAAGTTTCCTAATTCTACAAAAAAAACAGGAATCAAAAATTCATTTCAAGAGGACCTTGTTGCAGGCTTCAAGTATATATGGCAGAACCCTTTTGCTAAATCTGTTATTATACTCTCGCCTACTTTAATCACATTTTTCACTGCTTCATTAATGCTTATTCAAGTAATGTCTGTAAAAGTGTGGAAGGCAAATCCGATTGAATTTGGGATAATTGAATCTAGCATTCCAATAGGTTATATGTTAGGCGCAGGCATTATTATCTTTTTTGATAATAAGTTACATCGACGGGGTTGGTGGATAATCCTTAGTATGGTTTTACTAGCTCCAATCTTTGTAGGGCTATCTTTTGCTCCATCTGTTCTTTATGCAGTACCATTAATTCTCCTCTTAGGAATACTTTTTTCATTTTGTACATTGCTTGTCAATGTGATTATTAAAGTTGAGGTAGATCCTGAGTTACAGGGAAGGACTTTTGGAACACTTGGTTCTCTTACGAGTATTGCATCACCAGTCGCTTTAGCAATTTCCTCATTTTTCGCTGACATTTATGGTCCACCATTAATCTTATTAATAAATGGGGTCTTATTATTTATTTCAGGACTAATTGTACTGTTCTTTCTTAAATCAATTAGATCATATAAGTGATTCTTTTTCGTTATAAAAAAATTTAATTATCGAAACTTGAAAAATGCCGAAATTGTTAAGGATATCAACTCTTTCGGCATTTTTCCCATATCACTTAAGGAGAGATTTTTATGCCGAAGAAAATACTTATACTAGGAACCTTTCTGATAGCGGCTAGCCTTTTAGGTTGCACAGATATAGAACACAAAGATACTCTCAACAAAATAGAAGCACCCGAAAAAGAACCAGTGGATGTAAAAGAAAAAGTTGCACTTAAACATATGACAGCAGAAGAATATTTAAAAAACTATAATAAAATTAAGAGTACTGTATCTACACAAGGTATTGAAATTCTTCCATTTAATCTTGAACTAGAAAAGCAATCCAATACATATAGGTTTTATTACCCTAAAGAAGTAGATAAATCAGATCAAGATATGAAATGGGTAAGTGTCATGTTAGGAGAAAACGGAAAAGTAATTGATGGGATTATGTATACTGGCTGCGCAGATATACCTACGATTAAGGCAATGATTCAAGCTGCTAAC
Organism: Bacillus sp. 22475; assembly: GCF_052044835.1. NCBI lineage: Bacteria > Bacillati > Bacillota > Bacilli > Caryophanales > Bacillaceae > Bacillus > Bacillus sp. 22475. The sequence continues at coordinate 13,818 of NZ_JBQENW010000033.1, read as the reverse complement.
ATTACATGGACTAATGAATTAGATCAGTTAATTGGTTCAATAGGAAATGAAGATTTTTCAAAAACATTGGAAATTGAAAAAGTCAAACTATCTGTTAAAGGTAATTCGAAAAATATTAAAGTTATGATAGATTCAATGAAATTAGATCCACCTCAATCCCTTTAAAACAACTATAGTCCCCAATTCCTATTTAATTTCTTTAATTTTACACTATATAGAAATTTATTTAGCTTTTAATAATTAAGTCTAGCTATGAGACTATACAAAAAATCGTCAGCGCTTTTAAAAAGCAACTGACGATTTTTTTATTCTCTTACATTTTTATTTAAATTGGCATCAACAATATGACTCTGTCTATTTATTTAATTCTAACTTCCAAAACATTATTCTATAATTTCAAAAAGGTTATTGCCATTATTACCATCTGGTAATATAAATTTCACATGTTGATCTGCTGGAATAGTTATATAATGATATTGATCAGGTTTAGTTAATTTGGTTGTACTTTTCCAAGTTCCTGAAGTCCAGTACGTTACTTGTGAAAAAAATGCTAGTGGCGGGAATTTCTCTGGATCGGTTGACTTATCATTATCTGATATAATTCCAGGCTTAATTCTAATTTTCTTTCCTGCCGCATTTTTAAATTGAAAATCATAAACAATTCCATAGTTTCCTTCAAGCGTCGGGTTAGAATTTTCTAGATACCATATAGGTGCTTCGTATTCATTAATACCAACACGAGGTTGAGGATAGGCTTTACTTGTCTTTGAACCTACATAAAAGGTACTTGTTGTTACATTATCAATAACAGCATACCGTTCATCGTAATTATAATTAGCAGTTGAAGTAGTTTTATTAAAATCCCCTATTGCTTAAATTTAGTTTTTATCTCTATATTCGGTACGTGAAATTTCATCATCTCATTATTGAATAAGAGAAACTTGAATAGCTAGTATTCCCCCAATTTACTCTGCATGGTTCCATTATCCATTAAGCCTTTAATAATTTACGTGTCTTATCTATTTGATTAAGTCTGTTTTTTCAGGCGACATATCAGAGATATTTTATATCTGTTTCGTATGTGTGTTAGCCAGTTGTTTGCAAACTTGTTAGCAAATTTTTTATATTTCTTCTATTATATTTTCCTTCACAAACATATCATACTTTCCCGCTAACTCTTCAAGTTTCTTTGTATTTGGTATGTATGAAAAAATGAAGTACTATTATTTTTCTATGTTTTTTTATTCTAAAAATACCTTTTCATTTCATGAGGCTTCATTTTATACATCGTATTAATAGGAGAAAACATACATGCTACCATTTGAATCCACATTCAAGAAACAGAATGATTAAAAAGACTACCATAAAAACCCACTCATCACTAGAAAAAATACATAATATAATTGCGAACGTATAAAATTCAGATTTATTTTAAGGGGGAAAATTATCAAATGTCAAATGAACCGTGTCCAATTATTGCTCCGTGTCCAATTTTCAGTCAAACACAAACACCTTTATCTAATGCACCAGCAGAACCTATTGTTACGGTAAATCCTATAATAAAAGTTCCAGTAGTTTTAGCGGAGAGAACACTTCAAATTGTTGTAGAAGCAGATGTTCCATTAGATCCACCAGCATCTGAAATTAAACGTGTTTTAAAAAATGTATATTTAACACAAGGTAAATTAGTTCCTGTAGCATTTACTCCAGTAGAAGGTACGCCTTATCGTCGTGTTACAAGAGCAAAATTATTTGTATCAGGTTATATTCGTAAAAATATTGAATATGCATCTGGTGAATGTAATGCAGCTTTATATGATCGTATTGCTAATGTTCCTTTTTCTGGATTTGCAGATTTAACAGAAGGTGATTTTTTCACTTTACCTTTAATTGCAGCTTCTTCAGATACAGCCTCTCATTTTATTAATCCTAAGGATGGCGATTTACCTCGTTTGGATAAATATTTCTTCGAAAATCATGTAGTTTATAATGAGCAACCTACTGTTGAGATAATCAGTGCTAATTTTTATGAATTAGATTTTTCTCCATGCCCAACAACGTTAGAGGCAACATTTGATGCTTTACGTGAAAAGATTGTGTTAGATCTTACACTAAAAGTATTACAAGTACAACAAGTACGAGCTGGTATTGTTTAATAAATAGAAAAAGACATTATCTTCTTTATAGAAGATAATGTCTTTTCTGTTTTGATAAAACATACATAATATTAACAATGAGTGTATATAACTGATATGGATTTATTTATAAATTCATCGGATGGGATGTGTTTTACTGATGAATCAGCCATGGTCTGGTAATAATATGGGACATAAAATTTATAAGATTAATAATTTAAATGAGCAATTAATTTCAAAGAAAAAACAAAAAAAAGAAACAGAAAAAGAGAAAGAGAAAGAGAAAGTATTTTCTGAAACGAGGCAAAGTAATAGAATAAATTCCATGGTGGTAAAAACGCCGTTTTCTGTTGTGTCAGAAGTAACGAATTTTTTGACAAATCCTATTTTGAGTGAAAGAAGGCAAGAAGTGTTTCAATTTGAAAATAACAATATTAATAATGAATTTCGTGAATTAGAGACACAATTGATAGCTACCTCAAATTATTATTATGAAGAGCCGTATTGTAAAATGGTTTCTTCTAAGGTTTTTGAAAATAGAATTCTTTTCGAATTGAATATAAAGAAAAATACGAGTGATATTCCAAGAATAAATAAAGTAAAATCATCGTGGGTTCCTATACACAATTTCATAGTAAAGAAAAAAGAAATAGAATATGAGAACTATATAACAGGTGAATTACCAATTGAATTGGGTAGATATAAAACAGAAATTAGCTTACAAGAAGTGATAGATTTTAAGAAGAGGATTATAGGTTTTCAAAACATTTCACAAGATGTTATTTTAACTGAAAGTAAATTATTGTTACTAAAAAGAACAGAGAGAGCAAATTCGAATTCAAAAGAAATTGTAATAGACAAAGGTACCTTATTTGTGAAGGGACATATTCTTCAAACAATTGAATGTCTTATAGATAATAAACAATCTGGTGATAATTTTTATTGTTTAATGCAGAATATAGAGTTAGAAATAGTTATTAAAATTTTACAAAATCAAGAACTGTCAAATTGATTAAGGACGGCTCTTGTTTTTTCACTTCACAAACACATAAGCTTCATTTGCTGTTATATAGTAGAGGGTCCATTATCCTTTTACTGATAATCCAAGATCACGAAGAATTTTAGCTAATAACTCAAAGTATTTATCATAGCTACGTTTGAATTTCTCGCAATCTCTCGTTTCCCATAATTCTGCATGAACAAATTGTTTATTTGCTTCTGATCCTGCACCATATGCAATGTATATGAGAATTGTAAACTTGTCTTGGGTATAGGATAAGAAAAGAATTGATGATGCAAAATTACATATTTCATTTATATATATTTATTTATAATAAAATGGAATTGATCAACATTTTCGTTAAAGATAGTCTATCAACCCCTAACTACCTAATAAACTCAAGTAAACGCATCTTAAGTCATTTTAAGAGGTACAAAAGGCACCCTTTTGGGTGCTTTTGTATAAAATTTGAACTGATTTTTTATATTCGCTACCAACCACGAACCTTTTTAGAACAATAGTATCATTATGTCTCCTTTTTAGAAATTATTCTTAATTACCTTTAAGTTTTTGCACCAGAACTGGAAAATCCCTGACTACTCGAAACATCAACTATCAGGTACTAATATTCAATAACGCGTACTGAAAATGATTAAACATTTTTATAAACCAGCGGAACGTTTAAGAAATCAATTTTTCTCTTATCGAAATTTAATTAGCTTACAGTAATACAGTGATCATATATTTTTAAGAATAAAGGAAGAATATATAGAAATTGCTACAGAAATGTGAAGTTTAATTAATTTAGGAGGAACAAACTTGTTTAATCAGCTTGTAAAAGTTATACCAAATTTAATTTTATATAGAAAATAATCAAAAACGTCCATTTATTAACACCATAGCATTTCGCAAATTTAAATTTTCGATTCAAGATATTATTAAAGTTTCACAACATAGTTTAAATCAATTTTTAGATGGATCACCTATTTATCCGAATATATCTAATCACACGATCCTACCGGAAGGAAAAGTATTTATCTATCATCACAATTATTTCATAATGACAGATTCCATGCTTCATCCTATAGATAAAGACATATTGCAAAAACTGTATTTATTAAAGAACTGTATACCAATTTCAAAAAAATAATTTATCCTACTTTAAAATGGGCCCCCCTATTTCATCATATCCCTCTCACTTTGTGGAAAAGTACTTAGAATAGTACCATTCTTATATTTAAAAGCATTTCTCAGTGGAATTTTCCTCATCAATAATTATTACCTAAAAGATACTAATTCAAAGAAAACTCTACTGGTTAAATACTAACCAATAGAGTTTTCTTTTTTTATCTAAGGATTCTTTTTTTCTTAAATCTTCATTCATAGTTTCTTGGTTCACCTGATAGTACGTATGAAGACTCATATCATATTTTGGTAATTTTCGAATGTTTTATTCTAAGTACATTCGACATAAATTGATTTTTTTTTATGAATTTTCTTGAAAAATATTGTAAAATCACTCCATTTTTTCTTCTATTTTGCTATGATAGTTACAATTAAATAAGATTAGGATATTTCTATAGGATGGGGGCGTATATTATGAGTGTCTCAGTAAAAGGAAATGAGCAGTTAACCGCTCTATTGAACGACTGGTATCGATCTATGCTATCTCAACAAGTTATAAAAGCTACTAATCTAAAAAAGAAAATTGATGAAAAAATCAGTAAATTAAGCACTGAGCCAAATCAAGAACATCAAGATCAAAATTTGTTATTATATTACTCACTACTTGAATTCCGTTACAATGTCTTAACAGATAGCCTAGGTATTCAACAAAATAGCTTTGATGCCATTAGCGACTATGATATGCCTGCAGACCATTTTCTACGCTTCTATTATCACTTTTTTAAATCCATTCATTCCACTTTTATATCAAATTATACTGAGGCAGAGGAACATTATAAACTGGCAGAAAAGATATTAGTAGACATACCAGATGAACTTGAACAGGCTGAATTCTACTATAGAATTGCTACTTTTTATCATCATACCTATAACATGCTTGCTTCTATCGAATACGCAAATAAATCAAGAGCAATCTTTTCAAAGTATGAAGGCTATGAAGTAAAAACAGCATTTTGTAATAGTTTGTTAGGTGGTTGCTGCATCTATTTAAAACAGTACGAACAAGCTGAAGAATATTTACAAAGTGCAATTGATTTACTACAAAAGAATAAGGAAGAAGATTCTTTGTTATACGTAAAAAGTACTATGGGATGGCTGTACTCTGATCAAAGTATGTCTACTTTAGCTATTCGTCACCTTTCAGAAGTAACAGAGAAAATCCCTACACACTTCAAGGCTATCTTCCTACAAGCTAAGGAACATTATAAATTAGGAGAACAATCAACGGCTAGCAAACTCATTGTTAAGGGATTAAAGATCTGCAGAGAAATCCATAACGAAGAATATCTACATCACTTCTTTATTTTAAAAAGATTAAACGAAAACATTCCATTGGAAGAATTAGAAAAAATCATTCAAGAAGGAATCTTATACTTTGAGAAAGAAGAGTTATGGGAATATGTTGTCGAATACGCTGAATTATTTGCCACAAAATGTAGACAATTAGAGAACCACAAAAAAGTAAGTGACTATTTCCATATTTGTTATCAAGCAAGACGAAAATTAATCGAAAAAGGAGTATTAAAATAATGAAAAAAATCAATTTATTATTATCGGGCATTGCTTTCATTGGGACGTTAATGGTGGGAATTTCTCAGTTTTCTAAAACAGATCAGCTTGCTACTCATGGGCATTATCCTACTCCTTCATATAGTGTTGGCGATTATGGTGGTGCACCACCACAAATTTAATATAAATGTATTTAAAAACCCTCCAAATGGAGGGTTTTTAAATGGCTTATCTGCCTGTTCAATACGCATAGAGAGTATATATTCTACTTATTTACTATGTTATAAGATTTTTCATTTCCACTCTGTAACAAGATTCTAGCATTCTCTCCTATAATCTCAACTTAAATCTTAAATCCACCAATTAACTCTTGAAGTTCTTCCGCCATCTGTGCTAATTGTATTGCTGAAGAATTTATCTCTTCCATAGAAGCATGTTGTTCCTCAGATGAACCAGCTATCGTTTGCATACTTGACGAATTCTCTTTTACAGCCATAGCTATTTGATCAATCGATGTATCGACTTTCATTGCATCAGTTGTCATTTTATTTGATAGTTCTACCATACCATGCACTTTTGATACAATATCTTTTGCAGATTTTGAAATTTCATAAAAACTTAGTTTTGTATCATTCGCAACCTTAATTCCCGACTGTACTTCTACTCCTACTTCATTCATAGCTTTTACAGTCTCATGTACGTCTGCTTGTATTTCCTTAATTAAACTTCCAATTTCCATCGAAGATTCGGATGATTGCTCTGCTAGCTTCCTAACTTCATCCGCAACAATTGCAAACCCTCGTCCCTGTTCTCCTGCTCTAGCTGCTTCAATCGCTGCATTTAATGCTAATAAATTTGTTTGTTCCGCAATATTTTGAATCGCTTCTAATATACTGCCAATTTGCTGTGATTTCTTATCTAATAATTTTATGACATTATCTGATTGAGAAACAGAGTGATGGATAGACTGCATTTGTGTTACAGTTTGTTCTACTAATTTTTCTCCTTCATTGGCTTTTTGTTTAGTGTATATGGAGGAAGTCGATACTTCAGAAGCATTCTCAGCTACATATTGAATATTACGTGTTACCTCACCAATTAATTCAGCTCCAGACTCAACTTCATTATTTTGAACCTCTGCACTGTTCGAGATTTCTTCCATCTCTTTTGTAATTTGCTCTGTCGCAACACTTGCTTGCTCTACACTAGCAGTTAGTTCCTCAGAAGACGCCGCTACATGTCCTGCAGATGTGTTAATTCGAGAAATAATAGTACGTAACGACTCTGCCATTGTATTGAAACTACCACCTAATTGACCAAGTTCATCTTTTGAACGAATATCTATTTTCTCGGTTAAATCTCCCTGACTAATTTTTTGAGCTGAAATAACTAATTGTCTTAATGGATTAATAATAGATCTAAGTATGAATAAAATTACAATTCCACCTAACAATAATGAAGCCCCTATTATAGTGAGCGTTTTATAAAAAATAGGATTGGTAGCTTCTTCAATTTCTTTCATAGGCATTACGCCTGCTATTTTCCAACCTGTTTTTTTGTTTGTCTTAAAGCTTATGTTTCTATCTTCGCCATTGAGGCTATAAGTAATTACTCCATCTTCTGTCTTGTACAATTCATCCGCTAAAGTTTTCTCTAATTTCTCTCCAGGCTTTAGTGATGGATGAACAACTATAGTTTTATCTTGACTAACTATTGATACAAATCCTTGCTTTCCAATTTTTATCATTTTGGATGTTTTTACGATATCTGTAATATTCAAATCTAAGCCAATGACACCACTTTTATCTGCATTTTGCTTTGCAATTGCAATTACCATATTTCCTGTAGCCTTTGATTTATATGGAGATGAAACAATAATCTCTCCATTTGCTTTTACTGCATCCTTATACCAACTACTTTCTAATGGATTAAACCCTTCTGGTATCTTGCCAACAGGTGCATGAATAAATTGATTGTTACTGGATGCCGTATAAATCGTTTCTATCTCTGGATGTAACTGTATATATTGATCAAATTTACTCTGTACATTTTGCGATTGTTCAGGATTATAATCACCTTGTGTAAGTATCTTTGCAAAATGGGTTACATCTGTATGCTTATTTTCTAATTCATCATCTACAATCTTATCTAAGATACTTACGTTATCTTTTGCTGATTGTAGGATTGTTTCATTAAGATCTGTTTTTGCCTTATTATAAGATGATACTCCTACGATAAGACTAGGTATAATTAATATGGCGATAAATGCCATAGACAACTTCGTTTTAAGCTTTATTTGTCCAATTCTTTCTTTTATATTTAACACTAGATACTTCTCCTTTTCACTTTTACTACTGATATAGTTTATTTGAATTTTTCTCCTTTATTTTTCCACATTCATTTATGGTACCATTCGAAACGGAACTATAATTACATCCCATTATTGAAACTTTATAATTTAGCGATTTAAATTTCACAGGTAGAGTTTTATCTATCCTCCTTTTGAATATGTTATTTTTCTAGATTTAGCAATTATTAGACTACGAATTATTCCATATAAACTGGATGAAACATATACTTCATTTTGAAAATAATTATTGGATTCGTTTGGATAAAAATTTAGTTTAGCGCTATTCCAATCAGATGAAATCCTTACCATAATAAATTCACAAAACATAACTAAGTAAATTTATTCCTTTAATAATTATATTTAACTGCCTTTTAACCATTCTAACTGTATTACTTCATTGATTTATCTACTTATTACAACCACTTTTGTATTATTGAATCACTAAACCATAAATTCTAAATAGGAGAATAAAATAAATTAGAGAATTACATTGTAACATGTATATATAAGTTTTTAATATTAAAATTTAAAACTTTACTATTTCTTATATGCAATATTACATGCGAAAAACCTTAATTTTTTTGTTATACTATGCATGTGGATTTTTCATCCGAAAATCTACCCAGACGCATATTTATGTATATGCCGCCCTAATTGATGAAAGTGAGAAGAATGTTTATCATTTTTCTCACTTTTTTATATTTTAAATGTTTGCTGGTTCAAAAAATCTTTAGACATTTTATATTTAAATCTTAATTATCCACACATGTAAATAATATTATAAAAATAAACTTAAAAAGGGAATTGAAACTCCAAATTTAACCTTTTGAATCATTTATTTTCTAAAAAACAATTCCACATCTTTATCAACTCATTTTAGAATATTTAAACAATAATTTTATATACATTCCCTGCATAAATTATTCATTTTCTTTTATATAACATCTACTTTTTTACTTCTGATAAATTATTAAACATTGGATTATTATACACACCCCAAAAAACATGAGGTATTTTGTAGAATTTTGTCTATCAATATGTATGTACACCCTTTTGTAGTGGATATAGACTGTGAGGTGTAAGGAGATACCTTACAAAATAATAAGAAGGAGATTATAAAATGAGTAGATTAACAAAATTCTCAAAGTTAGCATTTGCAACTTTAATCGCGGGAAGTAGTTTAAGTACCTTTGTTTCGTCGCACAGTGTACAAGCTGACACCTTAGATCCTAAATACCAAGACACTGTAAAATTCATACCACCTTCTAGTGCTAGGCCAACATTGGAACAAAAAAACACTATTGTTCCCGAATCAAAAGTTATTAAAAACCATTATGTAAAGTACTCTAAAGCACATTTCCAAACTAAAGAAAGTATACCAAAAGAGATTTATTATTCTTCAGAAGGCTTTAAGGGCTATATACAGGCAAGTACCGTTTGGGATATGGGAGATCATTTCGCAACACTATATTCCGGAACCGTTATTCGATGTTAGACTTTTAATCCCTTCTCTCCTAATGCTTATAATGATCAATAGCTCACTGCCAATACTGTAATATCTATTGTTCATAAAATAAACCACAAAATCTTTCGATTTCATGGTTTATCAAATATAAAGATAATGCTAAACGAATACTCTAACATTACCTTCCCCAAAGTTAATTATAGAGTATTTTCAAAAAAAAGATACTCTTGTAGTGTCTTTTTTATATTATTTTTTAAAAATTCCGTCTACTAATACGTTATGTTTGCGGCTATTCATTTATTTCACTACGATACTTTTCCATCTCGTATATGCAATAGACAATGATAGCTAAACTCCAACTGACACCATAATAATCATGTGTGTAGAAGTCATATCCCGCCTTAATACCTTTCTCTATTACAACAAATGTAAATCCTAAAGCCACCCATTTGTTAATTTTCATCTTAATATACGTTAAAGAGATAATTATTAAAAATAAAATATTTGTAAGATGATTTATCATTAGCTCATATTTTTGAATGTATACTGCCATCATACAAGCAACGATATTAGTCGCAATGCCAAAGGCAATCACTGCTCCCCAAATCCTGTCCGAAAGTCCCACTCCTGAGTCAGTCCCTTCCTAAACAAAAATCCTTTTCTTTAATTCGTTCCTTCACCCTATTCAAGGTATGCTAAATTATCCTTGTCTGATGAATATCTATTTATCTTTTCATATAGAGCAAACAAAATCTCTACTCATAATTTTTTCTTTATTAGGCAAACTATGTCTAAGCCGTTTGAACTAGCGGCTTCACTCTTCTGGTAATGGGGTAGCACAATTTATTGAATTGACTAACTCATTCAACCCACTGGCACCGGCAGGCAACAAAATAGTTGTCTGCCATTTTCATGTATCCTTTTTGAAAATGTAAAAAAGATAAGATCCTGTCTACTTTTGGTATAGGACTTTTTCTTTTCACATATACTATTTTTGAACCTGTTTACCAATACGTGTCCTTATGGTGTCTTGAATTCCTCCTAATAAGGGCTGCAGATACGACTGCATGCCCTTATATTTATGTTGCTTCTCTATATTGAATAAAATAATTAAAAACTAAAAATGTAATATTACATTTTTTTCTGTTCAGATTATGTTAGGATTTGCTTCGTAGTCGAATTATGGTTTCGTATCTAATTCAGCAATATGTGAACTGTTTATCTAAAGAAAAGACACCCAAAAGGTGCCTTTTCTTCTTTTCATCTAAAAAACATTTTTCCTTTTCAGTAAGATCCACTTACCCCTCTAATCTAAACCTCATCTTTAAAGGCAATTTAATCACAGTACTTAAGCATTTTCACCTATTTCGATATGCCTATAGTTTAATTTGAAATCAAATTTCCAGCACTATATTTGCTTTCTTACAGATTTTCTGTCTTGTTCTTAATTCTGTCAAAATCCTCATGCAGCTATACAAAGAATATATGCTATTATGATTCTAAGAAACTATGTGTTCCCTTAACCCTGTATCCGGCCCTGTATTTTTTACAGGGTCTTTGTTTATTTTATTTACTTTTACTGGCTTATCAGAGGTAATACACAACCAATTTCAATTTAAATCGTTTAAATGTTAGTTAGAATTTGAAATAATATATCTATTACCTTTTTTAACAAATGAAATCTACTATTAGATTTCTAAATGTATACTGTACTAAGCGCCATTTAACACTATATACATAGTGTTAAATGTTTTAATTGAATATTAGTAATAGTAAGTATAAACATTATCAATTTACTATATATTACATTTATATGAAAATAGATATATGTTAAGCTTTTTCAAAATCTTTCCCCTAATAAAGATTTGAAGTAGCATTTCATGATTCTCCTTACTGTTAATATGCCTTGAAAAAGAACCCTATAGGGTTCTTTTTCTTCTCATTATAACCTCAGTAAGTCCTTATTTAACATGCAAAAAGGACTGCTGATTACCTGCAGCCCTTTAAACATTAATATACACTTGTATTAAATACTTAACACTTTATTGTATTAGGAATTCATACATACTAAACATGCCATTATCATTTAGACATATAACACTTTAAAGTTTAGAAGTATACAATAACAAATCTTTCCCAGCTTCCAGCTGCATAACTAGTAGCTGTTAATTCTCTACCACCATTTGCTGATATATACCTGCCATTACTGAGTGCTTGTAATACATATATCCTATTGTCTCCACCATTATATAAGATAAACTTTTCCCATGCCCCAATTGATGTACGATCCGCTACTACTCTACCATTTGGCTCAAACGAAACATACTTCCCATTACTTTTGGCTTTTAAAGCGTACGTATATAATTCTCCAGTCGGAATTAATTCGAATTTCTCCCATTCATTAACTGCATTACGATTAGCTGTTACATTTCCTAAAGGCTCAGCAGAAACATATTGTAAATTTGCTGCCTGTATAGCAACTGTCCAACTTCCATTAAATAAATTCACGCCTTTTAATGTAGCTGCTTTTGATAGGTTGGCTGCAGATACATCATTGGATGGTGTAATCATCAATATCATTAAAACCATCGACAACACCATTAAAACTAAATTTTTTGAGATTGTATTACCTCTTGCACGTGTTATAAACCTTTTCATTCCCATTCCTCCCTTAATATATATAGAACTCATATACATCATACCAAATATGTAAAACATTGTAATATTTGAGAGGATTTATCAACAAATACCCTACTATTCTGTTTCTTTTTTCTCAAATCTATTGCACTTAAACATTTATTAAATAAAAAGCATCTAATTCTATTTGAATTAGATGCTTACATTTAGTCCTTAAGCCTAACATTCTAAACTATTTATGTATTTGTAAATCTTTTTTTATTACATCCCAGAGTGAATTATCTTGACGCATCGGTTTACCCTCTTCATCCCATTTTAATTTTCCTGTTCCCAATTCATAATTCATCCCTGTCCATGTGTCTTCACGGAATGCATAGAATGATTTATGCCATCCTTTTTGGTTAAAGATAGAAATAAGATCTTGCATGTATTGGGTAGCACCTGGAACAGTACGGTTAATTCCAAACTCCTCTGCAATAATTCGATTAGATGGTACATGATTTTTCTTAGACCATTGTTGGATTGGCTTCAAAAACTTCTCTAATCCCTGCTTATTCCACATTACAGGTTTCTCTAAGTCTCCTACTTTTACTAATCCTGGATATTGATATTCTTTATTTTTCTTTTCACCTTGACTCGTTAATTCATATGGTTCATACATATGAAATGCGTAAAGCGTTTTTTTATCCTTTACTGGCTTTAAGTATTTAAAGGCCCATGGAGTAGCATATAAACCTGAATCTAAAATAACTGGTGTTTCTTGGTCTACTTCACGAATGGAATTGATCACCTTTTGATAAAATCTGTTTAAATCCGCTGTCGTTCCCTCCACTTTTGCATACCATTTCTCGTAATCTTCCGTCCAAAAATCATTATATCTATTATTTTTAGCTGTTTCTGGATGTGGTTCATTTATAATATTATAACCAACCAACGCGGGGTGATCTTTTAGTTCCAGAGCGAGGTCCTTCCAAAATTGACTTGCTTGTTCTTGATACTTCTCTTCTTCCCATATTCTGTCGTCATTCTTATTATTATTAAATTGGCGCCATCGATCACCAGGTAAGGATAACATTGTAAGAACGACTTTCATTCCTTGTGATTGTGCGGCATCTAAATCCGCCTTTAATTTTTCTAGATCTTCCTTTACTAATCCCTGATAGTTATCTGAATTACCTATCAGAAAATCCTTTCCAGAAGTATCTGGTTTATCTTCAAATAGAAAATCTTTATCTTTCGCCCATTTATCAGGTGCTAAACGAACATATTCAATATTAGCTTCTTTTGCACTTTTATAGTTTTCAGGTAATGACGTACTATTCATGAAATTAGTACCCTTTCTTTTCGAATCCCAAAAACTAATTTTTGAATCGCTCTTATGATAAGTATCAGCTCTTACATTCATTTCCTGTACTCCAAAACTCATCATGCCTAATAACGCAACAATTGGCAAAATTTTTTTCACAACTTTTCCTTCTTTCTCTTTATATTTTACACACATAACATACCTTTGTTTTGTTACAGGAATATGGCAATT
>NZ_JBQENW010000032.1:0-49886 GCF_052044835.1 Bacillus sp. 22475 | reverse complement strand
TGCTAAGAATGTAACATTGCTCTATATAGGACAAACCAAAAGAAGCTTTATACAAAAGATAAGAGAACTTAATAAAGAGTGGACTTTTGATGAGAGCGAATTAAAGATTACATTAGGAATAATAGAATTTCCTAGTGGTGAAATTTACTCTGAAAAGAAGGTAAAAGAGATAAAATCTCTTTTGATTTTACGACATACCCCATTAGAAAACGAAACATCTTTATTATACTATAGAGGGAAATTTAATTTAAAAATTATAAATAAGGGAAGAAGAGGCTTAATTGTTAAAAAGCTTTCTACAGGAGATCTAATGTGGACGTAATTGGAATCACCTTTGAATAAAATTGAAGGTTTCTTAAGTGCAGAAGCTTATCAATTTTTAATGTATTAAACTATTTTGAATAACATATGTCAGATACTTGAAAAAACACAAATTATATTATGATATGAAATCCTGTATGGAAAGTGTAGTTTATTTCTATTGTTTAATAAAAATATTAAGAATTTTAGGGATAATACATAAAGAGTAGAGGAGAAAGTAAAAACGGAGGTTTGAAGAATGGGACAAGTAAGCAGATTTCAAGAAAAACAACAGAATCGTCGTCAAAAGGCAATTTTTAATATTGCATTTACTTTGGTATTAGTGACAGTTGGTATAGTGACATACCAGTTGTTTACCCCTTCTAATACATCAAAGAAAGCAATTGCTCAAGAAAAGAAAGTAACAAAGATAGAAGAGAAGAAAACTAAAGATAAAGAAACAGCAAAGATAGAAGAGAAGAAAACTGAAGATAAAGAAACAGCAAAGATAGAAGAGAAGAAAACTGAAGATAAAGAAATAGCAAAGATAGAAGAGAAGAAAACTGAAGATAAAGAAGCAGCACAGTTAGAAGGGAAACAAAAAGTAGAAAAATCGGTAAAAACGAACGGAACTGAAAATAAAGAGGAAGAAAAAACGGTATCTCAAGAAAAGGATCCTCAAACTAATCCTTCATGGAAGCCAATTGGTACAGAGCAAGGAGCAAAACCTGATATGAAATTTAAAGAAGGAACAGTAGATTGGAGTGAGATGAAAAAAGCAATCTCTTATGCTGTTGATGTTCCAGAGAGCCAATTGATTTTCGATTTTATTGGAAATAATGGTAATAATAAAGCCTACGGTAATGTACGAGATAAACAAAGTAATAAAAAATATAAGGTTAATATTGATTGGGTAGAGAATCAGGGGTGGAAACCAGTATCTGTACAAGTGGTAAAATAAATAGTAGAAATGTAATTATATGTTTAAAAGTTTACTCTTGTAAAACTCATAAAAGAGTTTGTTTCAATCAGGACCCTTTTGCTATGTTGACAGGATTAATTACTCAGGCTCAATTGTGAGATCCTGATGCAGACAAAGTTCGAAGTTTATTAAAATCTATCTAATTTAGTGCTTCGAAAGGTTCAAAATTGCATTTTTAAAGCATTAAATAATTAATGGTACCTTTTGAAATATTTTTGGTCTCATTTCATTAGAAACAATTCCGTCTATATAATATCTTAATGCAAGGTTGGCCTATGTTCTATGAAGATATTAAAGAATTATAGGAAACATTGATAAACGGGAATTATTTTTATTACAATATTTATGCATCTTTAGGCCTAAATAGCTGGGTATTAGCTAAGAAACTTGAGATATTAGACTCCTATTAAGTTAAAAATGGTCTTAAGTGTACTTCCCATAAAGAAAATTATGTAAATAAGCTGTCCATATGGGCAGCTTATTGTATTTTTTGGCTTAGCTTGTTTTTTTCGAAGTGCTGGCGGTTCCTCTACAAGTATTCTTGCATTTAAATTATTTTTAATATATTATATTTATATGGTTATATAGAGATTGATGTATACAAAAAAGACTCAAATCTATTAATAAGATTTAAGTCCTTTTCAAAGATAAAAAGATTGTACCGAAATGGAATACAACTTATACTTTTCTTTTTAATATGTATCTAGTAAAAAGACATTTTTTATCAATAAAATTGTATTTTCAATATAAATGGAAGTTCATTTATATTCAATGATAGGAAATAGTGGGTCTAGAACATAGAGGAACAAAGAACCATACAGAGAAATCTGAAGAACCTGAAAGCTATTGTATGTAGTTTGTTCATCTCAAGTACAATAAAAGAGTCTTACCTCTGTAGGCAAGACTCCACTAGTATCGTTGTATAATATTTACATATCAACTAAAAAACAAAAACCATATAACACCAAGTAGCAGAATCCTAATATTCCTCCTACAGCTAATACTTGTTTAAACCAACTTTTAAATTTTACATTACTGTAAATACCTTGAACTTTTTCCATATTTCCTCCTATTAAGGAGAACCCTTAAAGACTCTCACTTCGTTATGGTACCATTAAAGAATGACTAATAGAGGTTAAATATTGTCAAAATGTATAAATATGCAATATTGCATACAGAAATGTATTGTTACAAATGTAAGCGTTTACTATAATAAGGGTATAAAGTTTAATCACATCCCAGTATTAACAAAAGAGGAGGAAATAATATGGAAATCGCAATGGCAGTTTTAAAATTTATAGGTGGAGCAATCCCATTAGTTCAAGAGCTTCTAAAAGCATTTATGTAAATTCACTATTTAGCAATTATTTATAAAAATTATCATTCGTATGAGTAAAGCCCCTTTAACAATATTAGGGGGCTTTTTAAATTTCTAAATATTTAAGGTTACGTCACATTAACATCAAGTTAAAAGTAAATTTTAAGAATAAATCTATAGAGGATATTTTATAGTGAATCAAGATCCTTTTACAAAGTTGTAGGCATTAAACTCCTACGGCTTTTATTATACTTTATTGAAGTAAAAAGTCTCTTCAGAAAATCTAAAAGGACCTTTTTAGATTTTTAAATACATGACCTACTGATAACTGGGGAGTGTAGAGAATATATATTTGATTTTTAAACAAATATGACAAATTACATGTGTAAGTTAGGTCGATCTTTATCGTAGATTAAAGGGACTTGAATAAAGTTCTTTTTTATTTGTAATCACATCCCAGAGTGGCCCCTAACCTAATACCGGGAATCGTCTCCTATCCCCTTATACGCTAAGATATTTTTGGAAGTAAAAACCCAAACTTAGACCCCGAATTTGCTTTAACGTGAGGAGAGTCTAATGTCGACTGTCAGAAACGTGTGACAAAAGTCTTAAAAGAATTATTAAACACCTATCGAGGACAGAAAATAGTATTAGGCACTCATGGAGCTGTAATGACTTTGATGTTGTATGAGCTTAGCTTGATAGCGATGGGGTACCGCCAACAAGACTCGAATTTTGCACGCTAAGCAAAAAAACAATAAGCTGTCCACATGGACAGCTTATTTACATAATTCTTGTTATTGGAAGTCGTTTTGAAATTCTATATGTTTACTTTTTTCTTGTTCTTACGAATAAACCACAACACCACAGTTAAAAATAATAAAAAGCTCAGTAAAAAGAGCGGTATTTTTTGAATAAAGAAAAATCCTTTCCAAAAATCTAACCTAGTACTATCAGGAGAATCTGTTGCCATCCCACCTATAAAAAAAGACAACGGAATAGTAAGTATATTTATCCCTAAACCGATCATTACGAATGATAGATTTTTACTCCAGATTTTTGGTAATGCAGCCATAATAAATAAAACTAATGCAGTAACAATTATAAGAAACAGTACTCCAAAATAAAATGCAAAATATAAAAAAATTCCCATAATCCCCCTCCAAGACTTTAATTGTACCATCAATAAGGGCAATTTTGGATGAATATGATATTCGTATATAGTTAACACAACGCCCCATTATCGGTAGCAAATAATTTCATAGAATCCTTGTATGTACAGGGGTTCTTGTTTTTTGTCTATGTATCTCTTATATAGGATTTTATACATCATTGATATAGCGGGGATATGAGGGATCCTCGCTTTTCTTTTTTTCATAAAATTTTGTATGAAAACAGTTGAGTTATAATGCTTTATGCTGAAAAATAAAAACTTTTCTTTGAATTTGAAAAGAAGGTGTTACTTTGTCAAGTGTTGAAGAAAATGAGATAGCAACTTTTGCTACAGATAGTGTAGCGGATACAGAACACGAACTTCATCACATGAGGGTCATCCGAAATCGGTACTTGAGTTAATTGTCAGCTGAGGTCTTTGGAATTGAATTGACGGGTAACTTTAACAAAATAAGGAGTACAATTAAACAGCCTAAAATATGCAAGTTTTTATGCGGAACTGCTTGCGTATTTTGGCTATTTTTGCATTCGTAAAAGATACTGCTATAAGTAAACAGCATTTTTGAATTGCAAAATACCCCCATGACATCAATAGTATAAGTACCAAAAAACGATAATAAAAACTGTCTTCATCAGTTTCTACTCCTTATGTGGATCATAAAGTTATTATCCCGTTTATTGTGGGCTGACTAAAGTTTCCCTTTATCTCTCCGTCTCAAAAAACTCAATCCACTCCCCATCAGGACCAGCGAAGAATATGTAACGTGTTCCATCTGGTAATGTTTCGATTTCTTCTCCTAGTAAAAAGGTTACGCCGTGTTTTAGTATTCTTTCAATTTCATCCTCTAATGAATCTACCTTAAAGCAAATGTGATGTACTTTTCCTTCTGCTGGCAAGGAAGAATTGTAGCCTTCAATGAGTTCGAGTATCGTTTCTTTCGATTCTTCCACACCTAAAAAAGCGAGTTTTAAATCTGGATTCGGGTGCCCCATACGTTTAAGGAGCTGTAAGCCGACTACTTCTTCATAAAATGAGATAGATGCTTCTAAGTTTGCAACCATAAGTCCTACGTGTTCAATTCTTCTAACTGGCATGTAGATTCCTTCTTTCTGAAAATTATATACAATATATTATTGAAAATTAAGAAAATAAGCAAGATAAAAACCTTACAAATTTTAGCGTGTTGTATGGTATAGTGAGAAAGTATGTTTGGGGAGAAGGAAGGAGATTATACGATGAATACAACTACTCAAACTCCTTCATTATCAGAAACGATGAAAGAGTGGCATTATGCATTAGCATATGAAATTAAACATTGGAAAACGATAGGTGGTAGTAAAATTTCTATCATGAACGGTCGTTTTTTATATACAGATTATGAGAATACAGTGTATATATTTCAGCTTATTTCGGAAGTAAGCTTACCTGAAGGTTCACCAATTCGAATTGAGTTCGATGGTGAGGAAGCGACAGGAGAAGTATTATCTGTACATGGATTAGAAATAGAACTGAAATTAAATGATTATATACAAGGTGAAATAAGAGAAGCGGTTTTATACAGTGAACCGTGGCAACTTTTAGAGCAACTGCAAGAGCGATTGAAAGAAGCACGTAAAGATAAGCTGAAACGTAATCGTATAAAGCGTCTTGTTGATGGGACGAGCAGTCCGAAACATATTGAGAAGATGAAAAATCCAAAAAATGAACTGGCATATCGTTCGTTTTATAATCCGACAACGTACGTATGGGGACCGCCGGGAACAGGGAAGTCTTACAATTTATCACGTATTATTTCGGCTCATTATCAAAAAGGAAAATCGGTACTTGTGTTAGCTCATAGTAACGCGGCAGTAGACGTATTAATGAGTGAAGTAACGAAGCAAATTGAAAAGAAAAAGAAATGGACGCCTGGCGAAATTGTTCGTTACGGTTATAGTCAGCATGAACATATACGAAATCATGAAACGTTACTTGCATCTAAGTTAGTTGAAACGACGAACGGATCATGGGGTGAGGAAAGACTCTACTTAGAAGAGTCACGCCAAGATCTTCGTGAAAAAATCTTATCGTATAAAGCAACATCTGCTGATAAGAAGCGTATACAAGAGATTGAAAGTGATCTTCGAAAGCAAAAGGCTAAAATTAAAGAAGTAGAAAAAGAGTATATTGAAAATGCGAAAGTAATTGGTGCAACTTTATCGAAATGTGCCATTGATTCACTTATTTATGAGCGTACATTCGATTTAGTTGTCGTAGATGAAGTGAGTATGGCGTTCGTTCCGCAAATCGCATTAGCTGCTTCACTTGGAAAACGTATCGTCGTTTGCGGTGATTTTTTACAATTACCTCCAATTGCGATGGCAAACCATGAACTCGTTCGCAAATGGCTTGGGGAAGATATGTTTTACCACGCTGGGATTGTTGATTCTGTAAATAAATCAGAAGCGCATCCGAACCTATTTATGTTGCAGGAACAAAGACGTATGCATGCGGATATATCGAAGTTTACGAATTCATTTATTTATAAAAACAGAGTATATGATCATCCGTCTGTTTCAGAGCGTAAAGAACTTGCGCAATTGCAGCCGTTCGCAAATGAAGCGAGTGTTTTATTTGATACGAGCCAAATGGGAGCTTTTTCGTTAAAAGATGCTGCTTCTGGTTCACGTTTTAACATTATGTCTGGTTTAGTAGCGATGCAAATGATGTTAATCGGATTGTTAGACGGTGTTCAGTCGATTGGTGTTGTGACACCTTACAGGGCGCAGTCACGCTTTTTATCGACGTGTATTAGAGAAATGTTGCAGAGAACGAAATATCAAAACATACCAGTTTTAGCGGCGACAGTTCATAAGTTCCAAGGTTCTGAAAGAGATATGATGATCTTTGATACAGTTGACAGTTATCCGCAGGAACGACCTGGCGTATTATTCTTTGATCACAAAAACCATCGCCTCGTCAATGTAGCAGTGACAAGGGCGAGAGGGAAGTTCATTCAATTATCAGATTGCCATTATATGCGTAAAAATCTTTCTAGAAAACAAGCGTTATCGCAATTAACAGCTCATATAGAACGTCATGGAGATGTGTATGATCGCACGACATCGAGACAATTGTGGGAACGGAAAATTTCGAAACGTTTACGCTGGTTTATGGAAATGAATCTTGAAGAGCCGAAAGGGCTATTAAAAGATATTCTAGCCGCAAAACGAAAAATTATTATTTCACTTCCAAGTACAAAACAAGTGGATAAGCGAGTATGGCAAGCGTTAATGCGTACAAATGCACAGATAACAGTTTATAGTGATGGACCAGTTCCACTGAAAAATGTAAAGTTACAAAGACAAAATAAAGCATTCCCGTTTATCGTAATTGATGATGAAATCTTCTGGGCAGGCGCACCGCTCACATCTCAAATGATATTTGAAGGTAGCACGGAATTTCCGTACGTATGTGCAAGACTGCAAGCACCAGAAACAATTGGTGTATTAAAAGGATTTTTAGATATTCGGTAAATTCGGATAGGAATTCCTTGACTTTTACTTGGAATGAACTTAGAATAAAAAATAATTTAATATAATTTTATGAAAATTCTTATCACGAGAGGTGGAGGGACTGGCCCTATGATACCTCGGCAGCGGATTCGTTATGAATACTGTGCCAATTCCAGCAAGGTAACTTGAAAGATAAGAAAGAAGCTCATTTTGACTGTATATACAGAAGCCTCTTTCTATCTTTTAGAAAGAGGCTTTTTTACGTGAAAATAAAAGGAGGAAGAACAATGGGAGCGACAGGAGTAACGTCACAAAGAAAAACAATTGAAGAGAGTATCGAAAGAAATAAGGAAAAGTACATAGAAACAAGTCATGATATTCATGCGAATCCAGAGATTGGTAACCAAGAGTTTTATGCATCTAGAACGTTAAGTTTATTGCTAGGCAGTGCAGGATTTCAGTTGCAGCACAATATAGCCGGACATGAAACGGGATTTATCGCGCGAAAAAGCTCTGGAAAACAAGGGCCAGCAATCGCATTTTTAGCGGAGTACGACGCTTTACCAGGACTAGGCCATGCGTGTGGTCACAATTTAATCGGCACAATTAGTGTTGCAGCAGCAATTGCATTATCAGAAACGCTTGAAGAAATTGGCGGGGAAGTTGTTGTGTTTGGTACGCCAGCAGAAGAAGGCGGGCCAAATGGTAGCGCGAAATCAAGTTATGTAAAGGCAGGTTTATTTAAAGACATTGATGCGGCGCTTATGATTCATCCGAGCGGAAAAACAGCGACAACGAGTCCTTCACTAGCAGTCGATCCACTTGATTTTCATTTTTACGGAAAAACAGCTCACGCTGCAGCTTCGCCAGAAGAAGGGATTAACGCATTAGATGCGGTTATTCAGCTTTATAACGGTATTAATGCACTTCGCCAACAACTTCCGTCAGACGTGAGAATTCATGGCGTCATTACAGAGGGAGGAAAAGCACCTAATATTATTCCTGACTATGCCGCAGCAAGATTCTTCATCCGCGCAGCAACGCGAAAAAGATGTGCAGAAGTAACAGAAAAAGTAAAAAACATTGCTGAGGGAGCAGCGTTAGCAACAGGTACAAAAGTAAAAATTCATCAATTCCAAAATGAAATCGATGAATTACTCGTAACAAAAACATATAACGATATCGTAGCGGAAGAACTAGAACTATTAGGTGAAGATGTAAATCGTAAAGAAAGAGTAGGGATCGGTTCAACCGACGCAGGAAACGTAAGTCAAGTCGTACCGACAATTCATCCGTACATTAAAATCGGACCAGATGATTTAATTGCACATACGAATGAATTTAGAGAAGCAGCACGTTCAGAACTTGGAGATAAAGCATTAATTACATCGGCAAAAGCATTAGCAAATACGGCGTATCGATTAATTACGGAAGAAGGGTTGTTAAAGAAGGTGAAGGAGGAGTTTAGAGAGGCGCAGAGGAATCAAGGGTAAGGGGATTAAAGTGCTCTTTTCAAAGAGTAATCCAATTAATAAGTAGAGATACAAAAAGAACATTGAAATATCAATGTTCTTTTTTGTTTACTAGTCATTGATTTTGTTGGTTTTTCTCAAGAAAGAGAAACTTTTACTGTTAGTGAGGATAATACGTATCCCTTTATCAAAACGACAATTTCTCCTCAAATTCACTCTTTAATACTATTAAAGGAGATGACAAGCCAAATTGCATTAAGGAGTCTAAAAATGCAGCGAGGGAATCCATCGAATCGCTCATGACCTTCATCATATAATTAAATTCCCCACTAATTCGAAATAAATCTGTTACTTCAGGAGCTGCATTACAATACTGGATAAAATCAGAGCATTGGCTCGTTTTAAACATGATGAATGCTTGAATGTTTTTATTAATTTTTGCAGGCTCAAATTTCGTTCGATAAGCCGCTATAACTCCTTGATCTTCAAGCTTGTTAATACGTTCTTTTACAGCAGGTTGCGTCATGGATATAATTCGTCCTATTTCTGAAACAGAAATTCTCGCATTTTCATACAACAAGTTCATAATTTTATGATCGATTTCATCCAGTTTTACGGCGTTTTGCATTGTGTAGCCTCCTTATTTTTGTTTTCTAAAGTAAATTACGAATTATAACTATAATATCATAAGCGAATGGACTAAATTCCCTATAAATCTATATTTAAAATGATTGGTGTTTACATGAAAATATAAGTATAGGTTTTTATCAAACGGAAATTTAGGAAGGATGGAAAAAATGAAGAATCTTGATGGAAAAGTAGCGTTAGTAACAGGAGCGAGTCGCGGAATTGGCCGTGCGATTGCGATGAGATTGGCGAAAGATGGAGCATTAGTTGCGATTCACTACGGTCGAAATAAGGCAGCTGCAGATGAAACGATTAGTGAGATTGAATCTAATGGAGGAAAAGCGTTCTTAATTGAAGCTGAACTCAATTCAATTGATGGTGTCAAAAAGCTAGTAAAACAGTTAAAGAATGAATTACAAATAAAAGTTGGTACATCAGAGATTGATATTTTAGTAAACAATGCAGGGATAGGTACACAAGGAACGATTGAAAATACGACAGAAGAAGTTTTTGATGAAATTATGTCTGTAAATATGAAAGCACCATTCTTTTTAATCCAGCAAACATTACCATTAATACGAGCAGAGGGCCGCATTATTAACATTTCATCAGCTGAAGTAAGGCTTGGTTTTACAGGCTCAATTGCATACGGCTTAAGTAAAGGTGCGCTTAATACGATGACACTGCCTCTAGCTAAACACCTTGGAGAAAGAGGTATAACAGTGAATACAATTATGCCTGGATATACGAAGACAGATATCAATGCAAAATTGCTAGATAATCCAGAAATACGAAATTTTGCTACAAACTCATCTGTGTTCGGACGAATAGGGCAAGTTGAAGATATTGCAGATGCAGTAGCATTCCTTGCTTCTTCTGATAGCCGCTGGGTAACGGGGCAGATTTTAGATGTTTCTGGTGGGTTTTGTTTATAGGGGCACTACTCCATACCCATTAAGCTAATTAAGTAAATTACTAGATATGAAACGATCCTCGTTTCATATCTGGTGATGTATAGAAAGGTAGGGATGCTAAAGAAGCCTATTCAAACATGATTTTTTCGCTAGGCAACTTGAATAAGGGGGCTATTTTTTATTGTTACTGTAAAATAATCAAATTTTATTTTACAGTAACAATAAAATAAATTATTGACCGTTTGGTACAAAAAAGGTATTCTATTAATGTTATCTTTAAAATGAGAGGAGGATACGATTGAATAAACGTGGCAGACCTCGAGAGTTTGATTATTCCTCAATTGTAGATGTTGCAATGAAAACATTTTGGTTAAGAGGATATGAAGGGTGTTCTACACAAGATTTATGCAGTGATACAGGACTTGGAAAAGGAAGTTTATACAATACTTTCGGTAGTAAACATGAACTGTATAAACAAGTATTAGAACGCTACCATGAAATTGGGATTAGGGAACAAAGGAAATTGTTACATACTTCAATTCCAGTTAAAGAACGATTAAGTAATTTTTTTGAATGGGCATTGAAAGAAGACTTTGAGAATATGGATCAAAAAGGATGTTTATTGATTAATGCCAGTATAGAACGTGCTAAAAACGATTTAATGGTACAAGAAATTTTCTCGAAGCATGTTGAACTTCTTAAACAAGCTATTGAAACAGTGATGGAGGAAGGATTGCAAACAGGTGAAATTTCAAAGAAGCAATCAGCTGAGGAATTAGCTAGTCTGCTTTTAAGCAGTTATTACGGATTTCGTGTTCTTAATGTATCGATGCAAAATCGGATGTTGTCTGAACAAGTTATCAAAGGAACAATAGAGTCTATTTGTGGCGCTTAGTGCGCTCTTTTTTCGCACTATTTTTGTACCGATCATTACAATAATGAATAAGGAGTGTTTTTATGCCATCGATTATTTATTTATTAGCTTTAGCAATCTTTTGTATGACTACATCAGAATTTATGGTTGCAGGTATGATGAATGAACTTGCTCTTGCATTCCAGGTTCCTGTATCATCTATTGGGTATTTAATTTCAGCTTATGCAGGAGCAATGGTAATAGGAGGCCCCATTTTAACTGCAATCCTCTTACGAATGCGCAGCAAACAAGCATTATTGTTTTTAATGTTCATATTTTTAATTGGTCAATCGCTCGGAGCTATCGCTTGGAACTATGATATTATGATGATTTCACGCATTATAACTGGTATTGCTTCAGCTTCAGCTTTTGGAGTTGCGATTTCCTTTTCTGCGACATTGGTTCACTCTGATTCAAGGGGAAAAGCTGCATCAATTGTACTTGCAGGTTTAATGTTCGCAACTGTATTAGGTTTACCTATAACGACCGTTATTTCGCAATATTTTGGCTGGCGTATTAGTTTTGGGGCTGTTTCTGTTCTTGTGCTAGTATCAGGGATTATGATTCAACGGTTGTTACCATCCTCTTCAAATAAAGAGCAATTAAATTGGAAAGACGAACTTCTGCGATTTAAGAATATTCATCTTTGGGCAGCGTATATAACAAGTATGTTCATTATTGGTGGTACGTTTGCAGCATTTAGTTATTTCACTCCTATCTTTACAAATGTTACAGGGTTTTCAAGTGCAAGTATTCCATATTTACTTGCTCTCTATGGTAGTGCGACGGTAATTGGGAATATAATAATTGGCAAGTTTGCTGATAAATTTACAATGAAAATACTTACGGGTGGATTAATTATATTAATCATAGCGTTGTCTTTATTTGCTTTAAGTGCAGAGAATAAATACATTGCAGTGATTTCTACGATTTTTATTGGTTTAACTGGTGTAGCATTGAATCCAGCTATGGTTGCGAGGGTGATGAAGACAGCTAGTAATGGCATAATGATAAATACCGTTCATAGTTCTTTTATTACGCTAGGTATTGTTATTGGTTCGTCACTAGGTGGTATTGGGATCAGTAAAGGATATGGTTTTGTATCTCCGCTATGGATTGGAGCTTGTTTAGCTATCCTTGGGGTAATTTCGTTATTCCCATATTTACATAAAAGCAAGGCAGATTAAGATGTTTAAAATTTCTTTATATGGGGTACCGCCGCATCACCATCAAGCTAATACTTCCATATTCCCCTAAATTAAAATTTTCTTTCTCTACAGATAGCTATTCTGAGAAGCCGCTCATTTTTTCGTTTTTGAGGCATTTCTTTTTCTTAAGTTGATGGGCAGGTATGGTGACCTCTATTAGACGATAGTGAATGAACAATTTCGGGGTTCAGTTCAACTTTATTCAAAATAAGATTTTTTTGCAGTAAAATTAATGTTAGTGGAACTTTTTTAATCAAACTTTTTTAAAAATTAACATAAATACTTGCAATATTTAAATTAGTACTATATAGTTCTAGTTATGACAAAGATAAAATTAATGAATCAAAAACGTGTGATTGAAGTAGCTGCAACATTATTTTTAGAAAAAGGGTTTGCTTATACAAGTATGGATGAATTAGTACGTGTAAGCAAAGTTTCAAAGTCTAATGTGTATTATCACTTTTCTAATAAGGAAGTATTATTAGAAGGGGTCGTTGATTATTGGATTGAAATGTATCAATCTGCAATTGATGACATACTTTCTCAGAACCAATTTTTAGTTGAAGATCGTATCCAACTGTTTTTAAAGCAATTATCACAAGGAGTTCAGTCGAGAGAGTATAAGGGGAGCTGTCCATTTATTACTCTTTATATTCAAAGTCCTAAACAGGCCACGCAAATAAAAGAAAAAATAGGTCTTTTTTTTACAGGATTACAAAAGAAAGTTTCTCTATTACTTAAACAAGGGGTAGAGAATGGAGAATTTAGAAATACGATTAATATTGATGAGGTTGCATCACTTTTTATTACAAATCTTGAAGGAGCGTTATTTATTTCAGAAACATTGAAGGATGCAACTGTAATCACGAAAACAGCAGATCATTTTTTAAAATTGCTTCGATAAAAGAAGCATTTTTTTTACATCAAATTAGTACTGATTAGTACTAAAAAGGAGATCTTATATGAGAACACTATTTTTAATTGGTGGAACAGGCTTTATTGGAAAGCAATTAGTGACAGAATTAGCCAAAGAGGATGTTAAAATTCTTCTTTTAGTGAGGTCAAAAAGTAAAGCAATACGCCTTTTTCAAGAAAGAGGCATCTTAAAAAAGGAAGTTATGCACTTTATTGAAGGTGATTTGACGAAAATAGATTTAGGTCTAAGTGCTGAAGATAAGGAGAGGGTATTGAAAACGGATGTGATTATTCACGCAGGAGGCCCCATGGATATTCAAGCGACAAGTAAAGAGGCAGCTTCCGTATTTTTAAATGGTGCCAAACATATTAGTGAATTAGCTAAAAGTATTCATCAATTGAAGGGCTTGCAACAATTTATTCATGTTGTAGGTTATATGAGTCCCTTTGATGATAAAAATAGCAAGATTGCAATTGATGTGTTTAAAGAAGGAAACAATTATTTGAAAATAAAAAATCCATATGAGAGAACAAAATTTTTAGCAGATCTTTATATCCGTCACCAGGCAGCGGCAGTAGGTTATCCGCTTTCTGTAATTAATCCGCCAACTGTAGTCGGTAGTAGTAAAACAGGGAGTACAGAGCAGATAGCAGGATTAGGTTTGCTTGTGATGAGTATGCGAAGAGGGCTCATGCCAGTGATTCCTGGAGGTAAGGGATATAGGTTACCACTTATTTCAAACGATGAGCTTGCGAAGTTTATTGTGCAGGTTTTCAGATTGGAGCAACCGACTATTCAAACATATACACTTGTTGAAGACAAACAGTACGATCAGAACATCGCTGAATTATTAAGTATTATGTCGGAAAGTATGAATATGGGGGCACCAAAAATCTCTGTCCCAATGCCACTTATGAAAGCAATTATGAATAGTGGAGTAAGTAAAATAACAAAAATTCCTTCTGATGGACTGAATTTTATTACAAAACGAAAATTTTCAAATGTTTCAGCGAAAAAAATTATGGGAGGAGATTGGTTTAAGGAGACGAATGTAATGAAATTTTTCCCTGCCGTAGTAGCTGATCTGGATTATCGAATGATGTATCAAAATGGCCAACATAATCAATTATTTAAACGAACATTATGCGATAACACTACCCTTTACCAATTACAAGGAGAGGGTAAACCGTTTATATTATTACATGGTTTATTGAGTGATGGAGAGGATTTATTTCCTTTAGCACAAGAGCTTCATGAAAAAACTGGTCAACCTGTATGGATCTTGGATCTTCCAGGTTTGGGACGTTCTCCTTTTAAACTAGAGAAAAATCTTCTAGATATCTATTTGAATGTAGTGAAAAAATTATTGGAGAAAGCTACGAATGGTGCACATCTAATTGGCCATTCATTCGGTGCGTTTATTCTTCTGGAAGCATTGGTACAAGAGTACATAGATAAGAAGTATTCAATCACTTTACTTCAGCCACCTGTTGTTAAAAAAAATGCTAAATTGTTAAATGTTCCTCAATTTATGAACAAATGGACATTAAAACTGGCAACTACTAATTTGATAGGGCGTTATTTATTAAGTAATGGTTTGTTTGAAAGTATCGAGAGTATCCCTGAACATTATATTGAAAAAATAAGAAACAGTTTTACTTCTCCTAGAATTTTAAATACTACGGTTCAGCTTAACAGTTTACTACTGAAAAACAATCAAGGTGATTTCAATGAAGTAACAAAGTATAACCTTCACATTATTTGGGGGGATTATGACAGAGGCTATTCTGCTCCATCGCATCTTGGTAAGGTTGATTTTGTTCCATATGGCCATCATTTTCCTCTTAGCCATCCGAGTGAAACGGCAACATTAGTAATAAAAAATAGTAATATTAGCAGATGAGAGTGTGGGATAAATAAAAAGTGTGTAGTAAGATCGTTGTGTCTTTGAAATAAAATCTTACTGTTTGGGGTCCCGCCACATAGCTATCAAGTTAATATTTTAAATTACCCCCATAACGAAAATTTTATATCACTACAACAGTCATTTATGAGAAGTTAGGCCATTTTATTTATTGTTATGCTGTTTTCTTGTGACACAGAGTACAATTATAGGCAACATCTAAAATATTAAAGACTTTCTTTTTTTCATAACAGTGGAACTTTCGCCGTTTTTCTGTAGGAGGATAAACAGGCGAAGCAGGATTACTTGAGTTGAAAGCTCTTGATACAATCCGATATAAGCTTCGTAAATTTCGTGGGTTTGTCCTGGTTATAGCTGGAATGAATTTGACAATTGTTACAGAAAAAAGAACTGACATTCTTACAAATCTGGAAAATTGATAATGGCTGTTTATGAAACTTTCAATATTTATAATTAAAGTTGGTGCTACTTCTTTATTGCATTAGATAGCAATGTAATTTATAATACGTTTAAATGATTAAATTATTAAACGGAAGGTAATGTTAGCGAAATGAACTGTAATGATAAAGTAATGCATATTTTAGAAAATTTAAGACCATGTTTCCAAGGGTTGGGAGATCCAACTCGTCAGCAAATTGTATCGCTTTTAATTGATAAAGATAGCTTGAATGTGACACAAATTGCGGAGCATATTCCCATGTCAAGACCTACTGTATCTCATCATTTGAAAATATTGAAACAATCAGGGTTACTTCGAGTTCAGAAAAAAGGCACTGAAATGTATTATTGTCTTGAATTTTATGAAACAATAAATCTTTTAAAAGAACTTGTTTCTTTAGTTGAAGATGAATGTAAGAATTAGGTACTCATTTATAGTTTAGGGACAGCTTTTGTCCCTTTTTTTAGCGAAATTATGTTAAAAGGTTTAAGTTTTTAATCATTTAAACATATGATCTCAAACTAATTAAAATGGAGGTTTCAGATGAATAAGAAAACAGTATTAATTGTTGGTGGGTATGGTGTTGTTGGTAGTCAAATTGCTCAAATTTTACATGATCGACATCCTGATTTGGAAATTAGATTAGGAGGAAGAACTTTAGGGAAAGCGTTACCTTTTGAATCAGATAGAGTAAAAATAGTCACTGTAGACAACACATTAGATGATCCGTTAAGAAATTTGGATGATAATTTCACATTAGTTGTTAATGCGGTTAATGACCCGCAAGATAGACTACTTCTATCTGCAGTTCAAAAAAAAATTCCATTGGTTGACATTACTCGTTGGACTGAACGTTTTAAGAGTTCTATTGATCGATTAAAAAATGTTGAGGTCCAATCCCCTGTTGTATTAGCTTCAGGGTGGATGGGAGGGACAGCAGCTCTTTTTGCTAAAATGTATTCAAAAGAACTTCAAGAGGTTACGGTTGATATCAACGCACTATATTCTCTTCAAGACAAAGCGGGACCAAATTCAACAGCATATATGGACCGGTTAACGATTCCATTTGAAGTCAAA
Organism: Bacillus sp. 22475; assembly: GCF_052044835.1. Classification (NCBI taxonomy): domain Bacteria; kingdom Bacillati; phylum Bacillota; class Bacilli; order Caryophanales; family Bacillaceae; genus Bacillus; species Bacillus sp. 22475. Next base: position 33,128 of record NZ_JBQENW010000032.1, on the reverse strand, counting down.
GCTCGAGAGGGAATGCGACAGGCTTATCCAATGACTGATCCAATCAAAGTCAGCTTTCCCAACGGTTATATAACCAAATGTTATCGTTTGGATACTCCTGATCACGTAACCCTGCCAGAATCAATTCATGCTGTTTCGGCTAACTTCCGGATTGCTTTTGATAGTAAAATATCTACATATGGACTGGTTTCTCTGGTGAATACAGGAATTTGGAAACTGATCAGTGGAGAAAAATTTAATGACTTACGAAAAAATATTCTTTATAAACCCGGAAGTGGAAGTGCACATAACATAGTTATTCACCTTAAAGGTTATGATGCTAATGGTGTATTGCATAGACGATGTGTGAACATATCAGATCCGTTAGGACAGACACATCTTACTGCTTTAGGAGCAGCTGTCCAAGCAGAGAATATTTTACAAACATCTGATATTGTGGTTCCGGATGCTAAAATTTACTTTCCGGAAAATTTATTAGATTTGGGTATGAATGCATCTGTAATTTTAGATTTTTATAGGGAATATGGGGTTAATATTACGAAAGAAAATATATAAAAGGTATCGTTCTATTCGTGGTAGTACACATATGGCTATCAAGCAAAGAAGAGCAAATACCCCGAATAACTTAATGGCAGTTTAGTTTAATAAGAACCAATGGTAAAATGATGAGAATTAATTATGCTATGGGGCTGGTCAGTTGTAATTTTATAAAGGAGTTGTGAAAAGTTGAAATATCGCAAAGCAAATATCGATGATATTGATAAATTGGTCGAGTTAAGAAAGAAGCAATTAGTTGATGAGGGGATAGAACCTAATATAGATATTGGTAGAGAACTATATGCTTTCTTTAAAAATAAACTAAGTGAAGGTACTTTAATTCAATGGCTAGTGGAAGATAATGAAGAAACTATAGCTTGTGGTGCAGTAATTTTTTATGAATTTCCACCTTGTTACACCAATAAGACTGGAAAAAAGGCTTATATCACAAATATGTATACTAATGAAAATTATCGTGGGCAAGGAATCGCAACAAAGCTGTTAACTAAATTAGTTGATGAAGTTAAGATTTCAGGTATCTCACAAATATGGCTTGGGGCTTCAAAAATGGGTAGATCAGTGTATAAAAAGTTTGGTTTTATGGAAACTGATGAATTTCTAGAATTAGGGTGTTTGTGCCCATCCACCGAAAAAGGGGAATAAGACAAGATATTCAAATGTGGAAAAGTAACTCTAAAATCAACCTTTATTGTATATTTTGGAGTTACTTGACGTTTACTTTTCTACGGAAAGTTGACACTTTTATCCTATGCCTAAAGGCGGATTGAATTCCTGCATAGGCTTTCCAGTATCACTGAATTTGTAAAGAAAAGTTGTGAACAATTGAAAAAATAATGGTTGAAATAATGAAAGGTGAGAAGGAGTTTATTTCTAATAAGCGAAATATTATATTGTAATGTTTTATCCTAAATTATTTGTAAAGGTGGATACATAATGACAGTAAAGAAGCTTTATTTCCTCCCAGCAGGTCGTTGTATGTTGGATCATTCTTCAGTTAATAGTACACTTACACCGGGTAAACTACTAAACTTACCTGTTTGGTGCTATCTTTTGGACACAGAAGAGGGACTTATTTTAGTAGATACAGGTATGCCAGAAAGTGCTCTTAATAATGAGAATCTTTTTAAAGGTACATTTGTTGAAGGACAAGTTTTACCTAAAATGAATGAGAACGATAGGATCATAAATATTTTAAAGCGTGCCGGATATGAGCCAGATGATCTTCTTTATATCATTAGTTCTCACTTGCATTTTGATCATGCAGGAGGAAATGGCGTTTTTACAAATACACCAATTATTGTACAGCGTGCTGAATATGAGGTAGCACTCCACAGAGAGGAATATTTGAAAGAATGTATATTGCCGAATTTAAACTATAAAATCATTGAAGGGGATTATGAAGTAGTGCCAGGTGTGCAATTAATATATACACCGGGACATACGCCAGGGCATCAGTCATTATTAATTGAGACGGAAAAATCAGGTCCAGTGTTGCTAACTATTGATGCATCATATACGAAAGAAAACTTTGAAAATGAAGTACCGTTTGCTGGATTTGATTCGGATTTAGCTTTATCTTCAATAAAACGTTTAAAAGATGTTGTTAAGAAAGAAAATCCGATTATTTTCTTTGGACATGATATGGAGCAAGAAAAGGGCTGTAAAGTATTCCTAGATTATTTGTGATATAGCATATAAAAAGTCATGGGCTCGTTTGAGGTGCCCCCTGAAAGTTAGCTCATGACTTTTTGTTTTGGGTTGTTATAAAATTCTTAAGTTGATGGGCATGGGGTCCCGCCAACAAGACGCGAATTTTGCACGCTAAGCAAAAAAACAATAAGCTGTCCACATGGACAGCTTATTTACATTATTCTCGTTATTGGAAGGTATTTTTAACTTTTCCTGATCTTAAAGAGTCAATCTTTTTTTGTTTATATAATTTATCAATAATTATTCTTTTTTCTCCGGCTGATAGGAAAGAATAACGACACCTGAACTGGTCGTTCTTGTTTCTATAAGTTTTAATGCTTTTGTATTGCTCTGGTCTTTAAAGAGACGCTTTCCGCTTCCTACGATAACGGGATTGACTATAAAGTGATATTCATCAATGAGGTCATGTTGCATTAATGTTTGTGTAAGATCACTGCTGCCATAGATTAAAAGGTTCTGACCTAGCTGTTCCTTCAGTTTCGATATTTTTTCTACAATATTACCTTTGATAAGATTTGCATTCCATTCGGTTTTTTCCAAAGTTGTTGAAGCAACAAATTTAGGCATGCTGTTCATCTTATTAGCAAAACCCTCTTCATCAATCATAGAAGGCCAAGCAGCTGCAAAACCTTGATAAGTTACTCGCCCTAGTAGAAGCGCTTCACTTTCAAACAGTAAATCGGATTGAAACTTTGCTACTTCTTCATTGAAGTATGGAGCAGTCCAAGCTGGTTCCTCCATGACACCATCTAGTGAGAGGTACATCGATACAATTATTTGTCCATTTTGTTCTCCTTTAGTTTTAAATTGAGATTTTTACATATTGGTAACACAATTATTAATTCTTCAGTTAGAGAAATTCTTCTTTTTTAATAGTTTCGACAAAATGTATTTATGTATGTTTCGGAATAACTCAATATATATTAATAACTTCGAAATATTGTATAACAGATAATTTTTATGCATTATTGATTAGCATTGTTTATTGTGCTAACGAATCAGGATAGTGTGGCGACCGACTAAATAGTTGCTTATCCTCATTTATTTAGAAGGGAAGTTCTATCATTTCGCGAATTTATTAGACATAGACGAGTGCTATAATTTTCTATATCTACATAAAGAGGTGACTACGCATGAATCAAAGACCGTCAGAAGTAGAATATGCCGGGAGCTCCGGCGAATATATCCGTTTGGTGCCGGACGGTAACATCATCGACATTCTGCTCGCCCAGGAAAAGCGAATGACCGAGCTCCTGGCATCGTTGACCGAAAGCCAGGCCGCATATCGGTATGCGGAAGGAAAATGGACGCTGAAAGAAGTCGTGGGCCACATTACAGACGCGGAACGCGTCATGACCTACCGCCTGCTCCGGTTCGCAAGAGGGGACCAGACGCCTCTGACCGGTTTCAATCAGGAATTATTCATACCTCCTTTCGGAAGCTGGACAACCGCGCAATTGGCCGAAGACTACCGGGCCGTACGGCAATCAACGGTTACATTACTGCGCGGGCTACCGGCTGAGGCATGGAATCGTAAGGGCACAGCCAACAACCTAAGCATTACGGCGCGCGCCCTCGCGTACGGCGTCGCAGGACACGAACTTCATCACATGGGGGTCATCCGAAATCGGTATTTGAGTTAATCGCCGGCTGAGGCCATTGGAATGGAACTAACACCTCTCATACAATCTTAGATAAGGTTCTTATGGGGGTCCCGCCCCACAACCATCTTAGACTATTTTTGAAATTAAAAGCACGTTACTATTCTCTTATGTTAATGAGAAAGGGTGACGTGCTTTTTATGAATATGTACCAAAAACAAGAGTTATCTTTATTTGCGGAAGAGTTATATCGATTTTTCTCATTTGGGGGTATTTGTTTTTCTTAGATTGGTGGTGATGGGGCACTACTCTATAATGATCAAATTAAAATTTAAATAGTTACAGAGACTCCATTACTCGGAAATATTGCAACTATTAAGTTGTAAAAGAACCGTAGTTTTTCATTTTTGAAAAGGCGATGGTCCTTTTTAGTTGTAGCAAAGTTATGATGCGAGGAAGGTTTTTAGATTAATCAAAAAAACTTGATTAATTGTTTGCATAAAGAACTCACCAACGTATATACTATAAATATCAAAAAAAGTTGATGAAGGGAAGTGAACTACAGTGGTACAAGATTTTCAGCTCTATGAGAAAAAGTTTAAAGCGTTGGCGGATCAGAAACGTTTAGAAATCATGTATGAACTTTGTCAGCGAGGCCAAACATGTGTATGTGATTTAACAGAAGTTTTTGAAATGACACAATCTAAGTTGTCCTATCATTTAAAGATTTTATTAGACGCAGGTTTAATTGTAAAAGAAACAAAAGGTACGTGGAGTTATTATGATTTAAATGATGCGGAAGTGAATAATTTATTATCAGAAGAATTGTGCTGTATCTTTAGAAAAACAGGAAAAGGTAGCTGCTGTTAAAATTTTAATTTATTAATCAAAAAAACTTGATTAATGATATATAAAGAGGAGGAATAAGGTATGAGATATGTTCACGTCGGTATAAACGTTACGAATTTAGAGAAGTCTATTGAATTTTACGAAAAGGTATTTGGTGTTTCACCAGTTAAAGTGAAAACGGATTATGCAAAATTTTTATTAGAGACGCCAGGACTTAATTTTACGCTGAACGTACGAGATGAGGTGAATGGAAATCAAGTAAATCATTTCGGTTTCCAAGTGGATACAGCTGAAGAAATTACATTACATAAAGAACGATTAGAAAAAGAAGGTTTCTTTGCGCGTGATGAGATGGATACGACTTGTTGCTATGCAGTACAAGATAAGTTTTGGGTAACGGATCCCGATGGTAATGAGTGGGAGTTCTTTTATACAAAAGCACATAGTGATGTTCATAAAATAGAAGATCCATCTTGTTGCACGACTTCAAATGAGATAGTTAAAAATTCTTGCTGTTAATAGGAGATGGAAAATAAAATGAAACGTTTATCTTTTCTAGACCGATATTTAACACTATGGATCTTTCTAGCGATGGCTGTTGGGATTGGTTTAGGGTTTGTGTTCCCTAGTGTAGTAGACGGACTGAATACATTACAGGTTGGAACGACGTCTATTCCGCTTGCTGTTGGATTAATTATAATGATGTATCCACCGTTAGCGAAAGTTCGCTATGAGGAAATGGGCCGAGTATTTAAAGATGTAAAAGTGTTAGTGCTATCTTTAGTACAAAATTGGATTATTGGTCCGGTACTTATGTTTGTGTTAGCAATTATTTTTCTTCCTGATAAACCAGAATACATGGTTGGTCTCATTATGATTGGGTTAGCACGTTGTATTGCAATGGTAATTGTTTGGAACGATCTTGCTGATGGGGATAAAGAGTATGCGGCAGGTTTAGTTGCTTTTAATTCGGTATTCCAAATGCTCTTTTTCTCAGTTTATGCATACGTATTTGTAACTGTAATTCCAGAATGGTTAGGGATTGAAGGTGCTATTGTCGATATTACAATGATAGAAGTAGCAAAATCAGTATTTATCTATTTGGGAATTCCTTTTATAGCAGGTATGTTGACACGCTTTGTACTAGTTAAGTTAAAAGGAAGACAGTGGTATAAAAAGGTGTTTATACCTAAAATTAGTCCACTTACATTACTTGCATTGCTATTTACGATCATCGTTATGTTCTCTTTAAAAGGAGAGATGATTGTTAGCGTGCCACTAGATGTGGTAAGAATAGCGATTCCGTTATTAATCTATTTTATTGTAATGTTTTTTGTTTCTTTCTTTATGGGAAGAAAAATTGGTGCAAACTATCCGGTGACGACAACATTAGCATTTACAGCAGGTAGTAATAACTTTGAGTTAGCAATTGCTGTAGCAGTTGGTGTGTTTGGTATTCATTCGGGCGCAGCATTCGCTGCTGTTATCGGTCCTTTAGTTGAAGTACCTGTAATGATTGCACTTGTAAACGTCGCTTTTTGGTTTAAGCGTAAATATTTTAAAGATCAACTAATATAATTTAAAAACAAAGGCGGAAAACAACATGGAAAACAAAAAAACAATCTATTTCTTATGTACAGGAAATTCATGCCGAAGCCAAATGGCAGAAGCGTGGGGTAAACAATATTTAGGAGATAAGTGGAATATATATTCTGCAGGAATCGAGGCACACGGAGTAAATCCAAATGCTATTAAAGCAATGAACGAAGTAAATATCGACATAACAAATCAAACATCAGATATAATTGATGCAAACATTTTAAATAGTGCTGATTTAGTCGTTACACTTTGTAGTCATGCAGATGCTGTCTGTCCATCTACTCCGCCGCATGTGAATCGTGTTCACTGGGAATTTGATGATCCAGCAGGAAAAGAGTGGTCTGAATTTCAACGTGTTCGTAATGAAATCGGTGAACGTATAAAGCGATTTTCTGAAACAGGGGAATAAATAAAGGTAAGAGCCAATCTTCTATTGTGTTGGAGATTGGCTCTTTTTTATTATGTATTTCATTTACTTATCGCATCGCTTTAAAACCACTCTTAGGAGTAATACAGAATATTATGTGAAGATGGTAAAGTTTCATTTTATAAATTTTACTTTATTAAAAGTTGATTTGTTAGAAAGGATAATCATTTATTGCTATAATGAATGGATGCGTGGCAGGAAATAGATAGAAAGATACTGCTAGTAATTTATACTTCAAATGTAGGGAGATTGAACAGAGTTATGGGGAATGAAAAGGAAATTAGTTCCGCTAAATTAATATGGAAGATGACGCGCCCGCATACATTAACGGCGACGTTTTCTCCTGTAATTTTAGGGACAGTGGCATCACTTTATGTTGCCAAAATTGATTGGCTTTTATTTATTGCGATGATGCTTGCATGTTTAGCGCTGCAAATAGCAACGAACTTATTTAATGAGTACTATGATTTCAAACGTGGATTAGACACTGCTGAATCTGTTGGCATCGGTGGCGGAATTGTCCGTCATGGATTGAAGCCAAAAAATGTGTTAACAGTTGCGCTTTTATTATATGTCGTAGCAGCTTTTATTGGCATTTATATTTGTATGAATAGTAGTTGGTGGTTAGTGGTTATTGGTTTAATTGGGATGGCAGTTGGCTATTTATATACAGGCGGTCCATTACCAATTGCGTACACCCCGTTTGGAGAATTAGTTTCTGGGTTGTTAATGGGGACATGTTTTGTACTCATTGCTTTCTTTATTCAAACGAATACTGTAACGATTGAAAGTGTATTGATTTCCATTCCAATTGGAATTTTAGTAGGTGCAATCAATATGTCAAATAACATCCGAGATATCGAAGAAGATATTAAAGGTGGAAGAAAGACATTAGTAATCCTCCTTGGGAGAGAAAAAGCTGTGGTAACACTAGCGGTAGCCTTTTTCATTGCGTATTTATGGATTGCCGTAATTGTATTAATGGGTTATATAAGCCCTTGGGCATTAGTTATGTTCTTAGGTTTGAGAAAGCCAATTTCTGCGATTCAAAGTTTCCAAAAAGGGGCAAAGGATCCTGGATATATGCGCATCGCAATGAAATCAACAGCGATGACAAATACGATTTTCGGCTTCTTGTTGTCAGCAGGATTATTAATTAGTTATTTGTTTTAAATAACTTAACCCCAATTTCTCGATTTTAATATAGAGAAATTGGGGTTTTATTTTGAGTTTTTTACGTTATAAACTATTATCATTTGAAATGTATATACCAATAAATTGCAACTTCATCACTTGTCTTATCCAAACCTTTATAAACAAGAAAATCAAACCCACCAATTACAAATCCACATTTTTCATAAAATTTACATGCTGCGACATTATTATTTTGCGTTTCAAGCATGATACCTGGCATATTTCCTTTTTTTGCCCACTGCTTTGCTTGATCAACTAATTTTTTGCCAACTCCGATTGTACGATATTTTTTATCTACCGTTATATCCTCTATGTAAGCATAGTGGTTCCAATTCTTTTTCAATACCATTAATCCAATGATTTGGTTATGTAACAGAGCTATGTAAATGACTTGATTAGGTTTATTTATATATTCATTGTAAGCCAGTTCTTCATTATCATCTTGATTTTGTAAATAACTTTTTTCATAACTTGGAACGTCTTCTACTGTATATTCTATGCGTCTATTTCCTTTGGAAAGAGAAAGAATTAACCGAGCATTCACTATAAAACTGTCATCAATCTCCGGGAGATTATCTAAATCATTTGTTTCTAACTCTCTAATTACAAGGTTCATCGGAGTACCTCCACATAATAATATTTCTTCTAGTTCTTCATTTGGTTCAAATGAATTCCAATTACAAAATTATAATAGAATTTCAATAGTACGGCCATCTCTGTATTTTATCTTTATACCGGTATGCTATTATCTTGATTTGAAAATGTTATTTAGAAAGAGTAGTATTTTTTATTTTGGATGTATATGCAGTTTTCAAATTTAACTGTAGTAGAGAAACAAATATTTTTTAAAGAGTGGATGTAATAGGCTATTCTTTAACTAATTTCGACATTATCTGCATTTTATCTTCACCTTCCTCTATTAATCTATTTATTGTAAATATCAGCTGAAGTTAATGTTTAGCTGCATAAATAATGAATATGAAAATGAGTAGGGAAAGGATCGAAACATAATGAAAGAATCACAAAATAAGAAAAAAACAAGTGTAGTAACTAAGGCAATACTATCTCTAGGAATTGTTTTAGCAACGACCTTTTTCACGTTCTTTTTAATAGGGAAATGGAACTCTATCCCAGCGAAAGGGGTAGCTAATGAAAGTATTAAGCTAGCTAATACGCAACAACAAGGAAAGAAAGAGGACACATCGCTGGCAAAACAGAAAAGAGCTGATGGAAAACCAGTAGGAAAGGTTGTTTATTTAACATTTGATGACGGTCCTAGCGAATTAACTGGCAAATTTTTAGATGTACTAAAAGAGCAACATGTTGCTTCGACATTTTTTATGCAAGGTAGCAATTTACAGAATACTGGTTTTCAGGAAAATGTAAAACGAGCAGTAAAAGAAGGACATTATATTGGTGCACATAGTATGACACATAATAGTGATAAGCTATACAAAAAAGGACAATTTGTAACGGAGATGAAAGAAACGTTAGCTCTTATTCATAATATTACAGGTACAACTCCTAAACTAGTCCGTCCCCCATACGGATCTGCACCAGGATTAAAGGGGCAGGACATTCGTAACAAAATTGTAGAAGCAGGAATAAAAGTTTGGGATTGGACGATAGATTCAAATGATTGGAAATTAAAAGGTAACCCACAGCAAATTATAGAAAATGTAAAGCGTACAACAACAGAAGATGTGGAAGTAGTTCTAATGCATGAAAAACCACAGACATTACAAGCGCTTCCGGAAATTATTAAATTTTATAAGGAAAAAGGATATGAATTCGGGGTATACAATGAAGCGGATCATTTTCAACTAAACTTCCAGAAAGATCAACGTCTATAGTATCAAATAAATAAATAAATTAAGAGCATGTTCTGATTTATCTTTCTTCAGGACATGCTTTTTTTGCTCGTTTCTATAAGCTTATTACTACCAATTTAACAAAGCATCATTTACAAGTTACTTTATGGATAACTCATTTTAGAATAACTAACTTATAGAAAAAATTGAATAATTTTCATGTGTAAGGAGATTTTAAGAAGGATATAGAGGGGATATTTTCCTGTTGTTTTCTAGATAAATGATTACTTACAAAAAACATTTAGTGGAACTGTTTTTTAAAGCTATTCTGTCAAGATATTATTAACAATTGGGTTCAAAACATAACCACTCGATAAATGGGGTAGTATGATGAAAAAACTTAGTAGAAAGCGTTTGAGAAAAGATATTCAGGAACTTGAGAGTGCAAGTATGCTGCTCCAAAATGATCAAGAGTGCGAACTCAAGCAGAGTGTATCTGCGAATGAAGAAGTTTTGAGACAAGTTTTTGAAAATTGTTCCGATATTGTTTTTCGTCCAATAATCATAGATAGTCAAAATGAAATTCTCTTTATTTATATAGATGGATTAATTGACACTAAAGTTGTGGAACAAGTTGTTTTGAAACCAATGATGTTTGAAGGTCTGCCTAGTGGAGTAAAGAGTGTGGATTCGGTAGGAGAAATTATACAAAATCAGCTAATTGCGGTTTCTCAAGTAAAGACAATCTCTAAAGTTCGTGAGGTTATAGAAGCAGTATTGAAAGCGAATATCGTCATTTTAACAGAAGGAGAGAGTCAAGCTCTAGTCGCTGATTTAAAAGGTTTTGAAAAACGAGGTATTGAAGAGCCGGCTGCCGAGATCTCTGTTCGTGGCCCTCGGGACGGGTTTACGGAAACGATAAGGGTCAATACGAGCCTGATTCGCCGAAGAATTCGAAGCCAAAAACTAAAAATGGAACCTTATTCGATTGGGGAATTGTCACAGACAGATGTGGTAATTGCCTATATTGAGGGAATTGCACCTGATTCGGTTTTGGATGAAGTTCGCCAAAGGGTAAAGCGAATTCAAATTGATGGAGTATTGGAGTCAGCTTTCATTGAAGAGTTTATTGAGGACCAACCCTTTTCGCCCTTTCCACAAATTCAAAATACTGAGCGGCCAGATGCGGTTTGTGCAAGTTTATTAGAGGGAAAAGTCGCCATTTTAGTAGATAACACACCTTTCGTTTTGATTGTTCCTATGACATTTTGGACTGGTCTACAAGCAGCGGAGGATTATTATGAACGCTCCATCTACACAACTTTTGTTCGATGGATACGTTTAATATTAATTAATATTTCATTATTTCTTCCTTCTCTCTATGTTGCTATTACAACCTTTCATCCTAAATTAATTCCGACAAATTTGCTTATTAGTATTGCAGCTGCGCGAGAAGGCATTCCGTTCCCGGCTGTCATAGAAGCGCTAATGATGGAGTTTTTATTTGAAGGCTTGAGGGAAGCGGGGGTTCGGTTACCAAAACCTGTTGGATCAGCAGTTAGTATTGTCGGAGCACTTGTTATCGGGCAAGCTGCTGTGCAAGCAGGTATTATTTCCGCACCTTTGGTCATTGTTGTGGCGACGACTGGTATTGCGTCATTTGCGTTCCCGCGCTACAACTTAGGAACAGCTTACCGGATGTTACGCTTTCCGATGCTGTTATTGGCAGGGATGCTCGGGCTATACGGTGTTGCAATAAGTACCCTTGCGATTTTGATTCATTTAACTAACATTCGTTCTTTTGGCATTCCCTATTTAAGTCCAGTTGCACCACAAACTCCTCGTGATTTAAAGGATGTTTTTCTCCGAACACCTCGTTGGAATATGACCCACCGCCCAATAATGGTATCTGGTGAAGAGAAAGTCCGTTTTCCAGGTGGACAAAAGCCAGATGAGAAACGGGGAGGGGAAACAGAATGAGCCTGCACAAGGCACTCTGTATGATACTGGTCATTTCTTTATGCTTCTTGACGGGATGTTGGGATCGGACAGAATTAAATGATTTGGCAATAGAATTAGGATGGGGACTTGATCAAGCGAAGAATAATAAGATTGAAATTAGTGCTCAGTTTATTATTCCATCAAAAATGGGAATGGGACAGAGCGGAAGAAGTAATGCAGGAAAAGCGTTTTTTACAGAATCGGGAACGGGAAGGGATACACATGAAGCTATACAAATGATGCAAACAAAAATGTCGAGAGAAATTTTTCGAGGGCACCAGCGTGTAATATTGATTGGAGAAAAAATGGCTAAAAGTGGTCTTGCTCCAGTTTTAGATGCATATAGCCGCGATCCTGATATTCGATTACGAGCAGGTGTGTTTGTCATAAAAGGGAATACTGCAAAAGATTTTCTGAAAGCATCCATCCCTTTAGAGTCTATCCCGGCACTTGGGGCACTTAAAGAGCATATGCAAATAGAGGCAGCGGGAGATATGTCTTTATTAAATTTTCTTATTGCTGGTACGAGTGATGGAATCACCCCGATTTTGCCCGTTATTAAACTAAATGTGTCTCATAAAAAAGGTAAAACCGTGGTCAAAGGGTTTCAAATTGTAGGCGGTGCTATATTTAACAACGATTTCAAATTGGTAGGATACTTGAACATGCAGGAATGGTTAACTACTCTTTGGATAGTGAATCGTTTAAGTAAACAGACAGTTACAGCAACGGCCTCTAAAGGAAATGGTAGTGCAAGTTTATATATGACAAAGATCAATAGAAAAATCATACCTACTATACAAGGGGACACAATTAAGTGTGACATTGTTTTTTCTGGTGAAGGAACAATTCAGGAGAACAATACGAATTTAGATCTTTCGCAGCCAAAAAATCTTACTCTTTTAGAACATGTATTGGAAAAACAGTCCGAAAAGGAAGCTCTCCAAACTATTAAAAAGGTTCAAAAACAATACGGAACCGATATCTTTGGATTTGGAGAAGCCATTCATCAAAAATATCCATCCGAATGGAAAGGGTTAAAAAAGAATTGGAGTAAACAATTTCGAAAAGTGGAGGTTTCTGTTCATACACAGCTCACTATTCGGCGAGTAGGACTGACTGGACCACCGTTGCAGTTGAAGAAAAATGAAATGAAAAAATAAGGAGGAATATAGAGTGTGAGAAATTCGATGAAAATCTCTGGCAGGCAAATCTTTTGGATGATGTTCACATTTGAAGTGGGACAATCACTCCTTCTAGTTATTCCAGCGACGATTCGTACTGTCAAACAAGATGCGTGGATCTCGATTTTGATTGCAGGAGTGATAGGGGTTGCTCTTACTTTTTTGGCAACTACACTTGGTTCGCTTTATCCGAAACAAACTCTCATTGAATTTAGTCAAACTATTCTTGGTAAATGGCTAGGAAAGCTACTGATGATTCCTTACTTCTTTGGGTGGTACATGATAATTTGGATAACCGTCCGTGAATTTGGTGAGTTCATTATTATCGCTTTGTTTCATAATACACCTTTGTGGGTCATTGTCTTTACTGCGATGTTATTGCTCATTTTTATCATTTACCAAGGAGGGGTGGAAGGTATTGGACGTTTAAGTGAAATCATAGGGCCAATTGTACTTTTAATGATAACGTTTGTAATCATTTTGAATGTTGGCAATATGAATTGGGATTATATGCGGCCTATTTATCACGATTCTGGCTGGCTTCCCATCCTTAAAGGTTCCTATACTCCTGTAGCCGCATTTTTTGGAGAGGCTGTTATGATGATGATGTTCGTTTTCTTTATGGATAAACCAGAGCAAGCGTCATCAAGGGCGATGTTGGGGGTAGGATTAGCCGTTTTCATGGTAACGATCGGAACATTAGCGGTCATTTTAACATTCGGTCCGAATTTGTCTTCAAGTTTTTTGTATCCGGTTTACGATTTGAGCCGATACATATCTGTCATGGAGTTCATTCAAAATGTGGATATTTTGATAGTTATTATTTGGTTTTTTAGTATTTTTGTGAAATTGGCGTTATACATGTTTATCGCTTGTTATGGAACAGCGCAAATATTTCATTTGAAGGATTGGCGAAAAGTAGCGTTAGTTCTTGCTCCTATTTCGTTCATCATAGCTGTGTCAGTTAAAAATATCCAAACGTTTACCCATTATTACTACATATTTTTCGTAATTCCAATTGCATTTCCCGTTTATGAGCTAGGGATTCCTTTACTGTTATTGGTGGTTGGCAAAATTCGAAGGAAATATGCATAAACCCAATCGGTAATATGTTTGGAGGGCAGGTATACTTTTAGTTTTTTGACTAATATAAAAAGAGAAAAATCCTATTCATAAGTGTAGGATTTTTTGTTTGTATATTACGTTACAAGAGTTTCTTTATTTTCTTCGGAATGTCCTTTTTAGAAATGTATGCAACAGAGTCTTTATAGTAAGAGTATTTTGTTTGGGATAGTAAAAAACGTATATTACAATATGAAAATTCACTTTAATATTAAAGGATACATGACAACGATTCCTATAAATTCTTCTCAATAATTGAAAATAAAATCAATCCAGATTATTATATTGTTATTGTAATTATAAATGTAATTACATTTTATTGAAGGAGGATACAAAGATGAAAAACTCAAAAGGCTCTATTGAATCAGAGATAAGCAAAGCAATTACTCACTGGGAAAAGGACTACCTAGGACGCGGGTCTATATCCGTTAAGATAGATATATTACGGGATATGATTATCGTAAATTTACAAGGTATTTTAACGCCGGCTGAATATACGGTTTGCGAAACGAAAGACGGTATGCTAACGATAAAGAAAAATCGTTCGGAGCTAGTTGAATCTGGAATTGAAGATTTGAAAGAGATTATACTAGAATTAACTGAAGAAAAAGTGAAAAGCTTTCATACGGATATAAGCTCCCGCACTGGTGAACGAGTAATGATTTTTAAATTGTTTCATAATCTTGAGGAAAAATTTTAAAAATTAAAACCACCGTAGGGTTAGTGGGAGATAATTAAGAAACCTAAAAGTTTTGCGCTTTATTTAAATTTATTAACATGATAATAATTAAAAACTTGAAATTATTTACGTATACTGAATTTTAATTGGAATAACGCTCAAAAAAACTGATAAATAAATTGACAAACTGCTTAATATAGTTTATCTTATAATTGTTTTAAAAAATTAATAGATGCTTATTTTAACTGTTTGCTATAATTAAGGCTTTAGCATTTTTTTAATATGTAATATTGACTAAATGAAAAAGTTTCTTAATTGAAAGATAGCGCATAACATAAATTGATATATTGATTGCATAATCTAGGAGATCAGAGATATACTGTTATTTTTAATAGGAGTAATACATACATTACTATCCTCTATAAAATGGGAGCTCTTCAAAAAACTTTATTGAAGTTAGTTGAAGTGAAACCGACAATCTCCATAATTCAATGATGATATAAAATCATTGAATTATGGAAGTTGTCGGTTTTTTTTATGGGGAAAAAACGATGCACGAAAAAGAGTGAATGAAAATTGAAATTTAAAAAACTATCGTAATTAAAAGGAATTTTTATAGGTTATTTTCGCTTAGAAGGGAGTATTTAACATGTTAATTTCACTGAGTTCATCAACACTGTTAACTTTATTTTTTATGGCGCTTAGTGCTTCTTGGCTAAGTGGATTATTGTTTTTACATGCAAGGGTACCTTTACGTTTTGTTCATATCCATATTGGTATCGCTGCTTTGCCTTCATTGGTTTCTTTACTCGCACTTGTTAATAACAATGGAGATAGAGTTGTGGGGCCTTGGCATCTAGATACTTTAGCTTGGTTAATGGCTTTCTTTGTTCTTACAATTGGTTTAATCATTCAGCGTTTCTCTGTACGTTACTTAATGGGGGATCACTCATATCGAAAATACTTTGCACTTTTTACATTTACTACAGGTGTATCTTCGGTTGCATGGTTAAGTGATGATCTTCGCTTAATGCTCATTTGTTGGGGAGCAACGCTTATAGGATTGGTTCTACTTATAGGGCTAAATAAAGGGTGGAAAGTAGTTAGTGAAGCAACTAAAATCTCTGGCTATTTATTTACAATAAGTTGGATTGCCTTACTATCAGCTATCATTTGGCTTTTTCAAGTAACAGGACAGTGGCAGTTAACATCAGTTTTAACGAATGAAAATGTAGCGCTACATGGAACATTGGAGAGCACAGGAATTAACTTATTAATTATATTAGCTGTGATGATTCCAGCAGCACAATGGCCTTTTCAAAGATGGTTAATTGAGTCTGCTGTTGCTCCAACTCCTGTTTCTGCTATTATGCATGCGGGTTTAGTAAATGCTGGCGGTATCATGTTAACTAGATTTTCACCTCTTTTTCATGATGATATTGCACAAATAATTTTACTAATTTTCTCTAGTATTTCTGTCTTAATAGGTACAGGAATTAGTTTAGTCCAAGTTGATTATAAACGTCAGCTAGTAGGCTCAACTATTGCACAAATGGGATTTATGCTTATTCAATGTGCATTAGGCGCCTATTTAGCGGCTGTTATTCATTTAATTTTACATGGTTTGTTTAAAGCTACACTATTTTTACAAGCTGGTTCTTCCGTGCAACGTTTTGGGGTAGTGAATCAGTCTAATGAAAAGATGTCCAATTTATGGATTATAGTCGGGCGTGTTTTAGGATTATTTATAGCAATTACTTTCTGGTTTATGACTTCTGGAGAGGGGTATCAACTAGTTAGTGCGTTAATCTTAGGATGGTCACTATACTTTTCATGGAAACAGCTTGTTGTTTTTGGAGAGGGAAGAATGGGACGAATTGCTGGCTTAATTGTTTTGATTGGATTTTCTCTCATTTACTTTACTGTTCATAATTCTCTTTATAAATGGTTGCATACTGATATTTATCAAAGTGTTCAACCTTCAGCTCCAGCCGTTATCTTTGTTATATGTATTTTACTATTTAGTAGTGTTATTAGTACTTTCGTTACTCGTCATCAATCTTCTACTTTATTCGCTGTACTTTATCTTTGGTTAGTTCGAGTAGGTGAGGCGAGACGAAAGTCAGTAGAAAGTCACCCAAGCTATCTGAAACATTATGTATCAAAGGGAGGTAATTCGTGATGAGCATACCGTCAATATTAAAGAAAGATACAAACATTGATATGCAAGAAAATAATATAAATGATTTAGTTGCATCTGCTAGCCGAGTTATTGCACCACTTTGGCCTATCTCTACGTTTGCAGCTCACCACCCTTGGATGGGACTTGAAAAGCAATCATTTGATCAAGTCGCAAATTGGTTAAAAGAAGCTCGTAATGTGGATATTTATCCTAGTGCCTCCATGATTCATTCGGCAAAAGCAAAAGGTGAGATTGAGGAATCATTTTTACAAATGAGTTTGTCTCGTTGGCTGGATTCACAATCTTTTAATATTCCGCGAGAGAAAGCAGAGCGATTTTGCCAAGCAGCTTTAAAGTTAGAAAAATTACCTTCTAGTCTATTATCATCGCCAGAATTAAATAAATTGGCAGAAGAAATGAGTTATATAAATACAGCAAGTATGAAAGCCTCTGTTATGCAGCCAATAAGTTCGCTTATAGAGAATCAAAATAGTGAAAACCTATCTGATGTTCTTAATTATCATATCATTAAATGGTGTAAATTATATCTTGATGACTCCGGATCAAGTTGGACGATGCCAAATCGAGAGAAAGGTTTTTATCGTGCATGGCAACACCTTATTAAATTTGATCCAGCGCTCAGTAAAAATGAGCGTAAAGTTTTAAAAGATTGGCCACAAGATGCCGAAGTAGCTTTAGCGAGAGTATTATCTGAACTAGGAATTTCTGAATCTAACATACAATCTTACCTTGAAGGGCACTTGCTTTCTTTGCCTGGGTGGGCAGGAATGATACGATGGCGCTCACAACAATCAATTCAGGAACAGGAACTTCTCATAGAATATTTAGCAGTTCGAATTTCTATGGAGCTGGCTATTGCAAAACCTTATTTACCTTTAAAACATCAAAAGGTTGAGAAAAAAGTTTCGATCGTCCCACTTATAGCTTCTTGGATCTATTGGGGGAATATTTCAACACGGGAATGGTTACAAATGTCTGCAGCTGAACAACGTGAATTCTTAGCATTTGCTTATCGTTTTGATGAAAATATTCGCAGGAAACTTTGGCTGGAAGCTTGGGAACAGACGCATGCAGAGCAATTAAGGGAAAAGATTGTTGCTAAACAACGTGCAACTAATGATAAAAAACGTGTATTAGCTCAATTAGCATTCTGTATTGATGTACGGTCAGAACCGTTTCGTCGCCACCTTGAAAAATTAGGTCCGTTTGAAACATTTGGGATAGCTGGTTTCTTTGGATTACCAATTGCAACTAGTGAACTAGGTAGCAATAACAACCATCCTTCTTTGCCAGTTATACTCAAACCGAAACATCAAATAAAAGAGCTCACAAATGAAAATGAACTTAAATCTTATGAGCAACGTAAGAGGGTAGGCAGTTCGGTACGTTATACATTTAAAACGATGAAACAGAACGTACTGACAAGTATGGCGCTACCTGAGTTAAGTGGTCCTTTACTTGGTCTACAGATGGTGACAAGAAGTTTTGTCCCAAGAGGAGTTGGTGGTTTCATTCGTAACCTTCGTAAAACTATGTTACAAAAACCTGATACAACATTCTCGCTTAATCATGTTCATGACACAAAGGGTGAGATACCTATCGGTTTTACGAAAGAAGAAAAAGTGAACTATGTGCGTCAAGCTTTAAAAATGGTGGGATTAACAGAAGGTTTCGCTCCTTTAGTTGTCATGTGCGGCCACAGTAGTCAAAGTACGAACAATCCTTATGCTGCAGCGCTTGAGTGTGGTGCGTGTGGCGGAGCAGCGGGAGGGTTTAATGCAAGAGTTTTCGCTACTTTATGTAATCTTCCAGAAGTGAGAGAGGCGTTGTTTGCTGAAGGTATTAAAATTCCTGAGGACACCATTTTTGCAGCAGCTGAACATAAAACAACAGTGGATGAATTGGAATGGATTTACGTCCCAGAACTTTCGGAAACTGCGCAAGAAGCATTTGATTGTATCGAGTCGATTATGCCAAATGTGAGCCAACATGCAAATAGAGAGCGTTTAACGCAATTACCAAATTTTAAAACGAAAATAAAAAATGCGAGTAAAGAGGCACATCGATTTGCAGAAGATTGGAGTGAAATACGTCCAGAATGGGGATTAGCTCGTAATGCATCTTTTATTATCGGGCAACGAGAATTAACTCAGGATTGTGACTTAGACGGTAGGGCTTTCCTCCATAATTATGATTGGAAACAGGATGAAAGTGGCGATATATTAGCTAACATTATTGCAGGACCAGGAACAGTAGCTCAGTGGATAAATCTACAATACTACGCTTCAACTGTAGCTCCTCATTATTATGGTAGTGGAAACAAAACAACCCAAACCGTAACGGCGGGTCTTGGTGTTATGCAGGGAAATGCAAGTGATTTGTTGCCAGGCTTACCTTGGCAATCCGTTATGCAGTCAGATAGTGAGACGTATCATTCACCACTTCGTTTACTAATTGTAATTCAAGCACCTATTAAATATATAGAACGTTTGCTAAATAATGATTTCACATTTCGAGAAAAAGCTCAAAATGGATGGGTTAGACTTGCAAGTGTTGATCCAGAGGGACGCTGGAAAAACTGGTAACAATCATGCAATGCATAATCAACTATTGTTACTAGCTTAAAAGTTTCATAAATACAATAATGAAGAAGGAGTGCTCCATATGAATTCAAAGAATAAAAAAGTTTTATTGTTAACAGACATTAAACATGGAATAGAGCCTATTATCCAACAAGTAACTAACATTCAACAAGAAAACATGTTGACTATACACAGCTACGATTCTGTAATTGTACATCCTTATGGAGATATAATGAGATCTATTATTATTGCTATTTATCAGGAAAATGTTGAAGAAATTTTTGTTGTAGGAATAGAGGATAAAGAAACTGATGTAGTTAATCTACAAATTCAACGTGATTCCATAAAAAATAACAGGGAACTAGACTATCTCTTTGAAAATTGCATGCCTGAATTTTCAAGTGGTAGCCTTGATGAATGGCTAAGTGGAAAAGAAAATGTTAGTGAAAATATTGAGAAGAGTATAGATATGATTTGTCATCATCCACTAGTACCGTCTGATGTTAAAGTTCATGGTTTCAAGATTGATAGAACAGGGGAAAAAGAAACGGTTGTTAAAGTTTCTGTTAATAAAGTAGTGAAACAAATGCATTCTTATGTGTAAGTTATCGATAGATAAGCAACTTTTATTTGGTAGATACTATAATATGTTAAATATTTGGAGTTATTTCCTTTAAAAAGAGTAAAAGAAATCTTCTATAAATGGAGATCTTTTGCTCTTTTTATAATAAAAATAAAAAATTATTTGACGTTTTTTCGAAAAAATTTTTAAGACAAGGCTTTTAGGTTTATGAAAACCTTTATTCATGATAGCAAGATAATTTTGATAAGAAGTATATAGTAAGAATGATTTGGAGATACCGATGGGGATATAACTATTTTATTTAGGACGGTGCAATTAAAATGGATTTACAGAAAGGGAAATTATATTGGAACACGACTTTTTCTAATACACCTTCTTATCCTCGTTTGGACGAAGATATAAAATGTGACGTACTAATAATAGGAGCAGGAAGTTCGGGTGCTCAATCAGCATACTATTTGAGTGAATCAGATTTAAATATTGTTATCGTTGATAAAAGAAAGGTAGGACATGGAAGTAACCTTACAAATACAGCACTTATTCAATATTTAGGTGATAAGATGTTTTTTGAACTTGTAAATACATTTGGGGAAGAGTATGCAGTTAAGCATATGAAACTATGTGAACAAGCTATTAATGATATTGAATATGCTGATCAAAACTTGCCTTATTGCTCTGACTTTAAACGACGTGACAGCTTATATTATGCAAGTTATGAAGAGGATATAAAGAAATTAGAAAAGGAACTGTATTATTTACATAAGCATGATTTTAAAGCGGCTTGGTTATCAGAAAAACAAATTGGAAAGAGATATCCATTTAAAAAACGTGCAGCTATTTATACGTATAATGATGGTGAAATAAATCCTTATAAATTTACACATAGTTTATTAGAACAAGCCTCTAATAAAGGAGTTCACATTTATGAAGATACAGAGATTGTTGGCAAAAAGTTAGAGAAAGAATGTGCTATCTTTTATACAAAGGAGGGCAATTCTATTACTGCCAATAAAGTAATTGTGGCTGCAGGATATGAAGGATTGGAATTTAAAAAGGAAAAGAACGCTACACTGATTAGCTCATATGCAATTGTTACTAATCCTGTGGAAGATTTATCTTCTTGGTATAAACGCACTCTCATTTGGGAAACTGCGAGACCATATATTTATATGAGAACTACTGCAGATAATAGGATTATTATAGGTGGATTAGATGAAGATACAAACATTGCTCAAGAAAGAGATTCAAAATTAATCCATAAAAAAGAGAAATTAGTGAATGAATTTAATAAGCTCTTTCCCAATATAACAGTTGAACCTGAATTTTATTTAAGTGCTTTTTATGGTGGTACTCATGATGGTTTACCTATAATTGGAATGTATGAAGAGTTTCCAAATTGTCACTTTATCTATGCGTATGGAGATAATGGATTAGTTTATAGTATGGTACTTTCTAAAATTGTTCGAGATATAATTATTAACGGTTCAAGTCCAGATTTGAATTTATATTTACAAACTAGACCAAAACTAAATGAGTAAACTGCATGTATACAAAATCATAGTAGTAAGGAGCTTATTTAGGGTTCCATTATAAAAAAGCGCTATTTTAAATGTATTAGTTTCATGTGACTATTTGTTAAATCCATTCATTTTACTAAGTTCAGTTATTTGTATAATCCATTCTTTTTTTAGGTAGGGTAGAGTTGCTTGGATATGATGATATTCCCATTCTTCCTCAATGGTAGGGTAAAGATTAAATAAGTATTTTTCTTCATCATTTGTTACACTTGCTTTAGGATTGCCAGTAAGTTTAAAATAAATGTCGCACCATCCGCTATAGTTTGTTAACATGAATAAAAAATTAGGACATGTGAATTCGATGAGGTATATTTCTTTCTCTAATTGAATATCTGATAGTAATTCTCTTGCAGTCTCATAAGTAGGCTTCTTTTGGTAACCATTGCATGAATGCCATGCCCAAATGGGTAAATCTATAATAAATTCAATACCTTTCTGTTTCATGTGTCTTACAATGTATTTATATGCTGTGCAATCTTCTTTACTAACAAAAATAGGATCGGCTATAAGCTTACCTTCATTCAAAAGTGTATTTATGGCATTTTGGTTTTGAAAAGTCCATAGGATTGTTGAATCTATAGATGTATTTAAGTTTGATTGTTTATAAAATTGTTTTTTCATCTTTCTCTCCATTTTCTTTTTTATTTTATAAGAGTTTAAGATAAGTACAAAGTGCATTATATTTTTATCTTTATTAAGAGTTGGAAAAATCCATTAAAGATAGAAGAGTTTGTTTGCAATTACAAAAAATGATTCTTATAATCATTTAAAAATAACAGAAGTATTTGTTCTAATAAAGAATGAATTGTGCTTTAAGAATTAGAAAGGATAGCCATGCAAAATAAAATTATTGTTATGTTTCAAAAAGATTTTCGTTTATATGATAACCCAGCTCTATTTGAGGCTGTTCAGTCTGGTGAGGTTCTTCCTGTATATATACAAGATGAAACTTTTTCAATAGGAAGTGCGTCAAAGTGGTGGTTGCACCATGCTGTAATAGATGTAAAGAAGCAACTTGAGGCATTGGGCTCTACTTTAATAATTCGTAAAGGACGTACGGAGGAAGAAATACTTTCTCTCATAGAGCAATTAGATATAACGGCTGTATATTGGAATATTTGTTATGATCCGGACAGATTACAATCTAATCAAAAAATGAAAATGATGTTAGAGGATAAAGGTATTATCTGTAAAGAATTTAATTCGCATTTATTATTAGAACCGTGGGTTATTAAAAAGAAAGATAACACTGAATATAAGGTGTTTACGCCTTTTTACAATGCATTTCAAAAGCAGGTAATACCTAAACCTATTAGCAGAGTGCAGAGTATAAAGTGGGGAAACTCTTTACCAGCAAGCTTATCTGTTTCAGAATTACACTTGTTGCCGACTATACCGTGGACATCTCATATGGAAGTAATATGGGATCCGACAGAAGAAGGGGCATATAAAACATTCAAGAAATTTTTCTCTAGCAAATTAGTCTCTTATAGTGAAGGAAGAGATTTTCCAGATCAAAATGTCCATTCGATGTTGGCACCGTATCTTTCATTTGGTCAAATATCAGTAAAGCTAATGTTTCATTACTTAATAAATAAAAGTACCGAAAGACAATGTAGTCTTTTTGAAAAACAAGTTAATAGCTTTATACGTCAATTAATTTGGCGAGAGTTTTCTTATTATTTACTATATCATTATCCATTTACAGTATATAGACCTCTTAATAAGAG
Organism: Bacillus sp. 22475; assembly: GCF_052044835.1. NCBI lineage: Bacteria > Bacillati > Bacillota > Bacilli > Caryophanales > Bacillaceae > Bacillus > Bacillus sp. 22475. The sequence continues at coordinate 9,718 of NZ_JBQENW010000032.1, read as the reverse complement.
CTTTGAAAATTTCCCGTGGGATAAGGAAGAGGAGTTATTAAGAGTATGGCAAAAGGGGAAAACGGGTTATCCGTTTATTGATGCGGGAATGCGAGAACTATGGCAAACAGGTTTTATGCATAACCGGGCAAGAATGGCTGTAGCCTCTTTTCTTGTAAAGCATTTGTTAATTCCGTGGCAAAAAGGAGCAAAATGGTTTATGGATACACTACTAGATGCTGATATTGCAAATAATACAATGGGATGGCAATGGGTTGCTGGAAGCGGAGCAGATGCATCACCGTACTTTCGTATTTTTAACCCCATCACACAAGGAGAAAAGTTTGATAAAAATGGAGAGTATATAAGAAGATGGGTACCAGAATTAAGAGATATCCCAAACAAATATATACATAAACCTTGGGAAGCACCTGAGCGTATTTTACAAAAATCCAATATAAAACTTGGGGATACATATCCTTATCCGATTGTTGATCATAAGGCAGCACGAGAGAGAGCCCTTTGTGCATATAAAAGTATGAAAGAATTTGTATGAAATAGGTTAAACAATATGTATTTGGAATTTAAATATTAGGATTTTATCCATTACAAGGACATACTAATCATATAAAGTTTCTATAATCTTCTAGTAAAAAGGAGAATGTTTATGAAAAAATCTAGTATTATAGTATTTTTACTAACATATGGTTTGTTTTATGTTTCTAGTGTTTTATTCCCTATTGATCGTACTTGGTATGATGCGTTAGAAAAGCCGTCTTGGACACCTCCAGGTATGACAATCGGAATGATATGGGCTGTATTATTTGGACTTATTGCATTATCAGTTGCAATTATTTACAACAACTATGGATTCAAGCCAAAAACATTTTGGTTTTTATTCCTTTTAAATTATATATTCAATCAAGCGTTCAGCTACTTTCAATTTAGCCAAAAGAATTTGTTTTTAGCAACAGTAGATTGTTTACTAGTCGCTATTACTACGTTACTTCTCATTATGTTTTCTTCCAATTTATCTAAAGTATCGGCATGGTTGCTAATCCCATATTTTTTATGGGCTACATTTGCTACATATTTATCTTGGACAATTTATAGTATAAATTAAAGACGTAAATGAAAACTTGAGCACAATGAAAATGCTCGAGTTTTTATGTTTATTAATGGTAATCTAAAGTATAGAATATACACATCTTAGGGAGGGCATATATGTGAAGAAATGGATAAAAATTACTCTGTACTCTTTACTAGGTATTTTAATTATGGGAAGTGTTACTTTTTTAACGTGGTCTCAGTTTACTTACAAACCAACGAAAGAGGCTTTGTCTTTAGTAGATGATAAAAAAGATGAAAATTATATAGTTTTTGGAGAGAAAGATGCAAAAATAGGAGTTATTTTTTATCAAGGAGCTAAAGTAGAAGCGGAGGCTTATAGTTACTTAGGAGAAGCACTTGCAAAAGATGGGCATTTTGTAGTAATGCCTAAGTTACCATTAAACTTAGCGATATTTGGAATAAATGAGGTAGATAGTGTAATTGAACAGTATCCTGAAGTTCAAAAATGGTATGTTGCTGGGCATTCAATGGGTGGAGCTATGATTTCTAGGTATGCCTTTCAACATGAAGAAAAGGTAGACGGGATTATTTTCTTAGGTTCGTATCCTGCAGATGACTTCTCTACTAAGTCGATTCCAATGTTATCAATTTACGGGGAAGTAGATGCTTTAGCAACTGTAGAAAAAATAGAGAACAATAAAAAGTTTATGTCAAAAAATACAACTATGCACATGATAAAAGGGGGGAATCATGCTAATTTTGGCATGTACGGTGAGCAAAAAAGTGATAATGCGAGTTTAATTACGCCAAAAGCACAACGAGATGAAACAGTGAAAGTAATTGAAGAATGGTTATTGAAACAATGATAACGAATTTAATAAATCTACCGAAAGAATTCTCCCAGCGGTAGATGGAAGAGAGAATAAAGAGCCAACTCGTATGAATTGGCTCTTTTATTTATTTGCTATCTCCAATTGTCCCCTTATTTTCTCCGGAATATCCTCTTTAGAAATAATATCGTAAGAATACACATACTTTCCTTTTACATGAATTTTTAAGTAAGTTTTTCTTATAAAATCATTAGGCGTGTTCGTTCCAACATTATATTCTTTTTCATTGCTTAATTCATCAATAGCTTTTAGTGAGTACATAGCTTTTCCTTTTTGATGATAATCCGGAACACCATATCCTTTCGCAACGGCATATACATTTTTTTCTTCAGCAATCGGATTAAATCTGTCTAAATCCCCGCGTAATATGAAAGGTAGTAAGTATATAGGAAGGCCTATTCCTAATATGCAAATTACAAATTTTCTCATTATCGTTTCTCCTCTTGTTCATTTACATGCTTCAGTATAGAAAAAAATTCTTATGAATAAAGGGAGATTTTCTTAAGTTTTTCTTAAAAGAGTTTAAAGGTTATTTTAACCAAACATTATGTCACTAGAACATATAGAAGAGAAAAGAAAAACTATCATCAACATGTTAAACATGTATCTTTATAGGGTAGCGAGTATTGGGGAATTTACACAATTTAGATTCTGAAATTTTAAAATTAGTAGTTGTTAGGGAAGAGAGAGGGTTTAGAGTTTCAAATGTGTGTCAGTTACAATTGAAAAGTTACATCAACAACAAAAAGGAATACATGAGTAAAAAAGACAGCAAGAAATGTATCTAATGTCTTAAAAGTGTAATTGTAGGAACTATTAGGATATTTTTCCTTAATATATGCATACTAAACATACTATAAAAGGTACATAGAAAGTGAGGGAATCATGGCTAAATTTTTGAGGCGTTTAAAATATAGAGACAACCCTAAGTCATGTTCAATACGAGACAATACTCATTTTCAGGAAAAAAATATTGAAGACTCCCTCTTAGACGCTGATTTATCCAAAAACATAGCTCATATTCAGAATATATTTCGTCAAGCGCCTGATTTAGTAATTCGGCAGTTTCAAATAACAGTAGGTGGATTAGAAGCAGCCTTAGTATACTTATCTGGATTAACAGATAAAGAATTGATTCAAAATCATGTTCTCAGTCCTTTGATGAATATTGATTTTGATACTAATAGAGAACTTCCAATTCCGTTAGGACAAATTAAGATTATTAATACATTAAGTCAGATTGAAAATGCTATTTTTGGGGGAGATAGTGTTTTATTAATTCACAGTCGAACAACAGCACATCAATTGGATACAAAAGGGTGGCCACAAAGAAGTGTTGAGGACGCACATAACGAAATAGCTCTAAAAGGAGCACATCAAGCTTTCATAGAAACTGGAAGTCAAAATATCGCAATGATTCGAAGATATATTCCTCATCGTGAATTAGCGATAAAAGAAATAATAATTGGTGTACGGAGCAAAACCAAAATTTCTATTTTATATTTGAAAGATGTAGCTTCTGAAGATGTGCTGAAGGAATTAGAAACACGAATTCAAAATATTACAATCGACGCTGTTGCTAGTAATGGCGAACTTATAGAATTCATTGAAGATCACCCTTACTCACCGTTTCCGCAATTTATATTAACTGAAAGACCTGATTTGGCTGTATCTCACATTCTACAGGGTAGATTTGTAACTGTAATGGATCATTCACCTAATGTGTTAATTACTCCAACAAATTTTATTTCCTTTTTTCAAGGAGTCGATGACTACGGTACAAGGTGGTTAGTTGCTTCGTCTATTCGGTTGCTTCGTTTTGTCGCCTTTATGGTTGCTTTATTTCTGCCTGCGAGTTATGTTGCGTTTATTTCCTTTAATTTTGAAGTTATTCCTGTAGAGCTATATTTATCTATTGCTGAATCAAGAACGCGCGTACCCTTTTCCCCAGTTATGGAAGCGTTACTTATGGAAATAACATTGGAAACGATGAGAGAAGGGGCTTTACGGATACCTACTCCGATTGGTCAGACAGTTGGAATTGTAGGTGGTATTGTCATCGGCCAGGCGGCTGTTCAGGCGGGAATTGTAAGCAATATTATGATTATTGTTGTTGCTGTTACCGCCATCTCTTCTTTTGTTATCCCTAACTATGATATGGGAGCGGCAGTAAGACTTTTACGCTTTCCAATGATGCTAGCAGCTGCCTTATTTGGAATTGTAGGACTTGTTATCGGGTGGATGACTTTAATTGGGCATCTAAGTAGTCTTAAATCGCTAGGTACTTCTTACGGAACACCATTAGCACCCTTTCGTTTTGCAGATATGAAAGATGTTTTTGTACGCTTTCCTTTATGGACAATAAGAAGGCGTCCTAAGGGGAATGGAACCGATCAAACTATTCGACAAGGAAAGAATCGTAATAAAAGGTGAAATTATGAAAAAGTATGCCTATAATGAAATCACTCTTATGCAGTATATTATTTTAATTAATGGAGTGCAGGTGGGCACTGGCGTTTTATCGCTTCCACGTGTGCTTGCAGAAAAGGCTGGAACAGATGGATGGATAGCTATATTGATTGGTTGGATTTTCTCCACAATATCAGGTGTGTTTATAGTGAAAACAGCTGCAAGATATCCTGAGGATACGATTTATGATATTCTTATACGATTGTTTGGAAAAATAGTAGGGAAAGCATTCGTTGTTATTTACATGATGTACTTCGCTTTTTATTCTTGTATCGTTCTTATAAACGCTATGCTTTACCTTAAGGGATGGTTTCTCCCGAAAACGCCTGACTATATCGTTATCTTTTTGTTTTCGATTCCTACCTATTTTGTTGCACGTAACGGTCCTAGTATTTTAGGACGATACGCCGAACTTTTTTTTTATATGGCGCTTTGGATTCCGATATTTTTTTTAATCCCTCTTATAGGGAATGGAAGCTGGATGCCTTTCTTTCCGCTTTTAAAAGAAGGGTGGAAACCGATATTAACCGCTGTACCAAGCACTGTTTATGCTTATTTAGGGTTTGATATTGCTTTCTTTTTATATCCATTTTTACAAAAAAAACAGTATGCAGTCCATGGAATGGTTATAGCAAACACCTTAACGATGTTATTTTATTTATTTGCTACTATTGTTTGCTTTGCCTATTTTAGCCCTGATAGCATTACGCAATATAATCAACCGGTAATAAATTTACTGAAAGTAATTGAATTTCGTTTTTTAGAACGTTTTGACATGATTTTATTGGCTGTTTACTTAACCATTGTTTCCACATCATGGATCCCTGCCCTATACTGTTCTGTATTTTGTTCAAGCCAATTACTTGGAAAACAAGATCACAGCTCTCATGTAGTTGTTCTCTTATTGCTTATTATCGGATTCACATTTTGGACTCATCCTAGTTGGAATGAATCTGAAATTTGGCAACAGGTATTATCGAATACTGGATTAGGAGTAACATATATATTACCTATTATTTTATGGCTGTATTGCTGTCTATATGAGAAGTTTCGCCGGAGGAGAATACATTGAAAAGAAAAGTACTATGTTGTATTTTGTTATTGGTGTTCTTGATGACTGGATGCTTCGATCAAAGAAATGTTGAAGATGTTTCTCTTACTCTTATTCTTGGTATCGATTTAGATCCTAATGATAATTTATTAGTGTATATATCAAGCCCTGTTTTCAATAAAGAAGCAAAAATAAAAGAAGAAACTACTGGTGTGAAATCTGCTACGGTTCGAAAAGCAAGAGACCAATTTGATGCTACGGTTATGGCCCTTACCGCCGGAAGTAAAACACAGGTTATTTTAGTTGGAAAAAGGCTACTGAAACAAAAAAACTGGGAAATTTACCTTGATCCATTTTACCGTGATCCCAAAAATACTGTTACCGCAAGGGTTGTCGCTGTAGATGGACCTGTTTCAGACGTCATCTTCTATAGTCCAAAAGATAAACCAAGGCTTCCTATATATTTAACAAAACTAGTTGATACCGCTTTTTTAAGAAATATCACGGTGAAAACAACACTTCAAGAATTATATGAACAAAGAGCAGACAAAGGGCTAACAGCAAATATTACTGAACTGAAAAAAAAGAATAAAATATGGGTGACAGGTACAGCCTTATTGGATGAAAAAGGAAAGTATAAATTAACACTGAAACCTGATGAAAACAAACTCTTACGCATTTTGCAACAAGGGACTGCAGGGGAGTTACCATTTACAGTTCCAATTAAGCTAAATTCAGATAGTCAAGATAAAGATTTGATAAGTTTTACTGCCTATGGTATTAAAGTAAAGACAAAGGCAAGATATGATGATCATTTTATATTTAATGTAGATGTAAAGATGAGAATCGGTATTACAGAACGACTTTTTTCGTTTAACACTAGAAAGGATGCAGCCAAATTACAAAAGGCGATTGAAACTAAGCTAGAAGCTGATTTCAAGCAATTAATACAAAAAATACAAACCGCCAAAATTGATCCTATTGGGCTTGGAGGATATGCAAGAACATACACATATCCTAAATGGAAAAAAATACAAAATAATTGGGGTAACGAATTAGCAAAAGGCGATGTAAACGTCAAGGTTAAGATTAAAATTGCCGGAATGGGTACGATTAAGTAACATGAATTCAACTGTGATTCGTACTAAGATTGCAAGTACTGTCTGTTTTAGAAGGAGAAATGCCTTTAATAATGAAGTTAAAAGTAAAAAATGAAATTATGAAAGGTAAATTTCAAATAATGCTAATGTTTTATAAAAACATTGTATACGAAGGGATGTACCATTTATGATTGACGAGAAAACAATACAAATTGTGCAGTCAAAGGCTCCAGTATTAAAAGAACACAGTATAGAAAAGGAAATGATTCATTATGAATCATTTAGCCCATTTGCAATTTTAGGTGAGTAACTAATACCGGATAGGGTTATAGTCATAATAATGTAAGTAAATAGTTTTTTTGCGATACTTCAATAGTGAAGTATCGTTTTCTTTGTATAATTAAAGCCCAACTATGGATTCTGATGTAATGTTGAAAAAGGATCGCAAGTAATGATCGGTCTGTTCTAATACTAAGTAACTATGATGAAATTGAATCTAAAAAGTATTATGCTAATAAAATAGCGAAAAAATTTTGGAAAAGCAAAAAATAATAGAGCTTAGATTTGCAATAATAAATGTTTTTTTCATTAGATAATTACTTTACCAATAATCGGGATGTTTGCGGATACATTTATTTTTGGGATACATAATTATATTTAGAGAATACCCAGTTACAGTATTTGAATTTTTAATAAGAAGGGATGCGAAGGAATGAACTCACAGAGACAAGGCTATGCAGGCTGGTGGCAAGGCGGACACGGTGGTTGGCCGGGTGGACACGGTGGTTGGCAAGGCGGTTGGCAAGGTGGACACGGTGGTTGGCAAGGTGGACACGGTGGTTGGCCGGGCGGACACGGTGGTTGGCAAGGTGGACACGGTGGTTGGCAAGGTGGACACGGTGGTTGGCAAGGCGGACACGGTGGTTGGCAAGGCGGACATGGTGGCTGGCAAGGCGGACATGGTGGCTGGCAAGGTGGACATGGTGGTTGGCCGGGCGGACATGGTGGTTGGCAAGGCGGACATGGATATTAAAAAGATACTATAAAATCATTTTTTTATGCAAAGTTTGTATATTTAGTATCGTTGTATATTTTCATTTGTATAGTAAGGATATAGTGAAAACAGCAAAAAAATCCTGTGAAGTAAGGATTCTATCCATAAAATTAAAGCAGTGGAAATGTCAAAAGAACAAAAGACACCGCTTTTTATTATTCAAGGAGAACGAGACTATCAAGTTCAATCGAAAATCGAAATCCCTCTTTGGAAAGAACAATTAAAAGAACGAGATAACGTTGATTATCGACTATATCCAAAGTTAAATCCCTTATTTACAGAAGGTTATGGAGAAATAAGTAAACCGGATGAATATTATAATCCTGCTAATATCCCTGAGTATGTTATAAATGATATTGCTGCTTGGGTGCAAGGAAGAACGAAATAAAATTAGCAACCATATGTTTTAATAACGACTTTCTTTCTGTAATCAAAATAGAAACATCTTTATTAGGTTATATGTTTCTTAAAAGCACTCTTTGAAAAGGAGTGCTTTTTTCTTACGATTAGTCAACCTGTATTTTTAGGTTTTTACTGGAGTGAATATCAGAATAAACATATACTTATTATCATGCATAACAAAGACCCCTAATATATACTCGTTTTTTGCTAGGGGTGAGATATGATATGATGAATGAAACTATGATATTAGGCCGTTAACCGATAATCATAGTGTATATCATGTGTAATAAGGTGAAAGAGAAGTTTCAAGAACTTATTTACACATGCAATGGACGCAACTTTATGACATTTGTTATAGGGTTGCGTTTTTAATTTATCGTAATACTCAACAATGTGATTTTGTCCGTAACGTCGTTGTTTAATCATGTTCTGGATGATGAGAAAAAGGAGCTTCCGCAAATGTTTATTTCCACGTTTGTTAATTTTATCTTTATAAAAGGTTTTACCTGATTGAAAACGGCGTATATCAATACCTGCAAATGCATTGAGCTGCTTGTTATTGTTAAAACGAGTAATATCTCCTATTTCAGCCATCAAGCGTACTGCAGTATTCGGGCCAATCCCAGGAAGACTGAGAATGATACCGTATTCTGCACGTTGCTCGGCTATATATACCATCTTGTTAATACAGCATTCTTTTTGGTGAAGAAGCTCTTGATAGCGCTTTGCATATAATTTGAGTTGATCACAAAGAACATCGTTCTCAGAAACAGCCGGATAGGAAGTTTTCGCTATTTCAATTATCTGAATCGCTTTTTTCTCGGCTGTAATATTTGATATTTTTTTATTGGTGTTGGCACGAATACGATTTTTTATGATTGTTTTTGAAAGACCTAAAACACAATCTGGGTGGGGGAATAGTTGAACAAAATTTAAAAACAAATCAGATTTACTGGTAAACATTCTTTCCAATTCAGGAAAAGTTAATTGAATTACTTTGTGCATACGACCACGAATTATCGATAATTCACTGTCCAATTCGCTATACCATCTAGAAAGAGATTTTAGCTGATGGAATGAGTTGATAGTTCCATTAGATACCCTTCGGGTAACTGTGAAGTGAGTGAGAGCTAATCGATGTGCGTCGCTTCGGTCGGTCTTATGAATCCGTAAGGAATCACATTGTAGTTTGGCTTCTAATGGGTTTAATAAACAATACGTATACTGGTTATCTTGCATAAATCGTTCTAGCTGCCTGGAATAGATACCTGTTGATTCGAACACAATTTCAGGTAATTCACCAGTATTATCTGCAAGTTCATGAATTTTTTCTTGTAGCTTTTCGAATTCGGGTTTAGAATGCTTGATTTCACTTTCAAATACACATTGTTTTTGTGCATTATAAATTACCATGTAACTTTTACCCATACTGACGTCAAACGCAATTACGTGTTCCATAAAGTTCCTCCTTAGGTGAAATTGAAGTCTTCAACTTACACTTATCGATTCCCATTTCTTATACACGATCTCGAGGACCAACATACTAAAAACTGATTCAAATAAGGTAAGTGAAGAAGGTCAGTTTATTTTACGGATTCAAGATCCCAAAGCACCCACGACCCTTTCTTCACTTCTACTATATAAAAAATAGTAGTGCGAACCAATGCCTTGGTCTGCACTACTAATCTTAGTATGTTTATTT
>NZ_JBQENW010000031.1:0-53313 GCF_052044835.1 Bacillus sp. 22475 | reverse complement strand
CTAACATTCACAAACCTTGCACTTGTCCATCCCCCACGGCTAACAGTTTAAATGTTGTTCAAACTACCCCATCAATAGTCTCGGTAAATTCTGCGATTCCACTAGATACCGTGGTAAATTCTAATGGTACGGCAATCTCATTCACACCACCAACAACTGTTTTACTTGAAGGTGGAAGAACCTATTTGGCAATCTATGAAGTGCAAGTTATCATTCAACCAGGAGGTAATTCGGCAGGTATCACTATGTATCTTAATAATAATCCAATCATTGGCTCTGGTACTTCTCTGGGATATACTGCAGGATTCACTTCTGTATCAGCACCCGCTATTTTCACTACACCTTTAGGTATAACAAGTACTCTTACTGTTAATGTAGGACCATATTCTAATACATTAAATACATTGGGCTTAACTCTTGCTGTTGTAGCATTAACATAATAAAATGTAACACTCTCTAAAATGATTTTATTTATCCCTTAACTGTCTATTGGGCTAGCCTCTAAGAACTCCACATAACTACATATAGAAAAAGAACATTATTTGGTTCCATAGTACTAGGTGACTCGGCTAGCACAATTGCTGAGTCACCTATTTATCTATAATAAAATAACGCTTTTGTTTAATTTATTACTTGTTCTTTTTTATGCATTATTCTATTACAATCCATTTTCATGTTATAATTACCAACAGTACATATTTTAATAGGCACAACAAATTCCTATTATTTCTAAATGGATTAACAAATAAAAATACGTGTAAAAGAATTCAGTGTTTTACTGAATTCTTTTTATGGATCTTTCAAAATCTTTTACATCTTCCTTCATTCCTTCTTTTTAATAAACTTCAAATTTTATTACAATAACGCTTTTTTAAAATACAATCGCTTGCCTATAAACTTTGTAACCTTCATTTTCTTTCCTATGATTACAACATCCTCCTAACAACCAAGTATTGGTTATATATCCCATATGAACACCTCTATTTTATTGGCATATACTTTGAAGGAAAAAACATTTCACATTAAACATATACCTACAAACTCAGTTGCTAATAATTTACCAAAAATTACTTAATATTCAATTTTTAAAAGGAGGTATTTATGAGATATAATCGAAAATCAAATTCCAAAAATCCGTGTGATAAATTTCAGCAACCCTGCTTTATTTCTATATCCCCTTGTGATCAAAGTAATTGCTGTACACCTGTTTTTTTCTCGAATTCTCAACAACAAGAATTATTACAAATAATAAATCAATTAAATCAAGCCATCCTTTCTTTTTTCACAACACCAAATCCAACAACTATACAAATACTCCAATCAGCATTACAGGCATTAAATGATTTATTAATAACAGTACAACCAAATACACCAAATAGAAATTTAGTTATAAGAACTATAAATCAATTAATTAATTCCTTACCTACCGCATCCCTCACTCAAATCTCAGCATTATTCCAATTTCTATTCCAAAGCTTGTCTTCACTTATAAGTTGTTCAAATATATCAGACCCCTTATTGCAGCAAACATTCAACTTAATTTTACAAGGAATCTTAAATAGTTCGCTATTAAGTAACATCGGAACACCGGGGCCGACTGGAGCCACTGGACCTAGAGGATTTCCTGGACCTAGAGGCGCTCAGGGTTCTCAAGGTGTGCAAGGAATTCAGGGGCCGGAAGGACCAGAAGGACCGGAAGGACCTCAAGGTGTGCAAGGGATTCAGGGACCTGAAGGGCCGGAAGGACCGGAAGGACCTCAAGGCGTACCAGGGATTCAGGGGCCGGAAGGACCACCGGGACCTCAAGGACTTCAAGGCGTACAAGGGATTCAAGGGCCACCGGGACCACCGGGACCTACTGGTTCAGGGACCGGAATGGGAATTCCTGGGCCACCGGGACCTACTGGGCCTCAGGGTATCCAAGGGATTCAAGGACCGGAAGGACCGGAAGGGCCCACTGGCCCTCAGGGTGTACAAGGAATTCAAGGGCCGGAAGGACCATCAGGAGCCACTGGACTTCAGGGTGTGCCAGGAATTCAAGGGCCGGAAGGACCACCAGGAGCCACTGGACCTCAAGGGGTGCAAGGAATCCAAGGGCCGGAAGGACCACCGGGACCTACTGGAGATTGTGATTGTCCACCAGGACCTACTGGGCCAACCGGACCTACATGTAATTTCCTAGTATATGCTACAAATGCAGGACTCATAGATGACCCTACAAATGATACAGTATCTGTAATTAACACCGGAACAAATATAGTAGTTGATACAATTACTGTAGGTAATGCACCACTTGAAGTAACCGTTTCACCAAATGGAGCTCGTGCCTATGTTACTAATATTTTTTCTAATACCGTTTCCGTTATTGATACTGCTACGAATACTGTTATCGCTACCATTCCTGTTGGAACTAATCCAATAGGTGTAGCTGTTTCTCCAAATAACACAACTGTTTATGTTGGAAATCATGGTAATAATACGGTTTCTGTCATTAATGCGGCAACAAACACAGTTATTAATACTATTCCTGTTGGCATCGCTCCACAAGGGATTACTGTTTCCCCAAATGGTGCCTTTGCATATGTTGCAAACGAATTAAGCAACACAATTTCTGTCATTAATACTGCTACCAACACAGTTATTGCTACCATCCCTGTTGGTATTCGTCCTAGAATAATCGTGTTTACACTAGATGGTACTCGTGCGTATGTCACGAATCAAAACAGCAATACGGTTTCTGTTATTAACACCGCTACCAATGCAGTTATTAATACAATTAACGTAGGTACCGAACCTGTTGGCATAGATATTACACCGGGTGGAAACCTTATTTACGTTGTAAATAAAGTTAGCAATAATGTATCGGTAATAAATGTGGCGACAAATACTGTGATTGATACAATTTCTGTTGGTTTATCCCCTGATCAAGTAACCATCATACCTGATGGCACTCGAGCATATGTTACAAATCAAGCTAGTAATACTGTTTCCGTTATTGATATTGCTACGAATACTGTTATCACTAATGTCCCAGTAGGTGTCGCTCCAACCGGAATAGCTACTGGAACTATTTGTGAATAAAATAAAGAAGTGAAAGCCACAGATAGTTTTTATTAAAATTGATAGTATGTGATATTCTTTCTTTAACTACGTTCAAACAACCAGGATAAACCTCTATATTCTGTTAATATTCTTTTCTGTTTTGTCTTACAGAACCTGCAGATCAGCTAGCTGTTGTTAGCTGATCTCTTTCTATAAAACCCAAATCACATACCAATTAATTTACTAACATTAAATTTTTTAGAATTTAATAATAATATTTATCTATAAAACCATTACCCTTATACAAAGAGCTATGAGCCTTTCCACTCATGACTCTTTTTTTACGATTTTCACTTCACATCTACGCGATTTTGACTAGCTTCTCGACTAAATCCGTCTGGGTATCTTTCTAAAAATAATCATTTTATCTTTTCAGTAAACTTAGTATCTACACGATCAACCTTACCGTTTATCTAAACCGCGACTTGCTCACCAAATCCGCTCATTGGTGGATTGACTACTGTTACATTTTCGTCCTAAACTATTAAAAGTTTGTTGCTACTAACATCAATTTTTACTTTTTTCATATGTCCATCTACCTTTTACTACCACATGTACTCAACAACATCAGTTTTAAAAGCCACTTCCCAAATAAACTCTTACTGGAATTACTACACGACCTAGCTCGTCCACTTTTCTTGAAACACCTGTTTTTTCATACCTTACTTTCCTTAAGTATTTTTATATTTATTTAGAATCTCATGCAAACGTTTCTTATTACCAATCAGTTCTGCTTATCAAGATTTAGATTTAATTAATTGTAATAAATCAGGTGGGGGGTTATGCAGAAATGCTTTCAAGGAAAAATTTTATAAGGAAATAAAAAATGCAGCAGTGAAAAAAATTAAAACTCGTAATTTAAGACATCCACACGCAACTATACTATTGAAACAAGGAGTTAATCCTAAAATTATCAGTGAGAGATTAGGTCATACAGACATTTCATTAACTCTTAGGATTTATTCTCATGTTTTACCGAACATGCAGGAAGAAGGAGTAAAAAATTTTAGTAAAAGTATCTTTGGATAGCTAACGTTTGAGAAATGTTTGCATTTTATAACAAAAAGCCAAACTAATCTTGTATTAACAAGGTTTATTCACCTTAACATATGTTATTATGTATAATACATATGTTAAGTAAATTCAGAATAACGAGGCAAATATTATGGACTTTGTTTATATTAATCAAAACGTATTAAATAATCTTCTATACATTTTATGTAGTATATTTGTTTTTTATTTCATATATGATAGCCGGCACTATTTAAAGAAATATAAAATACTACTGATCACCCTTTGTTCTAGTATCCCGCTTATTTTATGTATGCGATACCCTATCTATATGGATGAAAGTTGTATTCATGATTTAAGACAAATTCCGGTCATACTAGGTACGCTTTATGGTGGATTCCCTGTCGGTATCATATTGTTTACAATTTTATTAATTACAAGATTTATATTTTATGGCTTTAATATGCTGACAGTCGTTGTTTACGGAATAATGTTCATCGTTACAGCACTCGCATCTTCAAAATTTAATACATATAATAGAAAACTTAAAGTAGCTTTTTCCATGTTTTTAACCTTTTTCCTAGCAATATTTACAACTTTAATTGTATTAACTTTATCAGATTTTGAAGTAAATAATTTGTATATTATTTATTTCATGATATTACCGACTACTTTAATGTTATTTATTGTTTATATAAATGAAGTTATAAAAGATGCTGTATTAATGCGCTCAAAATTAATTAAAATGGAAAAAATGGAGATTGTTAGCCAACTCGCTGCAAGTATATCGCACGAAGTAAGGAATCCTTTAACGGTTGTAAAAGGATTTACACAGCTTTTAAAAACACCAAATTTAACTCCTGAATCAAGAGACGAATATATTAAACATATACTTGAAGAGTTAAATCGTGCCCAAGAAATTATCGATGATTACTTAACGTTTGCCAAACCTGCTCCAGAAAAATTAGATCAAATTTCAATAAAACAAGAGTTAAATCGGGTTATTAATATGATATTGCCATTGTGTAATATGAATACGATACATATTACACAGGATTTTTCTGAGGCAACCATTGTTGGTAATAAACAGCACTTTCAACAATGTTTTTTAAACTTAATAAAGAACAGTATTGAAGCAATGCCTAATGGTGGTACCTTAAATATTTCCTCATCTATCAATAATAGTAAAGTTGAAATACGAATTGAAGATAGCGGAGTTGGAATGTCACAGGAGCAAATACATCGATTCGGTGAACCGTATTTTAGTACAAAAACAAAAGGAACCGGTTTAGGTACGATGGTTGCTGTTAAGATTATTGAGACGATGCATGGAAGTTTAAAAATCAGAAGTATCGTTAGTAAAGGAACGACTTTAACGATTACGTTCCCGAAATATAATAAGAATACGCATTAAAACAAATAAAAAAGGAGCATAGTCGCTCCTTTTTTATTTGTTTCGATACATAAGTATCTTCAATGTTTTTTTAGTTTACATTTGTGAAGACTAATTAAAAATTAGTATCCTCCGCCCCAGCAGCTGCATCCTACAATTATTAATAGAATGAATAACACAACTAGTAAAGCAAAACCTCCACCAAAACCACAAGAACCACCGTAACTCATATTTTCTCCTCCTTTTGGTTTGAAAACTAATAGGTAGTTGATCATTTTAACTGGTTCGTATTATACATTATGTATATATCCCTTTTTTGAGCATGTCTACATAAAAATAAGTAAAAGCACTCGTTTAAAGAGTGCTTTAAAATGGATACCAAAAGTTTTGAAATACGTTTAATTTTAAATATACCGCAACAATAAATATGAAAATACCGGCAAATAAAGCGATGAAATCTTCACGTTTCGCCTTACTTGTATAAAACCATGTACGTTTATCCTTCTTTCCAAATCCTCTTAAATCCATTGCATTTGAAACCGTATCTATTCTTTCTAGAGAATGAATGATTAGTGGCCAGAAAATTAAAACACGGTTCTTCATACGAACCCATAAACTTGCTTCTCCTTTTTCAAAAGCCACTCCTCTCGCTTCTTGCGCGTGTTTAATAATTTTATACTCAGACTGGATGTCAGGAATATAACGTAGTGCAATATTTATTGCATAAGTAATCTTATAATGAATACCAAGTTTACTTAAGCTACTTACAAATTCGCTTGGATCTGTCGTGTAAATAAAAAGAAGTGTAAATGGTAATAACGTAAAATACTTTAATGAAAGTGTAGCTGCATAAAATAATGTTTCATATGTAATCGTTGCATATCCAACATGTAAAAACGCGGTATATGATTCAGTTAATTCAGATCCATGAGTTGGTGTAATAAATAAAATCATGACAGAGTTTAATAAACTAAATGTAAATATGACACTAAAAACAATTAAAATTTTACGAAATGGAATTTTAGCAACGCTGAGTCCGATACACCCAATAATAAATAATATTAGCAACACCCGAAAATCAAAAAACAAAAAAGTAAGCGTCATACAAAAAATAAATAAAAACAATTTCACTACCCCATCCATACGATGAAAATATGTACTATGCACCTTCCTCCCTCCTATTACTGTCTAAATAAAGCTCCATAAATTTTTCTGGACATGCAATCCCACTAAATTTAACAAGCTTGGTTAAAGAACTCTCTCTTAAGTTGGCTCTTTGTAACGTTTCTTGATCGCCTAATACATCAAACACTGTATTATCCGTAATAATTTTCCCTTCATGTAGAACTACTGCACGGTCTGTATATTCTAGCGCGAGATTCATATCGTGAGTGATAAAAACAAATGAAATTCCCTTTTTAGCCAAGTTTTTAATAAACGACATAAATTGTTTATAATGATAATAATCTTGTCCCGCTGTCGGTTCATCTAATATGATAAGCTTAGGATTTGTTGTTAATACAGATGCGATTGTTAATCTCTTTTTTTGCCCATAGCTTAGTGCTTGAATTGGCCAATTACGAAATGGATATAAACCACAAATTTTTAAAGTTCCTTCTACTCTATTCTTAATTTCTTCCTTAGAAAAATTATGTAATGTTAATGTAAATGAAACTTCTTCAAAAACAGTAGGCTGTGTAATCATATGATTTGGATTTTGCATCACGTAAGATATGATTTCCCCACGTTTACGAATAGACCAAGAACTAATATCTTCACCTTTTAACAAGATTTTCCCATTTTTCATTTTATTTATGCCTATAAGACTATGAGCTAATGTTGATTTCCCTGCTCCATTATGTCCTAACAGTGCCACAATTTCTCCTTCATATATTGAAAGGTTTACATTTTCTAATACTTTTTGTTTATTAGAGTATGAAAATGATAAATTCTCCACTTTAAGTAATTCCTTGTTTTTAGTATTCCCTTTTAATATGACTTGTTTCTCCATCCACTCTTTTATAACATTGCTTACCTTTTCTTTTTGAAGGTTTTCCATTGGATATATTACGTCATTATTACTATCAAAATGTAATCTCTTTAATGCTTCGATGTAAATAGGCTCTCTTAAGCCGATACGTGGTAATATATTTGACGCTAAGATTTCTTTTGGTGTTCCTATCGCAATGACTTTACCTTCATCAATTAATATAACTTTGTCTAAATCCAGGTTTAAAATTTCTTCTATTCTATGTTCGATAATAACAATCGTTTTATTATATTGTTCATGTATATCTTTCATAAGTTTTATCGTATGTAAGGCGCTTAGTGGATCTAAATTAGCTAACGGTTCATCGAACAATAATATATCCGCATTTGTTGTTAATAAACCCGCTAGAGAAACTGTTTGCTTTTGACCTCCTGATAATTCATGTGGACTTTGTTTATGAAACGTATGCATCTTCACCTTTCTTAATGAGTCCGAAACAATCTTTTTCATGTCATCTTGCTTTACACATTCATTTTCTAAATAAAAAGCTACATCTTCTTCTACTGTCAGACCAATAAATTGAGCATCTTGATCTTGCAAAATTGTTCCTACCTGTTTACTTTGTTCAAAAATACTTCCTTCCCTCGGGTCTTTACCGGCAATTAAAACGTTACCTGTACTATTCCCTTCGTAAGAAAATGGGATTAGCCCATTTATACAATGAGCTAATGTCGACTTTCCTGAGCCACTTCGTCCAGCAATTAGCACTTTTTCCCCAGGGTATATATGAAAGGTAATATCACTTAAAGTAGGCTGCACAGCATGCCCATATTGAAAGGTGAATTGTTCAAACGAAATAATTGGTTGCATGTTAACATCCCTACTTTTCAATTTTTAAATGTGTATGTTTCTTATTGGATTTCGCCAAACCAATTGTAAGTGGCAATCCAAGTACTAAGAAAACGATGACATCGGAAATTGTTGCTCCTAATACTTGTATAACAATTTTGTCAAATGGTTCTCCCATCACAATAATATCGAATGCCCCAGCAAATATAATAGCAATGACAATACCAACTAGCCCAGTAATTGCTAAATAAGAAATATCCCCCTTGTTAAATGACCCGTTTTTCACACTAAAACCAACTCTTTTTTGAATAAGCCCCATTGAAAAACCAATAATACTTGAACTAATAACCCAGCCCCACCAAATACCCCAGCCAGCAATCGTATCTGTTACGGTATGACCGATAAGTCCGATTAACAGTCCTGCCACTGGACCAAATAATGCTCCAAAAACAGTTAATATAGCTAATGCTGGTTTAATAAATGTATTCGGTGCAATAGAAAATCCCCAAAGTCCTAATATCCCGTATAATGCTGCTCCAATACCAATTGCTACTACTAACTTTGTTGATAATTTGTTCATGACAATTCCCCTCTCGTATTAGTCAACTTTTATTACTCTATATTTAATTTAAAAATGAATTATGCATCGACACTCCCTTTCTATACAACAAAAAAATGACCTCTTACATAAGAGGTCATTTTCTTTCACGTTCAAGAATCCTCTTATCTTTCAAAAAACACATCGTGTCCTCTGCGGAATTAGCACCTTCCTATAAAATTGCATAGGGGTTGCTGAGGTTTCTTAGGGCCGTTCCCTCCACCTCTCTGGATAAGTATTAATTTGTAATTCGTATTATGGCACTAAAGAATGTAAATTTCAACACTTTTCTTACTATTTTTATTTTTTTATTAAACAGTGCATTTAAATCATTGTATTCTTATCGGAATTATGAAATAATTAATTCAAAATCGTTTCGGGAGGAATGCATTATGAAAGTTATTGGTTTGATTGGAGGATTAAGTTGGGAATCTACATCATTATACTATAAACATATTAATACACTTACACTCTCTCAATACGATCAAAATGCAAAGTTAGTTTTATATAGTATGGATTTTGGTGAAGTAACTACTTTATTACAAAACCATCAATATGAAGAAGTGAAAAATGAACTAGTTACAGTTGCAAAGAAAGTTGAAAAATCTGGGGCTGAATGTTTATTAATGTGTTCAAATACCGTACATCTATTTGCCGAGGAAGTAGAACAAGCAATATCTATCCCGCTTCTTCACATTGGTGATGTAAGTGCTAAAGAAATGGTAGAACAGAATATAAAACGTATCGGACTATTAGGAACAAAACAAACGATGGAGCAAGATTTCTATAAATCACGATTAGCGAAATATAACATTGAGACAATTATCCCAAATGACGAGGAAAGAACTTTTATCCACCATGTCATATTAGATGAATTAAGTAGAGGGATCATTTCAGAAACATCTAAAGAAAAGTTATTACAAATTACAAAAGCATTAATTCAAAACGGCGCTGAAGGTATATTATTAGGCTGTACTGAAATACCTTTACTCATCTCCCAAAATGATCTTACTGTTCCCGTTTTTGATACTGCTTTTTTACATGCAAATACTGCTGTACAATTTGCTGGATAAGAATATACAAGCATAAAGGTGAGAACCTCTATGCTTGTGTATACAGTTACGACTATTTATCCCGCTATTTGCAGGCAGTAAAGCCCCACCAATTAAATTTTTACTTTATTTAAAAGAGATTCAATAACTGCAATTGCTTCTTTTGAACCACCACACTCTAAAAAGCTATCATTAAGTTTTCTTATACCATGTTTATACTTTTCATTTGAAAGAACATCTGTTACGGCCTCTTTTAAAGTGTGCACATTAACATGTTCTTTCAATAGTCTATGTGCTGCTTCAAGCTCAGTTAGTCTTTGCGCTATCATTGGCTGGTCTTTATCATGCGGTATTATTACAAATGGGACATTATAATGAATGGCATCGTGTACGCTATTCATACCGCCATGTGTAATAAAAACATCTGCTTCATTTAATATTTCTGATTGAGGTACGTATGGAGCAATTATAAAATTATCTGGCGCTTGCTTTATTTTTGAAATATCATTTCTATCACCAATTGCCATTACAACTATCCCATCAAAATCTGAAAAAGTATCAATACAAGTATTAAAGAATGGTTCGAGTCCTTCAAGCAGTGTTCCCATTGAAATGTAAATAACTTTCTTCTCTTTAAGTGATTCCAGTGGAAACTTTATATTTGTTTTACGCTTTGAAATGCTCGGTCCAATAAAAATGTTATTTTCTCCGAACGATTCGCTATTAGGTTGGAAATAACGACTTGTGTATACGAAACAAACATCACCCTTATTATTCATAAATTGAAGATTATTCTTTGGTTTTACTCCAAATTTATGTTCCATCTGATTTAGTAATTTTTCAGAGATCTCCTCTGGTTGGAATGGTATATCTGCATTTGGATGAAAAGGTAATGTCTTCAAAAACTCTGAAGGAATTAAAAATATAGGTGAGGAAACTACACCTGGAACTTGTAAATACTCCTTTACTAACTCTCCCGCGCCAAATATATCATAAATTACGAAATCAAAATTTATACTTTCACATAATTTTTTCGTAATTTCCAATATATATAAAGAAGTTTGAACATGCACATGAAAGAAAGCATTTAATCCAAATGAGGTTTCAGCATCAATAGAAATCTCCTTTAATAGATCCGGATGAGTATGTACAGTAGCTCCTAAATCTTCAATTCTATCCTTAAAGTTTGCCGTTGTAATATAATGTACGTAATCCCCTCGTTCAGTAAAGGCTTTTACTAAATTTAATGTAGGGTTTACATGTCCCTCTGCCGGAAAATTAACTACTAAAATATTTAGCACTTATTCCTCACTCCTTACATTTCACTGTTTTAATTAAGCATACTGTTATTTGTACAAGTAATCTTCCTCTAATAGTCCTAATATGCTTGCTACATTATGTTGATAAATAATTTTCAGCCATCAACAAAAAAAGCATCTACCTATGTAGATGCCTAACCGTGATAAGGAGTGTTCTGTGAGGTTAGAACAAGCTTTTCTGCTTGTCCTATGCTATCAATATATGATTTATTTTATAAAATGTGAATCGTTAATAGAATTATTTTATCCATTTTATATGATCAAATGGATAAAATACCATTTCTACCTTACCTATTATATTTGACTCATCAATAAGTCCAAGTGTATTCCTACTATCTTTACTATGATTACGATTATCACCTAACACAAATAATTTATGCGTAGGAACTTTTATTTCTCTAAAATTTGAAAAACGATTGGATACTTGTAACATATCTAAATGTATATACGACTCATCACGCTTTTTACCGTTAATATATACCTCATCCTCTTTTAATTGTATATTATCCCCCGATAATCCAATAATTCGTTTCACATAGTAAGTAGGCTCGTCTTCTTTTTTTATGATGACAACATCCCCATGCTGAAAAGACGATAAACAGACGTTTGCCTTATTAACAAGTATATAATCTTTTTCATTTAAAGTAGGTTGCATCGAAATTCCTTCTACCATACAAAATAAAAATGACTTATTAATAAAAATAACCCCTATTATAATTAAGATATAGCTACATATGTTCCTCCAATATTTTAGAATAAACGGCTTCATATATACCTCATTTCTAATCTATTCCCAGATAAAAACGCCTCTAGTTCACATGAATGCTAGAGACGTTTCGTCCATTTTAATTCTCTTTAGAGTTATCTGTTTTTGGCGCTTCACCAGTTAATCGCTTATTTTTCAAATCAAAATAAGCATCTAAAACTTCTTTTCCAATATCGGAGTTAATGCCCGATTTATCATTTTCAACCCACGGTACTACAACAGAAAATGCTACTTCTGGATCATCATATGGCGCATATCCAGCTAATGTTAAGTTATAACATTCTCTACGATCGCCTTTCGCATTTCGCCCAATTTCATTTTCTCCACCATATACAGTTTGTGCGGTCCCTGTTTTACCAGCTGGTTTATATGGTGCTTTTTGGAACGCTCTTACTCCCGTTCCATCTCCTTCTTGAAATACTTTTCTAAATCCTTCTTTTACTTGATTAATATATTCTTGTTTCATATCGATTCTATTTAAAACAACGGGTTCTATTGATTGTACTACTTTACCAACCTCATCTTTTTGAACGGTTTGTTCTCTAATCTCTTGAACAATTTGTGGTTTCATTCGATACCCTCCATTTGCGATAGTCGAAATATATTGTGCAAGCTGAAGTGGTGTATACGTATCATATTGTCCAATAGAATAATCTAATAAGAAACCAGGCTGATTATCTTTTCTTCCAATTTGTCCTGCAGTTTCATTCGGTAAATCAATACCAGTTTGTACGCCTAGTCCAAATTGCCTGAAATAATATCTCATTTTATCAAAATATTCTTGTTTAATATCTAGTGAACTATTTTTCACATAATCCACACCAGCAATTTTTAATGCTATATTAAACATATAAACGTTTGAAGAAACTTGTAACGCTCTTAGATCGTCTATATCACCAAAATTTTTCCAAGACTTCTTTTCCTTGGTTCCTTTAAACTTCATAGGTGCATCATAAAAATGTGTTCCAGGAGTTATTGCATTTGTTTCAAACCCTGTTAACACTGTCGCACCTTTAACCGTTGATCCAAGCTCATATGAACTTGTCAGCGTGCCTAAAGCATAATCTTCTACTTCCATTTTCCCATCTTTTTCTACAAGCCTTTTCCCAGCCATTGATAATACTTGGCCATTTTTAGGATTCATCATCACTACGAAAGCACGGTCTAACATTGATTCTGATCCTTTATATTGTTTTAATATTTTTTCTATGCTCTCCTCTACTTTTTTTTGCAATCCCATATCTATTGTTAAAGTTAAATTTTTACCGCTTTTCCCTTCAGTAACAGTTTCCGTTCTAATAGTATTTCCTTGTTTATCAGCAATGCTTCTTACTTCTTTTTTTGTACCATGAAGTACATCTTCGTATTGCTGTTCGATATAACTTTTGCCGACCCTATCATTTCGACTATAATCACGCACTAAATAATAATCTAATCTTTCACGTGGCAATCCTTCATCAGCATTTGAAACGTTACCAAGGACAGAACGGAATAGACCATCATTTACATAGATTCTCTCCCAATCAACTGATGCATCTACCCCTGGGAGGTTCGCTAAATTTTCACTAATCACCGCATATTCCTGTTCACTAACGTCCTTTTTAATAATTTGAGGTGCCATTTGAAAACCTGAGGTCATTTTACTTTTAATAGCTAACACTTCTATATCTTTAGCTGTTAGTTCTTGAAGATTTTTATCTGTAACGCGCTTCCTTTTTAAATCTTCTATTTTTTTGTCTAGCTCTTTTCCGGTAATATCCTTATTTCGGAACTTATCTATTTCTTTTTTGGATACTAAGTCTTGAGCAAGTTCTGGATTTAATTGCATCCAAAAGTCTTTCTTATCAGTCTCAGTTAACTTATCAATATCTTCTTGTGGCATTTCAATAATGTCTGCAAGTTGTCTTGCTGATTTTAATATTTCTTCTTGTTTTACACCTTTCACCTTTGTATATGTAATCGTACGTAAAGACTTATTATCAACTACTGGATTTCCTTCACGATCAAATATTTTCCCACGTGGTACAGAAAGGCCCACGGTTGCATTTTCTCTCTTCTCTACTTCATTTTTATATGTTTCTCCATCAAAAATTTGCACTTTCCCTAACTGAATAATAATGCCAGAAAATAATAAAAATACACAAAGGAATAAAATATTTAACCGGAGAGGTACTACTCTACCACTTTTCTTCTCTTGCTTTTTCACCTTGTCATAATCTCCTCCTTACAATATTTCAAATAATAATCACATTTCTATATTAAAAGTAATGTACAATTTCTATACATTGCTTTGTACAAATATTAATATAATGTTTAAAACTTAATAGAAATTAAAACAAAGGTAAAGAAAAGGTAAAGTTTACTAAATTAAATATAAAAAATACCCAATAACAAAAAGCTTAGTTTTCACTAATCGCTTTGTTATTGGGTATTAATTGATTTAAGAATTACTACTAGTGCGTATTGGTATACATTTGTCGTCACAATTAGAAAGAGATTGTTTACTTAGTACTTTCGGTAAGTAAATAGTTACTGTTGTCCCGACACCAACCTCACTCATGATACTAATTGTCCCTTGATGACTTTCAATAATTTTATAACTTAACATTAATCCAATACCAGTCCCTTTTTCTTTCGTACTATAAAAAGGTTCACCTAATCTCTTAATTCTTTCTTCAGGTATTCCTATTCCTTCATCTATTACATGAATGATGACACCATCATCATTTATTTCTTTTATGTGAATTGAAATTTCCCCACCATTTGGCATAGCTTCGATTGAATTTTGCAAAATATTAATAAATACTTGTTTCAATTGATTTTCTGAGCATTCAATAATTATATCTTTGTCATCCGTAAATAGTTCAACTTGAATATTTGTCATAATTGCTTTTGTATTCATTAACGATACGACATTTTTAAAAATTTGATAAATATTTTTCTTTTCTGTATTTATCTCATCTGTTTTAGCGATTGATAGAAATTCTTGTAGGATTGCTTCTATCCTTTCAATTTCAGAAAGCATAAGATCAAAATATCTTTCTTGATCTTCTTTATTAATTTGGAATAACTGTATAAAACCTTTAATTACAGTTAAAGGATTTCTTACTTCATGAGCCACGCCAGCTGCTAATTGACCAATTGCTGCAAGCGTATCTGATTTGTTTAACAATTCTTCTGTCTTTTTTCGCTCTGTAATGTCGCGTACAATAATCATAATTTTATCACGTAATAATGGTAAGCACCTAGCTTCAAAGAAATCAATACTTCCATTAAGTGTGAGTGGATATTCTAAAATTACATTCGTTCCTTTTTCCTTCACTTGATTAATGGCTTCCTGAAACTGCTGCGCTACTGAAGATGGTAATACTTCGTAAAACTTTTTTCCCATAAAAGCTTCTGCGGGTACGTAAAACTTCGTAGGAGATCCTGCCTTGTAATCAATAATCGTGCCATCATCTTCTGTTAAGAAACATAAATCTGGTAAAGCTTTAAAAATTAATTCCAGTTCAGATGTTTGTTGTTTTAACTGCTCTTCTATCGCTTTTAAATGCGTAATATCTACACCAACAGCCCAATAACTATATCCTGTTACAGGAAACTGTTCTGATATATTCGACCACATTATTGTTTTGATTTCACCATTTTTACATGTTAAGTGCATTTCCCAATCTCTGAAATTTTTTCCACAAGTTAAAAATTTCTTTTGTATTTGATGGCGATAATTATGATCAGGATACAATAATTGCAGTGCATTTGGATTTCCAATTATTTCTTCAGCGGTATAACCTGTTACGATTTCACATTCTCGGTTCCACAAAACAAAATCTCCATTATAATCAAGCGCATCGACCATAACAGGCATGTTTTGTAAAATCGTATGTAGTTCCTCCTCTTTCCGAGAAAGCAACGTTGTATTTTTACTTTGAAATACCTTTATTGCACCATCTAAAATTAAACTTGAGAGCATTTCAAAGTATTTTTGACAACTGAAAATTTCACTTTTTTTGGACCATACAACAAAAGATCCTAAATGTTGATTGTATAAGAAAATGGGGATTTCAATCTTTGGAAGTTTACTCTTTTTTATCTCATTCATTCCGAATGAAAAAACACACTCTTTTTCAGCATCAAGAAGTTGATGTGATATGTTAGTTAATTTATAAAATTGTTCTGCCATGGTTTCTATTGTACTCACATCAATAAGTTCCATTAGCCGCGAATTCATTCTTTGTTCACCTCAATATGTAAAATTAATACAAATCTAAAATTCATACTTCTCCATTATACGAAGAAAGCTAGTGTAGGTATATAGCTGTAGAATAATTATTCGAACAAATTTTATTTTTCAATTAAAACAAGAAAAGAATATATTTCGTTCATTCCTCATTTATTGTCTAGGTAACTTGAATTCCTCCTTACATTCACTGAATTTTCACTTGAGAGTCATACGCGTCACTAATAGCGGTATAAACATGCAATAAGTATAAAGTTCATAAAATATTCACAATTTTTATGAAAAATATACACATTTATTCCAATATATTCTATATAATGAAATGTAATAAGGCTTCTATGAATCTCATAGAACACCTTACCCCTAATAAAAAAGAAAAAAGAATCCATTTGGATTCTTTTTTCTTTTTTTAATTACATTACATATTTATATAAAGCATGTGCCACACCATGTTCTTCATTTGATAACGTTTCGTATTTACACATTTCTTTTATTTCTTCAACTGCATTTCCCATTGCAATTGATATATTCGCTTTTTCCATCATAGAAACATCGTTTAGTCCATCACCTATCGCTACAGTGTTTTCAACCGGAATATTAAGATGTTCTGCTAAAGTATATAATCCATTCCCTTTTTGAGCATCTCGATGATTAATCTCTAAATTGTGCCAATATGAAGATGTAATTGCTAAATCTGTATTATGAAGAAATGTTTCTTTTAGTTTTTTTAATTTCTCAATATCATAAGAAAATGGTAATAGTTTATGCACATGTATATCTGTTTCTACAATTGGTTTACAACTTTCCGCACTATGAAACGCTGTATGCTCAAGATATAATGCTGCGATTGTTTCTAACTCTTTCAAGTCGAAATTTTCTTTTGAATTCTTCACATACTCAATTTCATTACGTACACTCTCTACTCCATAATCCGGTACATACACACCTTTATCAGTATAAAGCTGATAATATAAACCATTCTCTTCAAGATATTCTACAATTTCAAGTGCCTGCATATTTTGAATTGGATATCTCTTCATCATTTTTTTATCTTTATATATAAGAGCCCCATTTTCCGCAATGATTGGACACTCTAAATTAACTTCTAACAATAATCGCTCAATGTCAACAATAGAACGTCCTGTACAAATTGCTACAACATGGCCAGCTTCTTGACATGTTCGAATTGCTTCTGCATTTTCTTTACTTATCATTTTATTCCCCGAAAGAAGAGTTCCATCTAAATCAATTGCGATTAATTTCATTATTTCTTCACCACTTTCTATAAATACACGAGTTCTAATTAATTATTAGGTATCGTTTCCATACAATCCTCGTGAGGTACTTCTTATTTATAATTTATGAAAAGCGTTTCAGGTCAAGAAATAATTAAAAATAAAATCCAAAGCTTTTCTTTTTAAAAAAGCTTTGGATTTTAAACTATGAATTATAACTAATGTATTTTGTCTCACACATGTACACGTTTTTTTCTTCAGTTGGGATATATACTTTAAACTTTTCTAATCGTTTTCCATAGACATGAATCGTAATAACGCTTTCATTTTTGCTAATTTCAAGAATATGACAATCTGCTGGTGGAATTACTTTATCAGTTTCTCCTTCTCCCAAATAAAGATTTCCTGTATGTGTTAAATAAACAAGTGAATTTCCAAGTTGTTTCGTTTGTATAAAGTTCTGCACCATTATCCTTCCTGAAAAAACGCCTTCTACTCCCCATGTGCCGTCATGATCATGTAAAGGTGTAGATTGTCCATCTTTCCATACGAGAGCTAGTACTTCAAAACGTTTGAGCGGATCTTCATACAATAAATGTCGTGCATATTGAGTCAAATTGGCCTTCTGTTTATCTAACGGAAGCCATGTTTTCTTTTCTAAAAGTTCTTCTAGTAACTTTTCAATGCCACACACTATTTCTTCTTCAAATAAACCGTTTTCCATAAGATCTGTAACACCTTTAATAAACTTTTGAAATGATTTACTTCTATTACAAGTCAACATAAGAATCCTCCTCTACGTTTTACACAATTCCATATTAAGGTAATTGCCAAAAACTCACAATTGAGAAACAAAAAAACAAGATGCAAATTTATGCACCTTGTTAAGATTTTTATTTGGCTTTCAATCGAATAGGTAAGTATTTTAATGTTTGTTCATTTTCCAATATACATTTTTCTAAACAGAAAGATGGAGATAGCTCTATTTTTTCAAAAGCATTTATAAAGGTAGTTAATGCAATCTCAGCTTCTAAACGTGCAAGTGGTGCTCCTAAGCAAAAGTGAGGACCTTTCCCAAAGGTTAAATGCTTTTCATTTCCTGTTCGATGTACATTAAATTGAGAGGCTTGTGAAAATTTTTTCTCATCTAAATTCGCTGCACTAACCCACGCAACAATCATCTGATCCTTTTTCATGAAAGGACCAAATATATTTGTATCCTCTGTAATCCTCCGGGCCAATGTAACAGGAAAGCGATAGCGTAATACTTCCTCAATCGCTTTTGAAATTAAGTTAGGTTCTTTTCTTAACTCTTCATAAATTCCAGGTGAATCTACTAAAAAGCAATAAAAGCTATTAATAATTAAATTTGTAGTGGTTTCATTCCCAGCCGCTAGTAAACCTAATGAAAAGGTTACAATTTCCTCATCGGTTAATCTTTCGCCTTCATATTCAGCTCGAATTAAATCAGATATGATATCATCGGTTAAATGATATCTCTTTTCCTGAACAATCGGTAAAAGGTATGCTTTGAATTCATGTAATGCTATCCCTTTCTCGGCATCCAGATCATTAAACTTTTCTTTACTATACGGCATAAATAAAATATCAGACCATTCTTTAATTTTTTTACGATCTGTTGTTGGGACTCCTAATAAATCGGAAATAACGGTAACAGGTAAAGGTGCAGCAAACTGTTCAACGATATTAACTTCACTACATTTTTCGATATGTTGTACAAGTTCATCTGCAATAGCCTGTATTCGAGGTTTCCACTGTTCTAAACTTCTTGGAGTAAATGCCTTAGAAACAATGGAACGTACATTGCGATGTTCTGGTGGATCTGTAGAGTTTATATTTATTCTAGTTTCTAAAGGAGGGATTGAGAATTGTCTGCGCTCCCTTCTACTTGAAAATAAGCGATAATCTGATAAAACACGATTTACATCATCATATAAAAAAACATTCCATACATCCTGCTCTTCATCATAATGAACTGGGTGATTATCCCTCATCAAACGATACCATTCATATGGATTCCATAATTCTTCTTTTGTTTTCAGCTTTGAAATTTCATGAACTAAAATAACATTTTCAGGTGAAGCCATAGTTCTTTCCTCCCTTTTCTTTTACAATAAAAGTGATAGGTCGGCAGTTCAAAGTTGTATAAACTATCATATGTTATTTTAACATATACCAAAGGGGATTTTTCATTAGAGAACTTGAGAAATATATAAGGGGGATTTTTATGTACGTTGACATTTTACTACTAGCAGAATTAACGACAGGACCAAAACATGGATATGAAATTAAAAAAAATGTTCAAAATCGTTTAGGTGAAAATTTCGAATTAAATCACAACATGCTTTATCCTGCCCTTCGGCGCTTTGAAAATATGGGTGCTATAACGAAAAAAATACATAAACAAGTCGGAAAACCAAACCGAAATATGTACGATATAACAGAAACAGGAGAAGAAATTTTTTCTGAAATGTTACGAGAGTTTCCCGAAAAACTTGCGACAAACAATACAGAATTTCTTGTTCGTATTGCGCTATTTGAAAAACTTGACTATGAGGATAGAAAAGAGATTTTGACTGTACGTCAAAACGTACTACATAATCAGCTTACTGCTATTCAGTCTCTAGATGTTACCTCATCTTTTATTACTGAAGTCATTGAATTTAGTAAATCACGAATTGAACATGAATTGAGTTGGATTACATCACTTATGAAAAAAATATGAAAAAATAACAAGAAAAGTTAAAAACAATGAATGAAAATGATATTTATTATCAATACTATAATTAATAAAAGGGCAACCACGATTTGGCTACCCTTCAAACATTTACACTTCTGGATCGAAAGTTTTGCAATCTGTTTCTTCCGTTGTAGATGCATGTTTACCTTTATGACTTACTACGTAAATTGCCTCTGCACTACATTTATTACCGTTCGCCCAAAATTTACAGTTATTCACTTCACATAAAACGTCTTGTGCCATAGTATCACACCTCCTTGTTCTATTATCATTAACAAAATTCGGAGGTATGATACTATTTGTCATGCATTTTTTATTAGCTTTTTAGCTTTCTTAATGGTTCAATATCTCCTCGTACAATAGCATCTATATTTTCAGTTATTTTTTCAATGTCAAAATGCCACCATTGAATTTGCAATAATTCTTCTATTATTTCATTTGAAAATCTCTCTTTTATTTTATTTGCAGGATTTCCACCAACAATTGTATATGGCGCGACGTCTCGAGTCACAACAGATTTAGCTGCAATGATTGCACCATCTCCTATTTTTATTCCAGGCATAATTGCTGTATCCATACCAATCCAAACGTCATTTCCTATAACTGTATCACCTTTATAAGGTAAATCAGACAAACTAGGTGTATACTTCTCCCACCCATTTCTAAATATATTAAATGGATATGCCGAAAATCCATCCATCCGATGATTGGCTCCGTTCATAATAAAGTTAACTCCAGATGCAATACAACAAAACTTTCCAATAATAAGGCGATCTCCAAGAAATTCATAATGATGTAATACTCGATCTTCAAATGTTTCTCCATCTTTGGCATCATAATAAGAATAGTCACCAACAAGTATATTAGGTTTTGTTATTGTATTTTTTATAAATTGAACGTTTGGATTTCCTTCAATAGGGTATTTAACATTTGGATTAGGATTCATTTTGTACAGCACTTCCTTTACCACTTATTTCACTTTCTACCGCTATTACTGGCTTTAAATTGTATATAGGTAAAATAAACAATAATCCAATTATAAAAAGTAAAGCCGTCCCTTCATACATCATACTTAATGAAAACATCTCTTTTAATGAGCCAGCTATACTCATCGTTACTACCATTGAACCGGTAAAGAGCGGACTTAAAATACCATTTACACGACCTATAAAATCGGTATCGCTATTTTGAATAATAAGCGTATTAATACCAATTTGGATACATGGAAGAGCTAAGCCACTAAAAAGCTGAGCTGTAAGTGTCACCCATAAATTTGTAGAATATCCTATAATGCCAATACCAATTGCTTGACCAAGCATACCGATAATTAACATCTTTTGCGGAGCAACGTTTTTCGCAAATACCATTGCTAATGCTCCGCCAACAATCATTCCCGCACCATTTACTGTTAGTAGCCACTGTAAACTCTCTTTTGATAATCCTAGCTGCTCAGTCACAATAAATATACCTAATGGTTGAATTAATCCTATACCTAGTCCTGCAGCCATAAAGCAAAGCCCTAGCAAAGTTAATGCTTTTTTCTTTTTGACATACTTAATACCATCCTTCATCTCCTGCAACAGAGTGATATCTTTCTTTTCTACGTCGTTTTCAAGATCTTTCGGAAGAAATAACAATACAACTGCCGCAAGTAAAAACGAGATACCTGTTATGATGATTGAAATATAAATTCCAAAACTATGAAAGATAAATGTCCCTAGAATTGGTCCTAATACCATAAATATTGCAAATATCGTTTGATATATAGACATCGCTAATTGAATTTGTTCCGTTGATAAATGTTGTTTAAACAACTTCATTCCAGATGGTTGTGAAAACTGTGAAAGGATTGCAGAGATGAGTGTCACAAAAAACACAATTTTCCACGTTCCAAACATAAGCGTAATTAAGACAGCGAATACTGAAATGGAACTTAACGTTTCACACCATATCATTGTCTTCTTTGGCTTCCACCTATCAGCAAAGGTACCGCCAATAAATGAAAAAATAAAAATTGGAGCGAATTCAGCAACTGAAATCATGGAAATAGCAAAAGCATCACCTTTTGTCATTTCCATTACATATAGTAATACCGCAAAGTTTCGAACCCATATTCCTATTTGTAAAAATAATGCTGATGCTAAAATCCCTTGTACAAACCGATTTTTTAATACTTGTGATACCCCATTGTTTTGTTTCGTTACTACATTTGTCGACATAAAA
This sequence comes from Bacillus sp. 22475, assembly GCF_052044835.1. Lineage (NCBI taxonomy): Bacteria > Bacillati > Bacillota > Bacilli > Caryophanales > Bacillaceae > Bacillus > Bacillus sp. 22475. The sequence continues at coordinate 30,777 of NZ_JBQENW010000031.1, read as the reverse complement.
AAGCCTCCTATTTCATGTTCTGAACAGGAGGCAGCACAAATCATATAAAAAGACTATATATTCGCAGAGCGAAATACATCCCTTTTCTATAAATGTACAGACTAACCCTATTCAGAAGAATATTTCGTTTTTTAACGAAGATCTCTTACAAATAGAATTAGTTGATCATTGGGATGTTTTCACCCTTCCGTTTCGAATTTAAATAACACATACATACTCTATGTAAATCATTTTCGATGTATGCATGTCTCCTTTTAACTATTCTAGAAAGTTAAAGGTAATTCCTCTAAAGAACGCATTAAATAATTACCTTGCCATTTAATTTCTTCACGATTCCCTTTTATTTGTAGTTCAGGCATTCGATTAAACAAAGTAGTAATAGCAATCTTTGCTTCTAACCTCGCAAGTGGAGCTCCTAAGCAGAAATGACTACCATGACCAAAGGCAATGTGACGGTTGTTCTCCCGTGTAATATCAAATATTTCTGGATTTTCAAATACTGTTTCATCACGGTTCGCTGAAGCCAATGCAATAATAACCATATCTCCTTTCTGTATTGTTTGATGGTGAATTTGAAAAGGTTCCGCTGCCCATCTTGCAGTTGTAACCTCAACTGGAGAATAATAACGCAATCCTTCCTCAATAGCCGAATCAATTAGTTTTGGATTATCTTTTAATAACTGTAATTGATTTGGATTTTCAAGAAGTGCTAATACCGTATTTGTAATTAAATTCACTGTCGTCTCATGTCCTGCGACAATTAATAGCATTATCATTGAATATAGTTCCCGAGCGCTAAGTTTATGCCCTTCACTCTCTGCAAGTATTAAAGCACTCACCAAGTCTTCTTTTGGCTCTTTTCTTTTAATATCAACTAAATATTGAAGATATGTAATAAACTCAGATAGTTGTTTTTCGGTCTCTTTTATTTCTTCAGGTGTTTCTGGTGATGCAATAACAGCATGAGACCAAATTCTAAATTTCGCTTGATCTTCTTTTGGAATACCGAGCATCTCACTTATTACAATAATTGGTAATGGAAATGAATAATCATCCACAAGATTTAATGTACCTTTTCGCTCTATATCACTTATCAAATCATCTGCTATTCTCTCAATTCTTCCGTCTAATTGTGCAATCATCTTCGGTGTAAAAGCTTTTTGAACTAAAGATCGTAAACGACTGTGGTTAGGTGGATCTGAATTTAGCATATGTGTTGTTAAGTGGTCACTATTATCAACGGAAAGATACATGTTCTTTATATCTTGAGAAAACACATTTGTCCAATCTTTTTTTAAACGATTATCTTTTAAAAGTGGCAGAGCATCTTCATATCTAGTAATGAGCCATTCTTTACCGATTTCAACTTGGTTTACAAATAATATAGGTTGTTTTTTTCGCGATTCTTTATAAATTTCATACGCATCTTCTTTAAACTGAGCTGAAGCTAAATTAATGCCATCCTCTATGCTTAACCCAACTTTGTTTTTCATTGACATTGTATTCCCTCACTCTCATTTGTTTTTGAAAACCAACCCAACATATGCATTATACTCTAATAAAAACGTGAAAATTGTAAATTTTTAATCAAAATCTTACTTCGTATATTGAAAAATAAAAAAGTGAGAGAGTACAATCGTTTCACTCTCCCACTTCTCTTTATGCGAAGCACATAAAATTACTAATTTGTTGATAGCGATAACTTACTTTACGACGACGACCACCTTGCCAAGTGTAACCTGATACTCCGTTTCTTCTCACTTCAGTCGGAAAGAACCATAAATCTCTTCCAAAAGGCCCAGGACGATGTAAACGTAAATAGCCCCATCTTCCTAAACAGTTACACATCCATGATTTCATATTGCCTGGTTGTGCCGGAGAAGCAAATGTAGACGGTAACGATGGCGCTTGTGACGGTGGTGGTGACGTTGGAGCATCCTCCGCATCATCTGGTCTGTAATCTTCTTGTTCAATATCTCTCACTTCATTTGTAGATTCATACCCGTAGTTTTGTGGATTATAATACATCGCTTGATCATATGGATAATTTTGTTGGTTATACATATTAACAAATCACCTTCTTTTCATTCATTACCTTTATCATTCATATGTGATATGCCCTCTCTGGGAAGCTTATGTATAGCCCAAATTCAACTTAAAAAGCTCGTATTATTAAAAATACGAGCCTTTCAAAAATAGAATGTGTTTATTATTTCCTTAACTTCACACTATAAAAACGCATTTCATCTAACGAACCTTCAAATTCAAATACTTCTTGTTTAATTAATTGTTTCAAGCGATATTCTAAGAAGGTATCTCCAACCAATTGTTCAACAAGACCAAGTGCTTCACCAATTACTCTAGGAGCTTTGAGAAACTCTCGATCAGCACCCACACTTTTCGCGCATTCAATTATAAATTGATCAAAATAATCTTCTTGTACAAAATGCACTTCATTTTCTTTCCACACTCTTAAACATTCTATGCTTTCCGATAATCTATCCCACTCATGTTCAAACTTCATTCGCTTCTCTTCAGTTAAATAAGGTAACTTTATAAAACTTTTTTGGAATAGAGCTAAACTTTCAGGTGGTAATTCTCCCGTTCCACGAATATCATACTCTTGTTTTAATATTTCTCTACTTGCTTCAGACGTATTAATAACTCGAATGTTTTTCTTATCCTTTAATTGTGCTATTACAAAACTTAGGCCTACATGTTCATGTGCATTATCAGCCTTCCAAATTGTAATAGGTGTTTCAACAGGAATAGTATGTAGTTCTTCTATAGTTGCTATAAATCTTGATAAATATTCTTCTTCAAAATAACTATCATAAGCAGTTAAGTTATTTATTAACCACTCCTGTCTTGCTAGTTGCCCCTCATTCGTATGCAACCTATATATCGGTCCAATTGAAAAAAATTCCGAAAAAGCAACAACACTCTCTTCAAATAATTCTTCTTGACTTAACATATATTTTAAGCAACCAGCCGTTGAATCATCAAAAGCAATATGTACGTGCGTACTTTCTTTTACATTCCTTTTATAAGTAGGATTACTTGTTAATTGTTTCGGAATATCCATCAAATTTTTAATTGTATCTTCACTATAGTTTTCTTCTAATAAGTTTAACTGTATGAGAATACTTTGAAGTAAATCTTTAGCCTCATCTTCGTACATATCCTCTACAGCATTTTTAATTTTATCTATCACACAAATCCCTCTATTCATTTCAAAAATAACGTAGATTATAGTGTATCATTTTAGTATAGTTCTTTAAAGTCAAATCCAGATTACTACAGCAATCTGGATTTTCAACAAAAGCTCTCCTTATATTTTTGAATTGCTAAATATTTTTACTTTGAAAATCCCTGTATCTAAATGTATAATTATATAAAAATAAAAATATAGGAGCTATATTTATGGATAAAGTACTTACAAATTATAAACATTACTTAAAAAATTGGAGATTTATATTTATTTGCATACTACCTGCTATTGCCTTATTCGTTACTTTCGATGTAATCTTTGAACTACTGTTTCATCAAAATTTCTACTTATCTAACTTAATTTCTGCTATCATATTATTTTTAATATTTATTAACGTTAAAGATAAATTTAAAATTAAAGGCTAAAAAACACTATTTCAAAATAGCCCTTTATTATTGCATCCTACTATAAAATAAGGATCGTAGTAGATTTTCATAAAAAATAAGAGCACCCTGCAATTGGCTGCTCTTATGTGATTAGAGGTTTTTTCTGAGTATTAAGTAGAACACGAAGATCTTGTCCTACTACATAATATATGCTTGTACTTATTATTTCGTGCATGTATTAAGCACCATGTTCAGGTACTTAATATATGCATAGTCATTGCTAAAAAATTCACTCAAATATTTACTGTACAATTTCATATTTATAAATTAAAAAACATCCTCAATGGATGTTTTTTATCTAACGATTTTAAGCTTCCATAAACTTAGCCGGTACACCAATTTTTTCAACTACAGAAGATATATTAGTAGGATTAATCATTACATTTTCAATACATACTAATTTATTTTCTAATATCCCATTCTCTGTAGTAATAAGTTCTTCAAACCGATCTAAAGTCATTGAGAATTTATGTTCACTTCCACCATTCATACTAACTTTTACATACTTCATAGTGTCACCGCCTTTCATAATAATTTACCTTTCGACAAGAAGGCGCTTACATCCTTTTTATTTACTCTTAGATTTCTCACGTTTACATATATTTTGAGAACGGAAACTACTATTATTCACTCACAAAATTATTGCTAATAAGAAAGATAAAGATAAAAATGCACAAAGTGGAATATATAAACCGGTATCCATTCTTGCAAAGTGCGTATCTTTTTGTCGTTTAAAGATACCAAAATAGTTAAATTCACCAATTACTCTAATAGAAAAGACGATCATACAAATCCAGGAACCGACTTGAATAATAACATTAGGAACTGCAAAATGAACAATATTTGCTTGTTGCAACAAAATTATTGCTGCCATACTTAATAATAATGCAATGAACAATGTCATTCCGGCGCGAGGTGTAAACGCCTTTTCCCCTGATTTGGTTGGAATAACACTATTTGTCCCCCAATTACCTCCGAAAGCCCAATATACATGTAAAAAGCTAACTAAGAATAATATACAAGCAGATATATATGTAATGATAAGCATTTTATCCTCCCCTTATTTTAGTTCCTATCTATAAAATATGCTATTCCCCTCCACAATAGCAACCTTCATTTCATTACATAAAAAAACCGTAATGATTTATCAATATTAAGATAAGTCATTACGGGGTTATTAAACTTCATTATGCATTATACCTATTTCTTCGGCGTTCCATCCTTGTTTGACCTTGAACTGCATTTTCTTTGTATGGATCTATTTGCTCTGTCATTTCATATGTTGCAACTGGTCCTTCGTACTTATACTCATGGATTTTTTCTGGCATTTTACTTTTAGATTCTTTCCCACCAAACTTAAATAGTTTCATCTTTAATTTCGGTAATCTTGGAAGACGAATCTTAAATGATAATCTTTTGCGTTTCTTTTTTGGTCCAAGTAGATTTATATTTTCTTTATTATTATCTTTCTCTTTGCGGTGAATGAACATCGCAAGTAATCCTCCTATTACAAGTCCTCCAATTAATAGTAATATATATACATAATGGCTTGTCATTAAACTCATTATGCGTTCAAGTATGACTAACGACTGTACTTCTTTTATATCCCATAGTAAAGCGGCCCATAATGAGAATAAGCCCAAAGTAAGTCCATATGTACGAAAACGGAATAAACATGGAATTAACGCGACACATGCAGCAATTTTCGCATTTGCTATGATTGAGCTTGTTGCAATATCCTGATGCCAAATAACTAACAGTAGTGTTATAAATGGCGCATACGCTATCCAGCTGCATATACGTGAATACATCTTTTTAGCAAAATAACTACCGAAACTAGTAAAAAATAAAAGCCCTCCAATATATATAGATTGTTCTAGAGGGATTTGCTTTGTAAGTCCTGCAATTGGAAAGAGGCCGCTCAGTAGCATTAAGAGCACATCTAATTTCTTCACAATTCCCCATTCCTTTCAAATTTTTTCAATTAATAAAAATCTTTTTCCATATGATATAGTTTTTGTATTTCTAAAAAACATATTAATCCTGTCTGCACATAAAGTAAATATGCAAACGAAAAGATACTTGACAAAGGATATCCTTATTTACATAAAAAAATGACAAATCCTGATCGATATAACGAGCAGGATTTGTTTACTAGTATTTAAAGTAGAGTAATTGAATCTTTCTTTTCTACCTTTACTACATCTACATCCAATTCATCATCAAATTCTTTAAACTCTCTTGCATCTATGTCAGTAATATAAGCCTTTATTACTTTCTCCATATGTACGGAATATGTAATGTGTACATTCTTTTTCGAAAGCATACTAGAATTACAGCACATGTAATGTATCATTTTAGCGATATAATCCCTTTCTACAGGTTTTACACCCAATGGTAAAATTTCAAGTATATATCGCTGAAAAATCCCACTACAATGAAGTGAATATTCGCCAGTGCTATAATACATCCCTTTTTGATCTGCATATAAGCCAATGCTATCTAGAGCATCATCACATTCTATTACACCGTAACTTGGTACATCAAAACCTGTATTTATTCTAATAATATTTAAATTTGGAACCTTTAACACCTCTGGAACAATATCAGGTAAAATATCTATATTAATTTCTTTATTTTGTAACTCTTTTATCCAATATTTTCTCAAATTTGCATCTACAATGAAGTAAACTTGTTCATTTTGTTCTTTTGCATATTGTACAATTTCCATTAATGTTTCGAAAACATATTGTTTAAAAAGAGCCCCCATATCATTTCTCTTTGATGGTTGTGGCAAAAATGCATTATGTTTATTTATATTTAATAATACGTAATCAATCGTTTGCCACTCTGTACTCCCATATAATTTATATAAAATTTCTTTTCCTTTTATTTTTGAAAAAATAGGTAAGAAATCGAATTTCGATATTCGTTCAATTGATAAACTAACATATGTACAAGGTAAATTTATCTTATTCCAACTACGCTTCAAAAATCCTTTTTGTTCTAATAGACTTAAAATACTATTTACAATTGTTTTACGAGATACACTTTGGCCTATAAATAAATTAATAAATGTTGAAATACGGTTTGTTCGTGCAAATCCCTCTCTAATGATTTGTTTTGGATCAATTTTTTCGCGTCCATCACAATTTTTCATCGCGATTAATGCTAATGTCGCATCACTGCGCTTACCCGCGGTAGCATAGACAGCTTTCTTAACATCATCTACAAGATTTGTTTTATATTTTTGGCAATATTGCATTTTATATGGATTTTGTAACACCTTTTCAATATTGTATCTCACAATCTTTAATAACACTGGAAAATCTGTATTCAATACATAAGAATTTTCACCAACTTTAGTCAAAACAATTTTGCTATCAAGTAATGCTTGTTCTATTTCCAGCGCTATATTTTCAGACCAAACTTCTAATGTTAATGTCTCTAATCCTTTTGGTGCAAATAAAGGAAATAATTCATTTTTGTTATTTGTTGCTACCTTTTTACATTCTGGAAGTATTGTGAAATAAGAGAATTTACGCTGAAATTCTTTAAATAAATACTCTCTTTCCTTTACTGTTATACCCGGTTCTATTTTAGTGCCTTGAACTTTATAAATTCTCTCATTGTATGGAAATAACACCCTTTTATTTTCTCCTACAATATAATCTTTCGGATATTGGAGAATATGGTCTAAATCCACCTCTCCTCCTATTTGAAAATCATCTTTTAAATTTCTAAATATCTTAATCCATTTCATACCGGTTGTAGCTTGTTGTATTTTTAGTTTTACAAACCGTATTTTTTTATTATTTGACGCAAACTCTGAGGTAGAAATCAATATCATGCCTCGTTTCCGTCTTAAAAGTAAAGGAATATCTGGGTGATTATATTCTTGATATTAAGAATGTTTTTATGATTCCTTGGTATTAGTGTGTTCTAATTGATTATGGCAATTATTAAAGATGACATATCAGCGATAATTTATGTCTATTTCTTATAGGTGTTAGCAAGTTCGTTTGCAAACTTGTTAGCACTTTTTTATTTCTTCTATTAACATGCACCCTCACAAACAGGTCATTCTAATCTGCTAATTCCTTCAATTTTTTCTCTCTGTATTTAACAACTACAAAAAATGAAGTACTACTATTTTTCGCTCTAAAAATATGCTTTCGTTATATATAGTTTCATTTCACGCATCACATTAAATGCGCTTTTATCTAATAACGTTTTTCTGCAGTATCACTAAAGAATTTTGTACAAGCAAAAATATAGTCATACCATATAAATATATAGAATGTAATAAAAAATTTCTAATTAATTATGGGGATGTATAATGCATAATTACAATTGCTTTAGTTGTGATGGGAGGAAAATGCAGGGAGCTACTGGACCTACCGGAGCTACTGGAGCTACTGGAGCCACTGGTCCTACCGGAACTACTGGCTCTACTGGAGCTACTGGTCCTACTGGGACTACCGGAGTCACTGGTCCTACTGGGACTACTGGCTCTACCGGAACTACCGGCTCTACTGGAGCTACTGGAACTACCGGAGTCACTGGTCCTACCGGGGCTACCGGCTCTACTGGAGCCACTGGAGTTACCGGAACTACCGGCTCTACTGGTCCTACTGGGACTACTGGAGCTACCGGAACTACTGGAGCCACTGGTCCTACTGGAACTACCGGAACTACCGGAACTACCGGCTCTACTGGAGCCACTGGTCCTACCGGAACTACTGGCTCTACTGGCTCTACTGGAGCTACTGGAACTACCGGAATTACCGGCTCTACCGGAGTCACTGGTCCTACCGGGGCTACCGGCTCTACTGGAGCCACTGGAGTTACCGGAACTACCGGAGTTACTGGTCCTACTGGGACTACTGGAGCTACCGGAACTACTGGAGCCACTGGTCCTACTGGAACTACCGGAACTACCGGCTCTACTGGAGCCACTGGTCCTACCGGAACTACTGGCTCTACCGGAACTACTGGAGCTACCGGAACTACTGGGACTACTGGCTCTACCGGCTCTACTGGAGCCACTGGAACTACCGGAACTACTGGAGCCACTGGTCCTACTGGAACTACCGGAACTACTGGAGTTACTGGTCCTACTGGAACTACCGGAACTACTGGCTCTACTGGAGTTACTGGTCCTACTGGAGCCACTGGAACTACCGGAGTTACTGGTCCTACTGGAGCTACCGGAGTCACTGGTCCTACTGGCTCTACCGGAACTACTGGAGCTACCGGAGTCACTGGTCCTACCGGGGCTACCGGGGCTACCGGAGCCACTGGTCCTACTGGCTCTACCGGAGCTACTGGTCCTACCGGAGCTTCTTTTTCTTCTCTTGTATTTAATGCTCAAATGATAAACCAAGAAGGGGCAGGGACTCCTAACACGAATCAACCAATTGGTAATAATAATTCATTCATCATTCGATCATATTCATTAAATTCAGGTAACAGTGTTACGGTCACATTCAATATTCCGCAGGATTTCATAAGTAGTACACAGCCTACGGTAATTATTCATTTTGATACTCAAAATAGCGCCCAACCTTCCAATAATGTTGAAATAAGTCTGAGTACAATTTTCGTCCCAGCTGCTGGGGCTAATATTAATATTAGTGAAGTTGTGAATTATTCTGGTGTAATTATTCCGGTTTCACCCGCATCCGTTGCAAATAGCTTCAATCATTATAGTGTAAGCTTTAGGCTTAATCAAACGATTGCTGCTGGAGATTTTGCCCTAATTTCAGCCTTCCGAATAGTGCCCACTTCAGGAGTAGATTTTAATGATCACATTTTCTTAACGAGTATTGAATTTAGATATGCAAATTAGCTTTTATTTTTAGGGTCCACCACATTTCTATCAAGCTAAGATTTTAAAGAACCTCCCGTAGCGGAAATTAGTTTGCAGTGAGAACAGTCCTTAAGATGAAAAAAGACCCTAATTCTATGAAAGTAACAGGTTCTATTTTCAACGCATATCGCATATTTGATAAAAGTATGAAGCCTATATTACGCGCATTAGCTAAAAAATAGTGTTTGGAAATCATAGAAACAAAAATAAGAGCCGCCCAACAGGACGGCTCTTATTTTTGTTAATCAAACTATTCTTTTATAGAAAATTACTTCACATATACATAGGTTTCATTTGCTGTTAAACAGGTTTTAGTTTATATAAAGACTTTGAGTTTATCTAAAATTTCTGTATTTACATTTTTTTCTTTTTATCTCATAATTTTAATTGGGGAAAGGGAGGAAAGAAATGGTTCAAATTAAAGTAACACCTGAAATGCTAGAAGAAGTTGCGAATCGTGCAAGTAATACCAGGATCGCATTAGAATCTATACATAATAATTTATGTAATGAAATTGATCATTTGTGTTTTCAATGGATTGGGGCCTCTAATCAACAGTTCATTCAAATGTTCAATGATGCGAGACCAAAAGTTTTTACATCTATCAATTCAATTATACAAGTGGAAGAGGATTTGAAACGCATTGCCGAAAAATTCCGCAACACAGATAATCAAGATGTTACAATGGAAGAAGGTGCAATGTGTGGTAAACCCTCTTCTGAAGAAAAAGGATTTGATGGCGGTAAACTAGCTCGAGATATTACTGGTGAATTAACTGGTGAGTATGATATTAGAAGAGCGTGGGACGGAGTTGATCCTTCTACCGGAGAAAAACTGTCAACCTGGGATAGAATTTTTGCAGGTGGAATGGCAGTTGCCGGACTAACACCCATTGGTAAAATTGCTAAAGTAGGAAAAGGCGTTAAGATGACGCATGCTGCAATAGAAAGTAAAAATCTTTTACGAGGAGAGGATTACTTAAAATCAGCAACACGACCAAATGGTATTGGTAAACCACATATTGGTGAGAACGGCAACTTAATTCCAGCAAATAAAGAAGGGATGTATAAGGGCCGACAAGTAACTGTAACTGAACATATCTTAGGTGGATATCGTAGAGGAGCAAAACATAATAGTCCTTATACTAGTTTCTCAATAAAACCTGAGGTTGCAAGTAATTATGGTAAAAATATTATTGATATTGATTTACCTGCTTTAAGAAAAGGGATTAGGGAAGGTGAAGTAAAAGATGTTGCTATTTTAAGTCCTAAGCAAATAGAGCGTTTAATAAAGCAAGATTCCGCAACTACAGATCACTGGAAAAATCTCGCTTTAAATTGGACTAAAAGGGATACTGAATACCTTATTAGAGGGGAAATTCCTAGTAAATACTTTAACATTAAGAAATGAGAGGGATATTCGCTATGAAGCTATACTTTAAAGACATACATTTAGGTGACATTTCAAATGCAAATGGTGATGGTTTTTGGATGTATGGGAATATTAATTTCACTAATAATATTTCTGATTTCAAAAATTTTCTTAACAAAATGGTTGATGAAAATAATCCACCTTTAGATGATGTAAATCCAATCCTATTGGATGAAAACAATTGGTTTGTATCCAAAAATAATCAATTAGAGGGCATTGGAATACCTGCCGTCTACTTTGATTCAAATGAAATAGAATGGCGTTGGAGATAAGTAAAAAGGTTCTCTTAACTGAGAACCTTTTTTTACCTTACCTCACATACACATAAGCTTCATTAGCTATTACATAGTATGTTTTTTTGCTATTGTTTATTTTTTAATGTACTCGTAGAACCATTTACCCTCAGGTCTATTGTCCATCCAAGCTGTAATCTTATCGAGCTCACCGTTTGTTAACACTTCAGTTTGTAAATATGCGATACCAGTTAATGGATCAGAGATAACCTCCCCTTTAGTTCCACGTTCAGCCATAGCATTTAACACTTCTGGAACCAATGAGACACCAAAACCACCAGATTTAACATATTGATAGCCGCCATTGGCCATAGCTTGTTCTGGTTGTTTTTCTCCTGTAAACCAAGATAATGATTTACTACCAATTAATTTGTTCAAATCACACTTTCCGATACCTGGTACATTTCCTGTCTCGGTGTATTGCCAGATATCACATGGATAAGCTGGTCTATTCCCGCCATAACGAGGGATCCAAACAAAGTCAGATTTTACATTTGCCATACCAAACGGAGCATACATATGATGACCAACGTATAAACCAACTTTCTGAGCACCTAATCGGCGTAATTCATCAATAAATGCTTGTGTGCCCGCTCTCATATCATTCATTGTTTTTACTTCAACATCTGCAACCCAGACTGTCGCGCTCTTGTCTCCACGGTTCCAGAAATCACGGGCTTCTACGCGTGCATCATTTTCAGAAACGAAACGACAGAATGCATAGTTACCAAAAGAAATCTCATGCTGCTTCATAGCTTGTACATACCCTTTATACAATGGATCTACATAATTTGAACCATCTTGTACACGAGCGATGATGAAATCTATATATTGCTTTGCTTTAGGCCAGTTAATGTCACCATTCCATTTTGAAATATCAATAATTTGTCCCATTACTTAACATCTCCTTTTCTATCTTCTTGTTTTTGTTTATCGCCTAAAATCTCAACTGCATTTGTTAAAGCTTGCGGAAGCGGAATGCCCATTCGTCCGGCATTTTCTAACAGTGAAAGTAATTCATTACCCATGAAGAAGAAAATTGTCGCTTCACGAATAGCACTATTACTTCCTAACGCTGCATCTAATTGAGCTGCCGCTCCAACCAAAAGAAAAAGCACCACCTTTTTGGCGATGCCTTTGAAACCAACTTTACTTTTTAATTCTCCGTTATATCCTGCTGCAATCATGCCAGTTAAATAATCAATAACTGCCATCGTCACTAAGATTTTCAATGTTGCATCCCATCCTCCCAAGAAATAACCACAGAAGCCACCCAATGTAGCTATAAATGCTTTCATTAATATATCAATACGATCCATCTTTCCATCTCCTTATTTATAATAAAAAGGAGAGACGCTTGTCCCTCTCTCAATAAGTACTTTTATTTTAAAATATTAGATCATCCCTTTTAATATTAAACCCAAAACTGACATAGTAATTGCGCTAATAATAATTCGTAAAATCCAAGTTGTATTCATGCTAATCTTTTCTAATTGCTTATTAATTGTGGTAATGTCTTTCTCATTAATTGTTGTGCGAGTTTCTAAATTACGAATATCTCGCATAATTTCTTTTTGTTCTGCTTTTAAACTGTCGATTTTTACATATACATCTTCCACTGTATTCACATCCTTTTAAAATCTTAATAAAGCAATCTCTACATGATATGAGACAACCTTATTTATGGTGAATGCATCGCAGAAATTTCAAAACAAAAGCCGTATTTTGTACAAAATAAAAACAGCTTATGGCTGCTCTGGTTTCTTATCATTTAAATTTTGAAGTAACAGTTGTTCTAAAACTTCAATTCTACGGTTCATTTGTTTATTTTCTTCTTTTAACTCTTGAATTTCAGCATCTTTCGCTTGTTTTTCTTCTTGAAATGCCTTTATTTGAATTGCTACTGAAGAATATATTTCAGCTGCATTTCTTGTTTTTGTAACAAAACACTCAGGAGTATTTTCATCATCTGCAATCCACCCATAGTGAGTTTCTATATCCTTTGTTGTAAGGATTGGATCACCTTCAACACGATTCATTCGCTTCTCATATAAGTCTTCTATATCTGTTTTCAAGTTGTATTGTTGGATTTGAAGTGCCATAATTTTTTCTATTGCGCTAAACTGCACATCACGAATATTTGTTTTGTATTCACGTTTCGATGCTGTTTGGAAAGCTGATGCCGTAACAGCATTAAAGGCATCCCCTGTTCCATTTTTAACTTGAAGTGTTTTATATCCCTCAACGTTACCATTTCGTAGCATTACTGTTTGGAATCGAAGGTCTGTTTCAGCGTTGGGCGTTGCAACTATATCAAGCATATTTTTACCTTTTAAGTTGAATACAATGGAAGACTGACTGTCCATCCATACGGATTTAGATCCACCTTTTAATGTTATTCCACCAGCAGAGTCTACCCAAAATGCGTTCGATGGATTAGATACTGTGAAGGTAGCACCGTTGGCTACTTCAACCCAATATGATCCATTTTTTGCATACTGACTTATACCTTTTCCAGAAGTGATAATTGTATGCCCACCAGAATTGATCTCTGTATTCTGATTACTTTTCATAAACAAAGCCCCACCAGTAAGAATATCTACGTGGCTAACAGAATCTAAACGAATTGTATTAGTATAAGCACTCAATTGTTTATCAGACCTTAGGGTGACTCCGTTATTACCAGTAATATAAATATAGTTATCTCCATTAAGAGATACATCCCCTTTTGTATCCACATTTAATTTAGCGCAATAATGTGGAGTTTGATCCGCATCATAACCTTTAACAATACCAAAGCTACCGGTATAGTAATTTTCTCCTTTCACTGGGAATTGAGATATTGTTAAAGTACCATCGCGGAAACGTGATGTATCCACATCATCATGCATAAGTATTGTTGGTTGTATTTGGCTATCAACAGCTCTTTTGTAATAACCAATAAACATTCGCGTTAAATTCGATTCCATCAAGCGTATGAATTGTTTTTGGATGTGTACATAGTTAGTACCGTTGTCTGTCCGTACTGTAGAACCAACTATCTCTCCACCACGTACTAAGTTACCGTTTAGTACACCCGTTGTAATGAAATCAGCGACAATCCTTCCATCCATTGTGATTGCCGTATTATAAGGTCCATTAATGCCTGTGGAAGAATAACCAAATCCATTGATATTCCATTGCCACACTTTTTTAGCGGTTCTTTCATCAGCTGTATCCATAATCAAAATTCTTTCTGGATATATACGAACATGGCCACCGAAACCGCTATTGATTAAATTCGTAGCATTTTCGCGTGCTTGTTCTAATATTGATTTTTCCATTCCTTTAACGTTGTTTTTAATACCATTGACGCTATCTCTAATATCATTGAAGTTATTCTCAACATTATCAACTCTGCCTGTTATATCAACGAATGACTCTTTAAAATTGCCTAATGTCAATTCGATATACTCTTCATTGATCGGGTCGTATTTGTAATGATTAACTTTAGCTTCAATTTCGAAACCGTCTTCTTCATGTATAACTGTTACTGTATCTCCCATATATACACGTTGTAATACCGCCAAATCTTTATACTCTTCAGTTTGAGATAGCTCTTGAAACTCTACTTTATATGTCGCTTTTGGATAATCAACATGTTGTTCATCGTACATTTTTTTTGCGGCATTGCGTAACATTTCATATGCTTGTGGTAACGGAACTGCGTCTTTGTCGTCAGCATAATCACCAATAGCTGCTTTAATGTGTTCAAATTCAACAACTCTAATTTTAGGTTTAATATATTTACTAGCGTTATAGCTTTCCACGTACTTTTCTGGTAACAGTAGTCCATCAAAACCTTTAGGCATCATTCGAGTTATAACACCTTGCCAATCAACATCGCCTTCATATCCTAATAAATCTTTTTTGTGTTGAATAACAACACCTCGATCTTTTCCACGTTCTCTTAGCATGTGGACGGTGAAATTATCCCTTTTTAATTCCCCGCCCCAACGACTAAGAAAAGAGTTGTCCTGGCTGTTATCAAGTATTGCTTCCACTGGGTTTTTTCTAACCAAACGAGAACTAGAAATTGTATTGATATCACTAATGAAATTAAAATTAGTGTTATATTGCATACGTTCTTTCATTTGTTGTAATGCTGCTTGTCCGCCCTTTTCTTGAATAAATGTATCTTCAATCAAGTTATCAACGAGATCATAGAATACGTGATAACAAAATACGTGTAATTCACCCATAGAAGGTGCAGGTCGTGCTACACGAAACAATTGATTGCCATCAGGTGTTGGCGCTTTGATTAAACATTGACCACCTATTTCTAATCCATGCGGAGCGAATAACGGATATTTAAAACTTAAGACATATAAACCATTTAATTCTTCTTCAATAACTGCATCGTAAATATTATCGTCTAAAATACCTATACCATTGTGAGTAAAATCCGTTTCAGTTGGTTTATATAATGTAATCATAAGTAACGCCACCTCGGGTCAATTTGTAACTTTGTAACAGTTCCAGTCCATTTTATTGTGTTTGCACCTTCAGAGAATGTGGGAAAATTACCGATCATATTACTATTCATCGGCGTAGTGTTCGAATATGCTTCTTTTAACTCGGAATCAATTACTACTGAACTATTTACATTTTTAATTAAGAATGAAACATCATTTATCGTAACAGTAATTGATCCACTACCATAAATCGTTATTTTAGGTAATGAATACTTAGTGCCCGAGTTTACAAGAGTAGTTGTCTTAGTTATTTCCAAAGGTTGTAGAATAGCGTATTCGAATGGATCAGCTACAAAAGTAACTTCGAATTGTCCATATTCTTCTATTTCATTAGCGATACTACCTATTTCCACACTTTTTATTTTTCTATAAACGTTATCATCTGTAAAAGAAAGGGTTTTAGCGTTCAATAGCCACGCTTTTATACGTCGTAACAATGGTTTGATGTTATAATCTTCTAACAAGTTAAAGTCAATCTTGAAAGTAACGTCTTCATAACCATTTTTCTTTGTTAATGATCCGTTTTCTCTACCAGGAACTTCAATAAACTCTATTTTTTCTTTTGCTGTTGGTATGTCAGGGCGCTCTACCATACAAAGAAGATAGTCACGTCCTAATATTTCATTTATTCGAATATCAACCACGTCGCGCCCTCCCTATACCGATATTTAACATTTGTCCTTTCTTTGCAAACCAATCATCAGCTTTTTCAAACATTTTATTTAGATCACTTTCATTTTTAACAGTTGTATTAAAAGTCACTTCATTTTTAATTTCTTGTGGTTGTTGTTGCTGATTAGCGTTAACACCTTTACTCAATGACAATGAATTGTTAACAATGTTAGGTAAATTAGAAAGAATACCATTGCCACCTATTGTTTTAATAATCCTTTGTACCGTATCTCCTAGTGCACCTCCAGAAGAGAATGGAGCTAATGGAACGCCTTGATTTAAATTAACAGCTAATGCCCTTGGCGCGGCGAACGATGCAGGCGCGGCGAATGATGCTGGGGCAATTCCTTGATTTCCTGTATTATCGTTAACACTTATAGAATAAGAACTGCTAAATGGATTTAATTTGTTTAAAATGCCACCAGCTTTATTCCACGCTCTTGTAACCGTATCGATAATACCGTTCATTACTCTTATAATAGAATTCCAAAGATCATAAAAGAAACCAACTACACTATTAATCGGTTTGTAAACACTTTGAAGGATATCTGAAACATAACTCCAATTGCTACGCACGATGTTAGAGATATAATTGAATGTTCCAGACACGCCAGAAGACAACCTATCCCAAGCGCCAGTTACATTAGATACGACATTGTTCCAAATACCAGAAGTTATGGCATAAACTACATTCCAAGCGCCTTCAATTCTGCTTTTCACTTCATTTACTGCATTACTAATATTCGAAGTTATCGTATTCCAAACTCTCGAAATAGTAGAAGTTATTTCATTCCATTTGTTGGATGTTGTATTTTTAGTTGAAGTCCAACCGCTTGTAACAGTATCTGTTGCTTTATTTATCTTGTTCCTAATATATCCAACAATCTCATTCCAAACATCAGAAATAAACGTCGAAACCGCGTTCCACGCCTTTGATGTTATATTTAATACGTAATTCCAACATTCCTGTATTTTAAGTTTTATAGGACCCAAAAATTCATTTACAGTATCAGTGATCCATTGCCATGCTTCACAGATTATATTAGTAATCCAATCCCACGCTGTACTGGTTGCACTTGTGATTGCATTCCACAATTCTGTGATAGTGTTAACTAACATATCTCTATATTCTATAAAAGTAGAGGAAATAGCATTCCAAGCTTCTTCGATGTAAGGTTTAATCCATTCCCAGAATTGTGTTACCGGTTCTTTTATTAATTCCCATCCTAAAATGAAAGCAGTTAATAACAACTGTAAAGGGAATGTTATGATTTGGAATAGAATATTCCAAGCTATTTGCGCGATCTCTTTCAAACCTTCCCAGAATGCTGAGAAACCTGATTTTACAGCTTCCCATGCGTCAGAACAAATTTGTTTGAACGAATCCCATGTACTTGAAAACCATTCAATCGTTGCTGTCCACATTTCATTTGCTATGTTGCCAACTTCAGCCCAAAAGTTATTCCAATTATTTTTAAACTCTTCCCATTGTTGACTAAACCATTGCGATATCATATCCCATGCCATTTGAATCGATTGGGTTACATTATCCCAACCTTTAGAACAAGCATCGCTAATTGTTGTCCACAATTCTGACATCCATGTTGAAAATTGGCTCCATTTTTCTTTAAGCCAATCTGTAATACCTCCCCAGTTGTTAAATATAGCTATAACTGCTACGACTGCTGCTATTATTGCAGCTATTGCGGCTACAACTAATGCGACAGGAGCGCCAACAAATGCAGCTATTACGGTGACTACTATCCCTATCGCTTCAGCTATAGCTGAAATCCAACCTATTAGAGTACCGATAAAACCAATTACCGAACCGACGGCGGTTATTATCGTCCCTATGGCTGTTATCGTAGCTCCTATGACTATTAATAACGGGCCAATTGCCGCCGCTAATGCCGCAATAATTACGATTGTTTGTTTAGTTTTAGGATCAAGTTTAGAAATCCAGTCCATTAATTCTTTTAATTTTTCAACAACAGGCATTAACGCAGGTAATATTTCAGTCCCGAATTGTACGGCTAAAGTATGAAGTGTTTGTTGTAATTCTTTGAATTTATTTTCCGGTGTGTTCTCCATTTGTTCAGATAAATGTTTAACCTCTCCGGTAGCATTCCGGGCATCATCAGACATTTTTTTAAGCTTTTCGCCGCCACTATGAACAAGTATTTGCCACGATGCTAAATGTTCTTTACCGAATATTGTAGCGATTGTAGCGTTTTGTTGTTCTTGTGTCATTCCTTGTAAACCGTGTTCAAGTTCGTCCATGACTTGAGGTAATTGTTTCATTTGTCCGTTTGCATCAAATGCACTGAATCCCATTTTCGCCATAGCTTTAGACATTGCTTTTGTTGGCTTAGTTAAGTTAACGAAACCAGATTTCAAAGCCCTTGCCGCTACAGACGCTTCAATACCATTAGATTGTAATAAACCTACAGCAGAAGCGGTTGTTGATAAATCTTGTCCAGCTGAATTTGCAGTTGGCCCAATAATTGACATTGCTTCTGTTAGAGAATGAACGCTAGCTTTTGTATGGTTAGCTGTATAAGCGAATATGTCAGCCATCTTATTGATACCAGCTATATTCTGCTCAGCGTTATTTGTTTTTTGTCCTGTAGCTTCATAAGCAGATCCTAATCCGTCCACAGTTTTTGATAAATCTTCATTCGCGCCACGGGCAGTATGGAGAGAAACAGTCATGATTCGCATCGCTTCTTCTGCTGTGTAACCGTCTTTAACTAGCACAAGTAAACCTTCATTTATTTTTTCGGTACTAACACCAAACTTTTGAGAGTTAGCAAGGGAACTATCCCACATTCTGCTCATAACGTCGTTAACTTGTTGAGAAGTTAACCCTGTTGCGTTTACCTCTTTTCGAATATCAGCCATTTCATGTTGGAATTTCGATGCTTCTTTTGCAGCGTAACCCATGGCGCCAGCTATAGGAGCTGTCACTTTCATTGACATGTCTTTTCCTACACTAGAAACACTTTGACCGACTTCTTTTACTTTGTTACCGAATTCTTGAACGTGTGATTTAGCTGTTTTAAAGCTGTCTCCAACTCTTCTTTCTAGAGCTTGCGTTTCTCTGCCTAGTTCAATTTCAGCTTGTCTTGCCCTATTTAATTCGGTTTCTAACCTTTTAACTTCTTCAGATCCAGCGCCGAATGCAGTTTTAGCATTATTTAATTGTTGCGCTAAATTTCGAGACTGTTCACCAGCGTTTTGTTGCGCTTGCTTTAAATAGTCATATTGTAATTTCGCCTTGGAAGTTTCCGAAGCGTTCTTTCCTAGTGAAGCTGCTTGGAGATCGTACGCCGATTTTAATTTATCAGCTTCAGTTTTTAAACTGGAATGGGCCGTTTTCAAACCTTCTAACGCTTGCTTTGACTTACCTATTTCACTATTTCGTAATGCTTCAGCTTGTTTAGCTTCTTTTAATGATTCGGTAGTAGTTTTTATTTTGTTAGAAATTTCAGTTTCAGCAATTTGTGCACGTCGTAACGCTTCTTCAGCCTTCTTTGTTTCTGTTGCATTTTCTCCCCACACTTGTTTTGTTCTTTGAAGTTGTTCCGCTGTCTCTCTTGTTTTGTTTTTAGCGATATCATATTGCTTCTCAAGTGTGGATAACGAAGTCTTATATTTATCAACATCAGTTCCGGTTAACTTCATTTGTGTTTGAGCTAACTTTAACTCTTGTGTTAAGGCTCTATTCGCCTGATTCATTTCGTTTATCTTAGATTTATAATCAGCGGTGTCAGCCTTAAATTTAATTATGGTTTCTTTTGAAGGAGTAGCCATTTATTTTCCACTCTCCTTTTCTTGGATATAGGCTTTCCACCCTTCGTAAGCACTTTTGTTTTCTGCTATTCTTTGAACATCCCTTAAGGGTAAATTCCAAAAGTCACTTTCCGATATTTCAAAAATAAATACGTATAGACTGTATAAGTCCACAACGAATTCAATTTCGAATTTAGGAAGTTTTAAGCCTTTTTTCCGGCTTTTTGTTGAAAACCTTTTGCCATGTTGTTTTTAGCTTCTTTTTTCATAACTGCACCGAAATAATCGAACGCCTCTGACATATCAACTTCATATACTTCCATGAATGCTTCAAATTCCATATATCCAGTAGGATTTGCTTGACGATAAGCCGCATAAACAATACGGAACGTATCTAATAAATCAATGTTCTGAATTCCGCCAGCGTTTAATAAAGTACTTAAAAATCCTTTATCGATAATGCCTTCTTTTTCTAATTTGAATAATGTTAAAGCTGTTAAGTTAGGATTCGCCTTCACTACTTCACCATTTGATAACGTAATTTCTTTTGTCATGTAATTTCTCTCCCTATAATCAAAATTAAAAGGCACTCATAAAGAGCACCTTTGATAGAATTTATTTTGTTTGTGCTGTTTTTCGTAATTTAGCCGAATCAAATTTTGTCATCCATTCTTTTGCAACTGTTTCCGGTAGTTCGATACCTTCATAATAGAAACGACCGAATTCGTCAGATAACGCTGTTACTTCTAATTCTACTTCGGCTAGTTCTTCAGCACCGTTTTCTACACTCTTAACAAAACCTGTTGCACTTGTACAATTAGGGAATGCGATTAAACGCGTGTTTTCTTCGAATATGTCAAGCTCTTCCGCAACGAACGCAAAATCTTTTCCTAAGCTGTCAATACCATATGAGTAAACGCCATCGATCAACCCTTCGTTTGTAATACCAAAAATGTTACGAATAACCTTTAATTGCATGTGACCGCTAATTTTTACATTCATTTGTGTTGGTTTTGATTTTTTCTTTTGAGTAAAGCCGCCGCATTTCTTTTCAACTGATTTAATTTCTGTTTCTGCATCTAATTTACCTACACAACCGAATGGGTCAGTTACATGTTCACCTTTAAAAAGTACACTAGCATTTTTAATCTCGACCGCATCAAATACATCAACTGTAACTGGCATATTATTGCCCTCCTAAAGTTTTATTTATTTCTTCTATTAAAGATTTATTTAATTCCTCAATAGAGTAATCGACCTTTTTATCCACACCACGCTCCATGAACTTTTTGGCCGCCTTTTTCTTACTTGTACCTAATCCCAAATCAGGGAAAACTAAATATCTATATTTCGATTTTGGTTTTAATGTTAACGTTAAATTCTCTTTGTTATCGTCATTAATAGATTGATATAGTTTAGCGTGGGCTTTCTTTCTATTCGATATAGGCATTAAGCCAAGAACTGACTTTTTCATTACTGGTGCAATTCTAGACTTTAAATCTTCATTTATTATCTTTTCCGCAACGTTTGGTAATCGCTCAATGTTTCTTTGCAAAGATTCAAATTTAGAAGCATCAACACTAAAATTTGCAGGCATATTTTACATTCCTTGTAAGCTCGAATGTTAATACATCAACAAAAAACTCTGTATCTTTCTTCCTCATTTTTTCTTTGAGCGATTTATTACATGTGTGGCCAGTTTTACTTAGTGAACTCATAAACTCAACTTGCAATACATCTAAGTCCTCACGATTTTCCGAAAAATAATAAACTGTTACATCTTGTGTAAATGCGCTTGCCCCCGCTCTAACAAACCCACCTGTTTCAAATACAACATGGTTGATTGTGGATAGATTCGCTTCATCCTCCTGAACTGAGTCCTGGTATACTTCTACAGTGTGGAAGAAAGACTCTAAATGCTGGACTAGTTTACTATTAAACTTTTCAATTAAATCATTCAGTGTCATCTAGACCACCTACCTTTTGCAAGTATAAATACATGCTATTTTTAAAACGATCCGCTTTAATGATGCTATAAGAATGTCCTCGTAATTCAATTATTAGGCTGTCCACATCCTTATTCTTGAACATAGGAGCGTATAACGTTTCAATTTTCATATCTAACTTTTTATCTATACTTTCAGCGAATTGAATATCAACTTCACGGCACGAAAGTTCCGAAAATCTAAGTCTGATAATCTCGACATTTTCACGTCCGATTACTTTTTTAGCGCTATTCCGGATCGTTTTACTTTCCTTAACGCTAATAAATCCATCATTAAATGTTTTTCTATGTTGTTCAATTGCCATTATTCTTCTTCCTTTCATCGATTGCGACATGTAATATCAATCGTGAAAGTGGTTGTCTGAAGTTACTTTCGAAACTGTCTAACACATTGTTATATTCATAACGAATACGGTTAATAACTAGCTCTCTTGCGGATAAATTGACGGCTAGATCAAGTTCAGCGCCTACTAAATCATTGATAAAATAAACGGAACGATCTATAAGCTTTATGATGTCCTTGTCTTCTTCATCCCAAGTGATTGCTAGTGCATGTTTTACATCTTCTAACAAATCAAAAGGCGACTGTAACGTCGCCTGTGATTGATTGTCACTCATAAAGGATCACTCCCTATTTAGTAGGTGCTGGAGTAGTCACCGCTGTACCTGGGTCTTTCATTTCAGAAATATCATAAACTAAGAATGATTCATTTTCTTCAGCACGACCATTAGCGTACATTTTAGCGATGTATAAATCTTCGTCTTCGATAGCGCGTGTTTGATCGTAAACGTCTAAACGTTGTGCTCCACCTAATCCAAGGAAGTAATCTTTTGCCATACCAGCGATTAATTTACCTTTAGGAACAGCATTTGATTTAACGATTTTACCTGGAATCGGAAGAACGTTATAAGTGTAAGTTCCATCCATGTTAGGTCGTGTAGTATAACCATAAATTTTAGACCAGTAGTCTACAGGGTTAACGATTAGTAACACATTAGATGGATTACGTTTACCATCTTTAGTAAGTAGAGCCATGATATTACCTAAAGTGTAAGGATTAAGGTCTTTTAACTTACCAGTATCGGCTTTATCAGCATGTACGCCCCCTGTAACAGTTAATAAATCTTTCATCATGCCTACAGGTTGATCTTTACCAGTACCACGAACGATAGCTAATTCTAAAGCGATTTTTAAAGATTCAACTAATACAGTTCGAACGTAGCGATCTAACCAAGTCGGGCCAAGGTCTAACATTGCTTTACATACAGGCATAAATGCTGATAATTTGTATTCCTCAATTTTAATCGTTTCGAAACCTTCATCTAAAAGTTCTTTGTGAGCCGCGCACAATTTACCCCAGAAGGCAGTTTGGATATCACCTTTTTTCAGAATCCATTCAGTTAAAGCACCGACGTTAACAAATGTAATTTCAGATAATAATTCATGATTTTGAACTAAGTCTTCAAATACTCGTTCGATAACAGTTGGTGGTACTAATGCTTCAGTACCAGCAAAAGAGTTACCTGCAATTACTTCATTGTAGTATTTCGTTTCTTGACTAGTTAAAGCACGTCCACCACGAGCAGCTAAGATAGCTTGATCGCTAGATTGTACTGATGCTTGTGCTAAAATTTTTTCTTGAATACCTTGAGCGAATGCAACTAACGCATCATTCACCTCTTCATCTGAACCAGATGCTAAAACCTTACTTAAATTTTGTTGATTTTCAAATTTCGTTTCTAAGTCTTTAATCATTGTAAATTACCTCCTACAGTTTAATAGATTTTAATAGTGAAACCATAAAGTTAGCTGATTTTTCAGCGTTTTGAGTACGTTTGTCACCTTCGTTTTCGATAGATGCGATGATGGGTTGTTCTTCAACTTCATTTGTAATTACAGATTCACTGTCCACACTTGATTGTATTGAATCAGTGATTACGTCACAGAAACCGAATGACTTAGCTTTTTCAGCGGTCATATAAGTTTCGTTGTCTAGAAGTGTTTCTAGTTGGAAAAACTCACCGTTAAAACGGCTGTTATAAGATTGAATTAACGCTTCGTCAACGTCACGTAGCATTTTAGCTTGCTTCTCTAATGAGTCAGCATTACCGAATGCATATGTCGATGCACGATGTACCATCATAGTGGTATTAGAAGGCATTTCGATTTTATTAGCACCCATCGCAATTAATGAAGCGGCTGAAGCGGCTATACCATCAATAACGGCAGTTACATTAGAAGGGTGATTTTTTAAGTAGTTGCAAATTGCAATCCCTTCAAACGCATCGCCACCATTTGAATTGATGTGAATTTCAATGTCATTTGTAACACCATCTAACATTTCTCTTACACCTTGAGAAGAAATGTCACCGAAAGGAGCTTTACCAACATTCCCATACATATAAATGACTGATTTATTATTGTCCTGTTGATTGTTGTCCATCATTAGGAACTTCGGTTGAATCTTTTCCATTTCCAATATCTTCACCCCCTTTCATAGTTCCGCTTATCCTTGCTCTCTCATAGTTCTTAGTAACATAACGTTCATTAGCCCAATCTTCTTTTATTTGTTCTTTTCCTAAACGTTCTAATACATCGTTTATGCTCATGCCACCGACTGCAAATAGCTTGTCAACGGAATTAGCAAACTTAGTAAGGTCGAACAATTTGAAGTTGTCCATGTTGAATCTAATGTATGTTTTACTTAAATATTGCTCTCTAGAGAACATCTTCTTGTTATATTCGTTAGTAATCATTTCCCCTATTGGTCTTACTGCTAATATGATAAAGTTATCTAAATCGCCAGTAGGATTACCGGTAGTTGAAATGCCACCTTCACTTATTCCACTTAGTAATGAAGGAGGAATGTGGAAGGCAGTTGCCACGAAATCTAACATATCTTTTGCAAGGTTTTTGATGTCCCTCGTATCTAAATTACGTGGGTCCTTGCTTTGATCTTCCATTTGTACGTTGTCAGGTAAGAACATGATTGCTGCTAACTTTTCAGGATTCATATAATCTTTTGCTTTCTCTTCAAAAAGTTCTTGCGAAGCTTTTCCGTTTTCATCAGTTAACGAATTCATGAAACGGCCTCTGAACAAATAACGTATTCTTCCATTGCCTTTGTAATCTGACATCGCTTTAGCTAGTAATAGTCCATATGAACTATATAAACTATTAATCACGTTGTTTATTGACTCTACAGAAAGGCTCAAGTATAGAACGTCTTGTTCTCTAAATTCCTTCGTTAAAAGCTGATTGTTAATCGAAACACTTTTATAAACATACTCATTAAAACCATTCGTAGTTTCACGATGAAACGATTCAGCTATCCACAGTTCCTCACCTATAGGTAAAATTAACGCTTCCTTTTCGTAAATTAACTGATGGACAACCTTATACCAAAACTCATGGGCATTTTCATTCTTATTTGGTGCCACATTTAATTGGTAGTAGTTCAAACTTCTTTTTAACTTGCCACTTCTATATGTTTCAAAATCACAAGCTACTAAACTACGAGCAATTAAATCGATAGCAGCGTTAACATACAATTTCTTGTAAGCAATTTCAGCTTTAAGTGTCATCACACTACAATCAACATCCGGGACTGTTCCATTATCACTTTTTCCTAAAAAGGTTTTAAAAACATTACGAATTCCCATTTTTTCACCCCCTTTCTCAGAATGACCATACTTGCATATCGTTTAAATCGACTGCATAGTCTTCAAGATCACCGTCGAAATTGAGCGCATGTGTGAACGCAAAAAACCCGTCAGTTTTTCTTTTGACAGGGTCGATTTTTTTATATTCTTTTGAGCCATTTCCTAGTTCGTCCACATAAACATTCCCGCAATACCAACGCATAACAGGATCGTCGTGGAAAACAATATTATGATTTATGAATAGATGTTGGATTAATGGGTCTAACATAGCATGAATGTACTGCCCGCGCCTTACTATCTCAACTCTTTCGTTAAAACCAGCTTCTTCTAATAAAGGTTTCAAGATTACAGAACGGAATTTATCAATCGCGATACGCTTAATGTCGTATGTTTTCGATTTTTCTAAAAACCAATTGATAACACGTTTGGGCTCGATTTCTTTATCATAGACGATGGTGAAGAGTCCTTTTTCCACACCTATATCTATAATATCTTGATTAATATCCTGCATTTTCAATGCCTGATACCATATAAAGGTATGGTGAATCCAATAACGCTTCCCTTGCCGTTTGAATAGCAAACCGACGCTGCAGAAGTCGCGTAATTCTGCGTAATCTACACCACCAATACATTCATATTTGTGTAAATCATCAGGTAAAGGTTGATCTGTTGCAAGAAGATCCTCATAAGTAGCGATTTTATGTTGAAATAGCTGCTTCGGAATGTTCATCCGTTTTGTCATGAATTCAACATGCATAGGAATGTTGGTTTGACAATCGGCCCATTCTTCTTTCATCGTTTCGAATAATTCCATATTATCTCGAATAGAAGGATTGGCTTTTTCCCAGTTTGCAATATCTTCGACTTCTTCTTCGGAGTCTAATTTGCAGATGAAGGGGAATAACTTACTCCTTTCAACTTCGCCACTTAGAATCATTCGAGCCTTCTCTTTCATATCATCCAAAACGCCACCACGGACATATCCATCCGTTGTTAAATAGAAAGTTCGTCCATCTTTAACTTTACCCAAGGCTGAACGGAATACTTTAATCGACTTATAATCTTCATATTCATGAATTTCATCGAACCAAACTGATCCAGGACGTCGTCCATCTTTCGTTCTAGCATTAGAAGTATTGAATTTCATGTGAGATTTGTTTGTTTTATGTTTAATTAGTACCTTTGTAGCACTAAATGATTTCTTTAAAACCTTATTTGCAGGATTTTCTATTACTTCCTTCACGTCATCGAATGTAGTTTTTGCTTGTTCTTCAGATGTCGCGATCCATTCAATGTGATATCTATCTATACCAAACTGTTTAGATAGCATATAGAAGTTTAAATATCCGGCATATCCGTTTTTACCACCGCCACGTCCCATCAGTATTAATATTTGATTCCAAACAAGACGGTTGGTGTCCTTATAACGAACGCCGAACACACAAGCGTTAACAAAACGTTGCCATGCGAATAATTCGAATGGAAAATATTTAGCTGGGATATTAACACTATCCTCAATAGCTTGAACATCAACATAAACATTTGGATCATCTAAAGTTTTTCGAACTAAGGTCATTAATTGTTTTTGTTCATTACAAGAACGGATAGATCCGCTTTCCACAGCATGCATGTACTCACTAATGAAAGGATGATATTTATAAGGAAGATTAGACTTCTGCATCATCGTCATCATCCTCACTTACCGCCTTAAGTCCTAACTCGTTAAGAATCTTTAACATTTGCGTGTTAGTTTTATTCAACTCGTTAATGCTATCGTTTTTTTTCATAAATCCATTAGCGCCTAGTACAGATACACCGCGATCTTTTACATCAGCTATCAATCTGTTTTTTATATCCCAAAATGACATATAATCTTCTACTAAATCCATAAAATGAGCGTGTATGATACCGTTCGTGCCGAGTTGTTCATATAAATCATCTCTTATTTTATTTCTAAGCGTTTTTTCTCTGTTTTTTTGAAGTTTTGCAACCTTTTCCGAAACATTTTTTAGACCTTTTTCATTTATCATGTCTTCCCAATAACGGCTGCGCCATGATTTAACAGTGCTAACAGATACGTCATATTTATCCGCGATATCCTTGTATTTAACACCTTCTAAGAAATCTTTGAACGCTAATTTATATTTACTTTGTTTTCCGCTCACAATATCACCACCCCGCTTTTTCATTGGATTTTTTCGAAGATTAATTTTAAAAATGACACTTGTAAAGACGAGAATAATCATGTATATTTTTACTTAGAAGGAAACAGTGGCGACGGTCCACTGATTACAAATACATATCGAAAATTTTAATCATCCCAGAGAAGGGATGGTATTTTTTTTGCCTTTTTTTCTATTCCCACGCGCGTAACGCGAAAATAAAAAGAGAAATCCCCCCTCGCGTTGCTCGGTCCCCCAGCAAAATTGTTTCTATATTTTACCCGGGGGGTGTCTCAGGGAATTTGCCTTAAATTATTTTATAGCTAAACCAAAGAATAGCTCAGCATATTCAATAACTATGTGAGCTTCTGTTAAATTCATATTTAGATAATGTTCTAACCAATGTTCACGTAGACTTTTCTTTACCGTTTCAAGTGTAGTCTTCTCACATGCTCTTGGATTACATATGTGACGTATCTGTTTGTATGTTGTGTAGATATCTTCACGAAACTGTTTGTATATCTCAGCTTCTTTTGTAGTAGCTTCAACTATTCCGACATCTATAATAGACAAGTCATATGTGTTACCTTGTATCGTTAGGCTGTCCACACTTACCACCTCTCTTCATCTACTATCGTGCAGCGCTTCTTCACTATGTTCTTCTCTTTACCATGTTCTTTGTTATGGCATTGAATACATAGCGTTTCTAGGTTACTTAATGTATAAGCTAAGTCTGGTCTGTCACGTAACTCCTTGATATGATGGACGTTCCTACCCTTGCTATACTTACCTTTGCGCTTGCATTCCTGACACTCACTATTATCTCGCTCGAGCGCTAATATTCTTATGTGCTTACGCCAATACGGATGCTTATAGAACTTAATGATATTATCTTGTTCGTATAGTTTATTAATCTCTTGTATTGTTAGAGGTTGCATTGACTATCCTCGTCTCTTATCTTTCTTAACAATTTGATACATCATCAGTCCATTACATTTAGGACATTTCCATCCATCACGTATCTTATGAGAAGTCTCTTCGAATCCGCATCGTTTATCCATACACCAATGTTTTGTTAATGGCATTTTCAAAGTTCTTCCTCCTCCAAAATAAACATACTAAGATTAGTAGTGCAGACCAAGGCATTGGTTCGCACTACTATTTTTTATATAGTAGAAGTGAAGAAAGGGTCGTGGGTGCTTTGGGATCTTGAATCCGTAAAATAAACTGACCTTCTTCACTTACCTTATTTGAATCAGTTTTTAGTATGTTGGTCCTCGAGATCGTGTATAAGAAATGGGAATCGATAAGTGTAAGTTGAAGACTTCAATTTCACCTAAGGAGGAACTTTATGGAACACGTAATTGCGTTTGACGTCAGTATGGGTAAAAGTTACATGGTAATTTATAATGCACAAAAACAATGTGTATTTGAAAGTGAAATCAAGCATTCTAAACCCGAATTCGAAAAGCTACAAGAAAAAATTCATGAACTTGCAGATAATACTGGTGAATTACCTGAAATTGTGTTCGAATCAACAGGTATCTATTCCAGGCAGCTAGAACGATTTATGCAAGATAACCAGTATACGTATTGTTTATTAAACCCATTAGAAGCCAAACTACAATGTGATTCCTTACGGATTCATAAGACCGACCGAAGCGACGCACATCGATTAGCTCTCACTCACTTCACAGTTACCCGAAGGGTATCTAATGGAACTATCAACTCATTCCATCAGCTAAAATCTCTTTCTAGATGGTATAGCGAATTGGACAGTGAATTATCGATAATTCGTGGTCGTATGCACAAAGTAATTCAATTAACTTTTCCTGAATTGGAAAGAATGTTTACCAGTAAATCTGATTTGTTTTTAAATTTTGTTCAACTATTCCCCCACCCAGATTGTGTTTTAGGTCTTTCAAAAACAATCATAAAAAATCGTATTCGTGCCAACACCAATAAAAAAATATCAAATATTACAGCCGAGAAAAAAGCGATTCAGATAATTGAAATAGCGAAAACTTCCTATCCGGCTGTTTCTGAGAACGATGTTCTTTGTGATCAACTCAAATTATATGCAAAGCGCTATCAAGAGCTTCTTCACCAAAAAGAATGCTGTATTAACAAGATGGTATATATAGCCGAGCAACGTGCAGAATACGGTATCATTCTCAGTCTTCCTGGGATTGGCCCGAATACTGCAGTACGCTTGATGGCTGAAATAGGAGATATTACTCGTTTTAACAATAACAAGCAGCTCAATGCATTTGCAGGTATTGATATACGCCGTTTTCAATCAGGTAAAACCTTTTATAAAGATAAAATTAACAAACGTGGAAATAAACATTTGCGGAAGCTCCTTTTTCTCATCATCCAGAACATGATTAAACAACGACGTTACGGACAAAATCACATTGTTGAGTATTACGATAAATTAAAAACGCAACCCTATAACAAATGTCATAAAGTTGCGTCCATTGCATGTGTAAATAAGTTCTTGAAACTTCTCTTTCACCTTATTACACATGATATACACTATGATTATCGGTTAACGGCCTAATATCATAGTTTCATTCATCATATCATATCTCACCCCTAGCAAAAAACGAGTATATATTAGGGGTCTTTGTTATGCATGATAATAAGTATATGTTTATTCTGATATTCACTCCAGTAAAAACCTAAAAATACAGGTTGACTAATCGTAAGAAAA